>DATBIK010000038.1:0-34586 GCA_036556985.1 Candidatus Limnocylindria bacterium | reverse complement strand
TCGACGGCGGCGAGACGGCGCAGATGGCCATCGGCTACGGCCTGCTCATGTCGGGCGCGGCGGTGTACCTGCTCGGCGGGCTCGGGGTGCGACGCGCCCTTGCACGCCGCGCGATGCTTGCCCGGGCCGTGGCTCCGCCGCGACCCCGTCCGGCAACCGCCCCGCACGGCGCGACGCAGCCTCAGACCTAGCACCCTTCGCGATACCCGAGCCACCGGCCCATCACGGGCCCGGTGGCTCGCGCTGTGCTCAGGCGGGTGGCGGGACGTTGCCGCCGGTGAGCACGAAGCCGATCGGCCGCGGCGGCGCGTGGCGTCGCGCGGCCGCCCAACCGGCAGCCGCGGCGGTTTCGATGCTGAACGGCAGCGCCGCGGCCAGCTCGGCCTGTGCGGCGAGGATGTCGTCCTCGCTGACGAGCAGCATGTCGTCGACGTGTCGAATCATGAGCTCGAGGGCCTCCGGGACCGGCACCCGCGCGGCGATCCCGTCGGCCACCGTATCGGCGCTGGGGGTCTCGATGGCCCGATGCTCGCGCCAGGAGAGCGTCATGGCGGGCGCGCGCTCGGCCTGGACGCCCACGAGGCGCACGTGCGGTCGATGTTCCGCCAGCCAGGCGCCGATGCCGGCAATGAGCGCCCCGTTGCCGACCGGGACGTACAGGGCGGCCAGCTCGGGCAGATCCCCGGCCGCGATCGCGTCGGTCAGCTCGGCGGCGAGCGTGCCGGCTCCGATGGTGATCCATGGGTCCTGGCCGTCAACCAGCAGGTGGGCGGCTCCCGTGCCCGCGTGGGCCGCGGCACCGTCGCGGGCAGCATCGAAGTCCTCCCCCGCCAGGCGCACCTCGGCGCCGAGCCGGCGCATGGCCGCCACCTTCGCCGGGTTCGCTGTCGTGGCGGCGTAGACGGTGAGCGGCACCCGGAGGGCGCGGGCCGCATAGGCGACTCCCTGCCCGAAGTTCCCGGCAGAGGCGACGACGAGGCCACGCCCCTCCCCCACCGTCCCGGCGGCGACGAGCTCGGCGACCGCCAGCCACGTGCCGCGCCCCTTGAAGCAGCCGACCGGATTGGCGGTCTCGGCCTTCACCACCACCGAGGCCCCGAGGCGCTCGCTGAGCGGCTCCGAGACGAATTGGGGCATGTCGCGGAACGCGGCCGGGATCCGGCCGCGCGCGTCGGCGATGGCTGCGGCGTCGACCGTGGGGCTGGGCACCGCCCGCGTCAGGCGGCGGGCGTGCCGGAGCGCGACCGGCGGCGCGGCGCGGCGTTGCGTACCTCCGCCGCCATCGCCTCGGGCAGGTGGCCGGACAGCCGGATGCCGGCCGGCGTGTAGGCCTCGTCCACGTCGCCGGCGGCGCGGGCGCGCGAGACGAGCGCCGCGCGCGCGTACGGGACGACGGCGTCGACGCTCACCATGCCTTCCCGCAGTGCCGCGGCGATGCGCTCGAGCAGCTCGGGCAGGCCCTCCCCGGTGGCGGCGCTCACGAACGCGGCCTGTGGGCTGGGCGGCATCGGTGCGGCGCGCAGGTCGGCGTCGAGCAGGTCGACCTTGTTGAAGACGGTGATGCGCGGCTTCTCGCCTGCGCCGAGCTCGTCCAGGACCGCCTGCACCGCGGCCTGCTGGCCGAGAAAGTCCGGGTCGGCCGCGTCGACCACCTCGAGCAGCACGTCGGCGCGCACGACCTCCTCCAGCGTCGCGCGGAAGGCGTCCACCAGGTCGTGAGGCAACTTGTTGATGAATCCCACCGTGTCGCTCACCACCACCCGCTGGCCGGTGGGCAGCGTCACCGCACGGCTCGTGGGGTCGAGCGTGGCGAACAGCATGTCGGCAGCGAACACGTCGGCCCCGGCGAGCGCGTTCAAGAGCGTCGACTTCCCGGCGTTCGTGTACCCGACCAGCGCCACGGCCGCCACCTCGGCCCGGTCGCGCTGGCGGCTGGCGGTGGCGCGGTGCCGGCGCACGTCGCGCAGCTCGGCGCGGACCTTCTTGATCTTCTCGCGAATGATGCGGCGGTCGGTCTCGAGCTGGCTTTCGCCGGGGCCGCGGGTGCCGATGCCGCCGGCGGTGCGCGACAGGTGGGTCCACATCCGGGTCAGCCGCGGGAGGTGGTACTCGAGTGCGGCGAGCTCGACCTGGAGCCGTCCCTCGCGCGTGCGCGCGTGGCGGGCGAAGATGTCGATGATCAGCGCCGAGCGATCGAGCACCTTGCAGTTCAGCAGCTTCTCGAGGTTGCGCTGCTGTGTGGCGCTGAGCTCATCGTCGACGACGAGGAGGTTGAAGTCGTGCATCGCCTTCTCGTCGGCCAGCTCGGCGGCGCGTCCCTTGCCGAAGTACCAGACCGGGTCTGGCGCGGTGCGACGCTGATGCGCGCGGCCGACCACCACCGCCCCCGCCGTCTCGGCCAGGGCGGCGAGCTCGACGAGGCTGCGCGCGACCGGCCAGCGACCGTCCGACGGGTCGTCGAGGCCGATGAGGAAGGCGCGCTCCTCGGGCGTGGTGAGGTCGATCATCTGCGAGCGTCCGGGCATCGCCGTCCATCGTAGCCGAAGTCGGACGCTGGCCCGCCATCCTGCGCGGAGCGGTACTTTCCGGCTAGTGCGGCAGCGCACCGCCATGTGCCATACCTATCCGCACCACGCCGGGGGGCTGGAGGTCGACGCATGCACGAGGCCGGGATGGCCGCGTCCAGCGCCCGTGGGTCCGCGGTGGCCGCAAGCCGATCCGGGCTCGCGGTGCGCCTCGTCGCGGCGCTGCTGGTGGCGACGGTGACCGCCGTCGTCGCGGAGCGCGTGCTCGCCGCATCGGTCGCCGACGCGGCCCTGCGCGGGCTGCTCAGCGCCGCCGTGGGCGCCGGCCCGCTCGGCATCGGCCTGTGGCTGGCAATCGTCCATCCGCTGGTGCGCTCGCATCGGGATCTGAGCCAGCGCTACGAGGCGGCCCTGGCCGACGCGCTCACCGACCCTCTCACCGGCCTCGGCAACCACCGTGCCTTCCAGGAGGAGCTCGACCGCCAGGTCGAGGCTGCGCAGCGCTACGAGGTGCCGCTCAGCCTCGTCATCCTCGACGTCGACGAGTTCAAGGCCGTCAACGACCTGAACGGGCATGCCGAAGGCGACCGTACGCTCGCCTACTTCGGCCGGCTCATGGCGACCTCGATCCGCCGCCCGGACCGGCCGTTCCGGATCGGCGGCGACGAGTTCGCGATCCTCCTGCCGCATACCGAGGCGGAAGGCGCCCGCATCGTCGCGCGGAGGCTGCTCGCGACCGCCCTCCAGCCTGCCCTGCGCATGGACGACCAGCCGCGGAATGGGATCTCCTTCTCGGCCGGCGTGAGCGCAATGCCCGACCCCGCCACCACTCGCGCGCAGCTGTACGCCCAGGCCGATGCCGCCCTGTACGAGGCCAAGCGGGCGGGTCGCACCGACGTCGTCGTGTTCGACCCGCTGTCTGCGTCCGAGGCGGCCGTGGCCGAGGGATCGGCCACCGAGGTGGCCGGCGTCATCGCCAACGGCCTGCTGCGCCCGGTCTATCAGCCGATCATCGACCTCGGCGAGATGCGGCAGCTTGGCATGGAGGGCCTCATCCGACCCGTCCCGCCGGCGCCGTTCTCGAACCCGGCCACCCTGTTTGCCGCCGCGCGCGCCGGTGAGCACCTGCTCGAGCTCGACCTGAGCTGCATCGAGACGATCGTCGCCGGCGCGCGGGCGCTCCCCGGCGACCAGTTCCTGGCGGTGAACGTGTCGCCCGCCACGGTCGGCACGTCGGCGTTCAGCGCCGCCGCCTTGCTCAGCATCCTCGCCCGGCACGGCTTTCCGCCCGAGCGGCTCGTCATCGAGCTGACCGAGCGCGAGCCGATCGATGATCTCGACCGGGTGCGCGCCACCCTCGAAGCCTGCCGCCAGGCCGGCATCCGGGTGGCCGCGGACGACGTGGGTGCCGGCAACGCCGGCCTGCGGCTCCTCAGCGAGCTCCAGTTCGATGTCATCAAGGTCGACCTCGGCCTCGTTCAGCGCAGCGCCACGAGCGCGGCGTCGAGCGCCGTCATCGAGTCGGTGGTCGGGCTGGCGGCGCGCACCGGCGCGCTCGTGGTGGGCGAGGGCGTGGAGGAGACCGCGCAGCTCGCCAAGCTCGGAGCGCTCGGCGTACAGGCGGCACAGGGCTATCTGCTCGGGCGCCCGGAGCCGATGCCCGACGTCCTTCCCGCCGAGCCGATGACGGTGGCGCCCGCGGCCGCCGCCGACGTGCCGGTCGGCGCTGCGGAGGACGGTACGGCGTCCACGATCGATGCCTGGCGCCGGGCGATCGGCCTGCCCGCCGCCTGACCCACTCCCCTACTCCGCCAGCATCCGCCCCAGCAGGTCGAGCGCCTGCGCGACGAGCGCCGGGTCGTCCGCCGCGCGATCACCAGCGTCGAGCCACACGATCCGCGTGTCACGCCGCAGCCAGCTGAGCTGACGCTTCGCGTACTGGCGTGTGTGCCGGGCGGTGACCTCGATCGCCCGTTCCACGCTCCACTCCCCCGCCAGGACGCGTGCGGCCTCGCGGTAGCCGTGGCCGGTCATCGGCGCCAGGTCCGCGCTGAAGCCCGCGCGGCGGAGCGCGTCCACCTCGTCGAGCAGGCCGCCGGCGAACATCGCCGCCGCCCGAGCGTCGATGCTGCGGTACAGGGCCGCGCGGGGGCGACGGATGCCGAGCAGGGCGACGCGGCCCGGATACGGCTTCGCCGCCGTCTGCGCCGCGCTGCCGCCCGCGGCCCGCTCGAGGGCGCGGATCACGCGGCGCGGGTTGCGCAGGTCGGTCGTCGCGGCGACTTGCGGCGCGTCCCGACGCAGCCGCTCGGCGAGCGGCGCCAGCCCCTCCGCGTCCATCTCCTCCACCAGGCGACGGCGCACCTCCGGAGAGGGCGGGCCGCCGGGCAGTGCGTAGCCGTCGACGAGGGCGGTGACGTACAGGCCGGTGCCTCCCACCAGGAGCGGCAGCCGACCGCGGGCGGCGACCTGTGGAACGACAGCCCGCGCGGCGGCGAGCCAGTCGGCCAGGGTGAACGGCTCGTCGGGGTCGACCAGGTCGAGCAGGTGGTGCGGGACGGCGGCGCGCTCGGCGGGGGCGGCCTTGGCGGTGCCGAGGTCCATGCCGCGGTACACCTGGCGCGAGTCGGCGACGATGATCTCGACCGGCTGGCGCGCCGCGATGGCCATGGCCAGGTCGCTCTTGCCCGAGCCGGTGGGGCCGACGATCGCGGCGATCGGCGGCGGGGGCCTGCGACGCGCGGCGCGCGGCGCCATCGGTCCGGTCAGACCTCGTACAGGCGCTGGACCTGGTCGATGGCGGTGGCCCGTCCGGTGGCCCGATCGACGGTGACGACCACGGCGTTGAAGGAGACCGGGCCATCGGCGACCTGGAAGCGGGTCGGCAGGTGGCTGAGGAATCGGGGCAGGACGGTCTCCAGGCTGAAGCCGATGATCGAGTCGCGGGGTCCGGTCATGCCGATGTCGCTGATGTAGGCGGTGCCCTTCGGCAGGATGCGCGCATCGGCGGTCGGCACGTGCGTGTGGCTGCCGACCACGGCGCTCACCCGCCCGTCGAGGAACCAGCCCATGGCGTTCTTCTCGGAGGTGATCTCGCAGTGGAAGTCGAGGATGCGGATCGGCGGCAGCGGCTCGGCGGCGCCGTCGAGCAGCGCGTCGATGGCGGTGAACGGCGAGTCGAGCTGGTTCATGAAGACGCGGCCCATGGCGTTGAGGACGGCGACGTGCTCGCCATCGGGCAGCTCGTGGACGAGCCAGCCACGGCCCGGTGCCGTGTCGGGGTAGTTCAGCGGGCGGAGCACGGGGCGCCCGGAATCGAGGTACTCGTACACCTCGCGCTTGTCCCACACGTGGTTGCCGCTGGTGATGACGTCGATGCCGTGGCCCAGCAGCTCCTCGCTCAGGCTCGGGGTGAGGCCGGCTCCGGCGGCGACGTTCTCCCCGTTGGCGATGACCATGTCCAGGTCGAGCTCAGCGCGCAGGTCGGCGAGGTGGTGCCCGATCGCCTGGCGCCCGGGCTTGCCGATGATGTCGCCGATGACCATGCACCGCAGCAGGGCGGCGCGGTCGATCATCGGGCGTAGTCGACGGCGCGGGTCTCGCGGATGACCGTCACCTTGATCTGGCCCGGGTACTGGAGCTGCTCCTCGATCTTCTTCACCACGTCGCGGGCCAGCCGAGAGGAGGCGAGGTCGTCCACGTCCTCCGGCTTCACCAGGATCCGGATCTCGCGCCCGGCCTGGATCGCGTAGCAGCGCTCGACACCGGGGAAGCTGAGCGCGATCTGCTGGAGATCGTCGAGGCGCTTCACATAGTTGTCCAGGCTCTCGCCGCGTGCTCCCGGCCGTGATGCGCTGATGGCGTCGGCGATCTGGACCACGGTCGCCTCCACCGACTCCTGCTCGACCTCCTGGTGGTGCGCGGCGATGGCGTTGCAGACCACCGCGTTCACGCCGTACCGAGCGGCGATGTCGCCGCCGATCTGGGCGTGCGGGCCCTCCACCTCGTGGTCGACCGCCTTGCCGATGTCGTGGAGCAGGCCGCCCTTCTTCGACTCGTTCACGTTGGCGCCGATCTCGGCCGCCAGGAGCCCCGCCAGGCGCGCGGTCTCGATGCAGTGGTTCAGCACGTTCTGGCCGTAGCTGGTGCGGTACTTCAGCCGGCCGAGGAGCTTGATGAGCTCGGGGTGGAGGCCCGGCACGCCGGCGTCGTAGGCGGCCTGCTCGCCGGCTTGGCGCATGACGGTCTCGATCTCGGCCCGGCACTTGGCCACCGTCTCCTCGATGCGCCCGGGGTGGATGCGCCCGTCGCTGATGAGCTTGGTGAGCGCCATGCGCGCCACCTCGCGCCGTACCGGGTCGAAGCCGGACAGCACCACCGCCTCGGGCGTGTCGTCGATGATGAGGTCGACCCCGGTCGCCTGTTCGAGAGCGCGGATGTTCCTCCCCTCCCGGCCGATGATGCGGCCCTTCATCTCCTCGCTCGGCAGGCTGACGACGGTGACGGTCGCCTCGCTGGTGTGGTCGGCGGCGACGCGCTGCATGACCGTGGTGAGGATGCGGCGGGCGCGCTCGTCACCCTCGTCCTGGGCGCGGCGCTCGATGTCGCGCACCCGATGCTGGGCCTCGGCCTGCGCCTCGTCGACGATCTGCTGGATGAGGCTCTGTCGCGCCTCGGCGACGCTGAGGCCGCTCACGCGCTCGAGCTCGACCAGCTGGCGGGCATGGAGCTCGGCGAGCCGCGCGCGCTCGGCGTCGACCTCGCGCTGGTGCTGCTCGAAGGCCTCCTCGCGGCGTTCCTGGGCCTCGACCTTGCGGTCGAGGCTCTCGGCGCGGTCGAGGAGGAGGCGTTCCTGGCGCTGGAGGTCGGCCCGCTTCTCGCGCGCCTCGTCCTCGGCGGCGCGCTGGGCCTGGAGTGCCTGGTCCTTGCCCTCGAGGACGATCTCCTTCTGCTTGGCGCGGGCCTCGGCCACGATCCGCTCCGCGTAGCTCTCCGCGTGCCGGACCGCCGTGGCGGCGAGGTAGCGCCGGGCGAGATAGCCCAGGCCCGTGCCGACGACGAGTGCTCCGAGCGCCGCCAGGATGGCGACGGATGTCTCGATCATGGCTCCTCCGTGGCTGGAGCCCGCGTGGGCGACCGATGGCGCCCGTCACGACGGACGCGCTGCATGCATCGTTGTGCGGGCTGCCCGGCGCCGATGCGCTCGAACGTCAACGTCGTGTCAACCCTTGGCGAGTGTACCGCAACTCGCCGGTACCCACCCCGGCGCCACCTATCTCGCCTCGTTCAGCCCGCCAGGCGCGGCATGAGGCGCACCATGTCGAGGTCGCGCGGCAGGAAGTCCTGCAGCATGATGCGCTCGACTCCCGCCGCAGCCATGGCCGCGACCCGCTCGCCCGCCTCGTCGAGGGTGCCCATGATCCAGCGCCGTCGGCGGTCCGCCAGCCAGGCGTCGGCGTCCGCGTCCGCGCTGCCGAGCATCTCGAGCTGCGCACGCACCCGGTCACGCAGCTCGTGCTCGGTTTCGGCGATGAGGACGCCGGTCATGGCCGATCGCGTCACCTCCGCGGGGTCGCGTCCGGCGGCCTCGCAGGCGCGGTCGATCCGGCCGTACGCGTCGCGCGCCTTGTCCGGCGAGGCGGACACGAGGTTGAACTCATCGGCGAACCGGGCGACGAGGCGCGAGAGGCGCGGCCCGCCGTCGCCGCCGAGGATGAGGTTCGGATGCCGGCGCTCGCCCTGGGCCGGACGTGGGGCGAAGTGGGCGCCCTCCACTCGCCAGTGCGCGCCGTCGAAGCCCCAGCCGTCCGGCTCGGTCCACAGGCCGTGGACGATGGCGACCGCCTCCTCGAAACGGTCGTAGCGCTCGCCGAGGTCCGGGAACGGGATGCCGAGCTGGGCGTGCTCCTCGTCGTTCCAGCCGGCGCCCATCCCCAGCTCCACGCGTCCAGCGCTCATCTCGTCGACCGTCGCCACCTGCTTGGCCAGCACGCCGGGAATGCGGAACGTCACCGGCGAGACGAGGGACCCGATGCGGATCGTCCGCGTCTCTCGCGCCAGGCCGGCGAGCGTGCTCCACGCCTCGGTGGTCGGCAGGCCCTCCGGTCCGGGAAAGCTCGCAAAGTGGTCCGATCGGAAGAAGGCCTCCAGGCCAGCTTCCTCCGCCGCGCGGGCCGCGGCAAGGACCTCGTCGTAGCTCAGCCCCTGCTGGGGCTCGGTCATCAGCGCCAGGCGCATCGGCATCGGCTCACCGTACCCGGTTCACGACGATTCCTCGGCCCCGGGCCTACCGCTCGCGGCTCGCTGCGCGGCACGGATCGTGGCGCGTGCCGTCTCCGGGTCGAACCCGCGCCGCACGAGGTACATGCCGATCCTGGCGAGGGCCCGGTCATCCTCCGGCACGGCCCGGCCGCGGAGGTGACGCTCCAGCGCGATGGCGGCGCGGTCGGCATCGGTTGCCGGCAGGTGGTCGTCGCCCGGCGCGCGCTCCGGTGCCTCCCAGGTCGCACGGAAGGCCTCGATCGCCTCGCGACCCACGCCCCGCTGGCGGAGCTCGGCCTCCACCATCCGCCGGCCTCGGGGCGCGTGGCGGTCGCGCTGCTCGCCCCACCAGCGGACGAACGCGCCGTCATCCACGTAGCCGAGCGCCTCGAGCCGGCCAATGGTGGCATCCACCACCTCGTCGCTCGCCCCGGTGCGCCGGAGCCGCAGCTCCACCTCGCGGCGGGTCCGCGGCCGTGTGGCGAGGTATCGCGCAGCGACCTCCATCGCTGCCTCGGCGTCCGGCGGGACCTTGGGCGCTCGCCTGCCCCGCCGCGCTCGCTCAGCCATCGTCCCAGTTCCGCGTCCGGTGACCGCGCAGGATCGTTTCGACGTCCGCCCAGCCGCGGAGCCGGGGCGAGGTCCACCCGGGAGCACCTTCGAGCCGCTCGACAGCCCGCGCCGGATCGACACGGACCAGATCCCAGGCGTGCACGACGCGGCCATCGCCGATCGACAGGCCCACATGGCCCCAGTTGTCGCGCGTGCCGCGGATCGGCCCCTCGGCGTCGTAGAAGACGAACGATCCGGCCGGTGGGGGCTGGGCGTCGTCGAACGGATGGAGGCCGTACTGAGTTGCTGACTCCGTCGCCGAGCTGCCGCCGAAGACCTCGATCCCGTTGGCCCGCTCGAATGCGTCCTCGACGAAAGCCAGGCAGCGGAGCGAGTACCCGCGCTCGCCGACGCGCTCGAGCGCCCAGCGTACGGCCGCGGCGGCGAGGTCGTCGCTCGTCGTCAGGCCGCTACTCGGCTTCGGCAATCCCCTCGACGCCGACCTCGATCGACGAAACCTTGCCACGGATCTCCTGCTCGACCTTCGCGGCGATCTCAGGGTTCGCCTTGAGGAAGTCGCGAGAATTCTCCCGTCCCTGGCCGAGGCGGGTGTCTCCGTAGTTGAACCAGGCGCCGGTCTTCGTCAAGACCCCCGCCGCGATTCCCACGTCGAGGAGCCCACCCTCGCGGCTGATGCCCTCGTTGTACATGATGTCGAACTCGGCCAGCCGGAAGGGCGATGCGACCTTGTTCTTCACCACCTTCACGCGCGTCCGGGAGCCGATCGCATCGGTCCCCGACTTCAGCGTCTCGATGCGCCGGATGTCGAGCCGGACACTGGCGTAGAACTTCAGCGCGCGGCCGCCCGGCGTGGTCTCCGGGTTGCCGAACATGACGCCGATCTTCTCGCGCAGCTGGTTCGTGAACACGAGCGAGGTGTTGCTGCGGTTGATGGCACCGGTCAGCTTGCGAAGGGCCTGGCTCATGAGGCGTGCCTGGAGGCCGACGAAGCTGTCCCCCATCTCGCCCTCGATCTCCGCGCGCGGCACGAGGGCCGCCACCGAGTCGACGATGACGACGTCGACGCCGTTCGAGCGAATGAGTGTCTCGGCGATCTCGAGCGCCTGCTCGCCGGTGTCCGGCTGGCTGACGAGGAGCTCGTCGACGTTCACGCCGACGTTGCGGGCGTAGGTCGGGTCCAGGGCGTGCTCCGCGTCGATGAAGGCGGCCACACCGCCGTTGCGCTGGGCGCTGGCGGCGATGTGGTAGCACAGCGTCGTCTTCCCGCTCGACTCGGGGCCGTAGATCTCGGTGATCCGGCCGCGGGGCACCCCGCCCACGCCGAGCGCCAGGTCAAGCGCCACCGAGCCGGTGGGGATGACGTCGACGTTCTGGTGTGCGCCCTTGTCGCCGAGACGCATGATCGACCCACGGCCGAACTGCTTCTCGATCTGGAGGATGGCAGCGTCGACGGCGCGATTGCGCTCGCCGTTTCGCTCGGGAGGGGTCTGGGCCTTGGCGGGGGCCACCGGGGCGTCCATGGTCTGGCGGGCTCCTTCTCTATTGCTCCCGGCGGCGGTCAGCTCACTCCTCCTCGCCGGGTTCGGGGCGCGGCTTGCGCTTGGGCTTGATCACCTCGACCGACATCGGCGGCTCATAGGCCGATACCGGAGGGACCTTTGGCGCCTTCGCCTTCGGCTTGCGCTTCTCCTGGTGACGCGGTCGATCCCTGCCCTTCGCCATCTCAGCAGACCTCCGATCTGCCGGCCGCGGTGACCGCCTCAGCCTGCCGGATCGGGCCTTATCGGTCCGTTACCGGTGGCTTATCGGTCTCGCGCCGGTTGCTCCTGTGCTGCTCCGTGACGACGTCCCGCAGCGATGCGTACGTCCCGTCCGCGAGCCCGGACCGGATGCGTCGCATCAGGCCGAGAGTATAGGTGACGTTGTGGACCGAGGCGAGGCGGTACGCCAGCAGCTCGTCGGCCCGGAACAGGTGCGCCAGGTAGGCGCGCGAGTGGTTTCGGCAGGCCTCGCAGGCGCAGTCATCGTCGATCGGCCCGCCATCGTCCAGGAATCGCGCGTTGCGCAGGTTCATCCGTCCGGCATCGGTCCAGACCTGTCCGTTGCGGGCGACGCGGGTGGGCAGGACGCAGTCGAACAGGTCCACGCCGCGCTCCACGGCCGTGAAGAAGTCGGCCGGTGAGCCGACGCCCATGAGGTAGCGCACCCGCCCGTCGCCGTCGAGCGCCTCGGCCACGACGTCGAGGGTCGCGGCCATCTCCGCCTTCGACTCCCCCACCGACAGGCCGCCGATGGCGATCCCGTCGAAGGGAAGCGCGGCGATCGCCGCCACGCTCTCACGCCGCAGCGCCGGATCGACGCCGCCCTGCACGATCCCGAACAGTGCCTGGTCGGGCCGCGCGCGCGCCGCAAGGCAGCGCTCCGCCCAGGCATGCGTGCGGCGCATGGCGGCCTCCACTTCGTCGGGCGGCCGGCCGGGGTCGACGAGCTCGTCGAGGGCCATGGCGATATCGCTGCCCAGCGCTTCCTGGATCTCGACCGCCAGCTCCGGTGTGAGCCGGTGCGGCGAGCCGTCGAGGTGGCTGGCGAACGTCACGCCATCGTCGTCGACGCGTCCCAGATGACCGAGGCTGAACACCTGGAAGCCGCCGGAGTCGGTGAGGATCGGTCCGTCCCAGCCCATGAACCGATGGAGCCCGCCGAGGCGGGCGATCCGCTCGTGGCCCGGTCGCAGGGAGAGGTGGTAGGTATTGCCGAGGATGATCTGCGTGCCGGCGGCTCGGAGGTCGCCGGGCGTCAGGCTCTTCACCGTGGCCTGCGTGCCGACCGGCATGAACTGGGGCGTGTCGACCGTTCCGTGCGGGGTGACGAGCCGCCCGAGCCGCGCGCGGCCGACCGGGGTGGGCAGGGACTCGAAGGAGATCGGCGAGCTCGGGGGCAAGTGCCCACTGGTCGTGGTCACCGCGAGAGGATAGGCTATGGCCCCGGCAGGAGGTATCCATGGTCCGGTTGGCTGAGTGGCCTCGCAACCCATATCTCAACGACGAGCTCCATGAATGGGTGCGCCTGCACCTGGAGTCCCTCGGCGTGGAGGACATCGCCGTCTTCGCGGTCGCCGGCCGCGAGGATGACGAGCGCCGCATCCTCGTGGTCACCGAGGTCGGGCTCCTCGACGGCTGGTACGCCCCGCGCGGCTCGACCGCCCGTTTCAGCCTGAACGTACGCCTCTACCCGTGGCAGGCGGTCCGCGGCGTCGACCTGCGCGGCGAGACGTACCGCCTGTGGGCGCACGAGCACCAGAGCCGATGGCGGCTGCGCCTGGCGCGACCGGTCCTCGATGCACTGGCGGAGACGCCCGAGCTCGGCAAGGCGCTGACCCAGTTTGCGGCCGCATGCTCGGTGATGGCCGAGCCGACCGGCCACGAGGCCCCGGACGACGGCATGACAGCCACGCGGCCGCCGGCACGCGCCGCGCGCGAGGAGCCGGCGTTCGCCGCCCCTCCCGCGGCGGAGCAGGAGCGGGACGGAGACGGTGAGCAGCCGGCGCGGCCGCCGGCAGGCGACTCCTCGGCACGCGCCGAGGCGCCGACACCCCAGATGCCGCGGCCGCCGATCAGGGTTGAGCCGGATCTCGCCGGCGAGCCCGGCCCGGAGGCGGAGGACGAGGAGAGCGAACGTTCGCTCGACATCGCACGCCGCCTCGGGCTGCGCTGATCCCGGGGTCAGTCGGTCCGGCCGACGGCCGAGCCCACCGTCACCTTCACGCCGTTGATCGTGCCCTGAACCGCGGCCTGCACGCGCGTGGCCGCTGCTTCGCCGATGTCGGCGGCCGCCTCGATCGCGCCCGTCGCCGCCGCGGACGCGGCTTCCTCGACGTCGACCGTCGTGTCGCGGGCAACCTCGATTGCACCCTCGACCGCACCGACTGCCGCGGCGGTGATGTCGGCGCCGAGGGCGGACGCCTCGCTCACGGCGGTCCGACTGGTGCGACCGATGGCCTCGAGGGTCTCGCCGCTCGTCTCGGCGGAGCCGCGAACGGCGCCGAGGACGGCGGCCTTCGCGGCGTTGCCGACCGAGTTGGCGGCGCTGCTCGCCGCCTGGGCGGTGGTGCTCACGGTGTTGGCCGCGGTGAGTGCGCTCAGGCCGATGACGTCGCCGAGGGCACCGATCGTGCCCTTCACGGCACCGACCGCCAGGTCGGCGGCGCTCGAGCCGGCTGAACCCACCTCCCTCACCGTGCGTTGCACGAGCGACGACATGGTCCCCACCGCGGCCTCGCCGATCTCGCCGGTGCCGCGGATGGTGCCGATCACGCTCTCTTTCACGCGTCGGCCGATCTCACGCTCATCGGGCATGGTTTCTCCTCCACTCTCCACTGCGTACCAAATAGTTTACGGATGGCAAGCAAGTCGGGCTCCCGAGAGCTCATGGGAGCTCACCGGAGGAGCATTGCGTCCCCGAAGCTGAAGAACCGATACCCCTCGTCGAGCGCCGCGCGGTAGGCAGCCAGCAGCGTGTCGCGCGCCTCGTGCGCGGTCGCACCGGGCATGCCGGCCTGCACGAAGGCGGTGACGAGGAGCAGCAGCGAGCTGCGCGGCAGGTGGAAGTTCGTGATGAGGGCGTCGACGGCCGCGAACGGGTACGGCGGCATGATGTAGAGGTCCGTCCAGCCGCGGCGCGCCCGTTGCCGGGCAGCGGTCTCCAGCACGCGCACGCTCGTCGTGCCGACGGCCACGGTCCGGGCGTTCGCGGCGCGGGCGGCGGCAATCGCGCGCCGGGCCGCGGCGGGCACCTCGTACCACTCCCGGTGGATGCGGTGCTCGTCGACGTAGTCGCCCTCGAGCGGGCGGAACGTGTCCAGGCCGACATGGAGCGTCACGCTCGTGCGCGCGACGCCGTCGTCGGCGAGACGGTCGAGCAGCTGCGGCGTGAAGTGGAGCCCGGCGGTCGGCGCCGCCGCCGACCCCGGCGGCCGGGCGTAGACGGTCTGGTAGCGATCGGCCGGCGAGGAGCGGTCGCTGATGTAGGGCGGCAGCGGCATCTCGCCGGCGTCGGCCATGACCGCGAGCGGGTCACGGAAGAAGCGGAGGGATCGCGTCCCCTGGCCGAGCCGGTCCCCGACTTCAACGGCGTCCCCGGATCGGAGTGTCAGGCGGTCGCCGATGCCGACGCGGCGCGACGGGCGGACCAAGCCCTCCCAGAGACCCGATCCGTCCTCCATCGCGCGCAGGACGAGCACTTCTGCCTCCCCGCCGGTGTCCCGGCGGGCGGCAAGGCGCGCCGGAATGACCCGCGAGTCGTTCACGACGAGGAGGTCGTGCGGCCGGAGCTCCTCCCCCACCTCGCGGAAGACGCGGTGGCGAAGCGCGGGCTTGCCGGGGGTGGAGGCGGCACGGTCGAGCACGAGCAGCCGCGACGCGTCGCGCGGCTCGGCGGGGACCTGGGCAACCGCCGCGGCCGGCAGGCGATAGTCGAAGTCGTCGACGCGCAGGCGCGCCGGGGTGGTCGAATCGGGCATGGACCCGGGAAGCGTAGCGCCCGGCCGGGAGGCCCGGCCGGGCGCCATCGGTCCAGTTGGGTGAGCTAGATGACCGAGTTCAGCCAGGCCTGGGCGAAGTAGACGAGGAAGGCGGCGGCCACGACCCACATGAGCCAGTGGACCTCCGTCAGCTTGCCGCGCACCGTCTTGATGAGCACGTACGACACGAAGGCCGCACCGATGCCGACGGTGATGTTGTACGTCAGTGGCATGAGCGTGATGCCGAGCAGGGCCGGGAAGCCTTCTTCGACGTCGGCAAAGTTGATGTCCCTGATGAGCGTCGCCATCAGGTAGCCGACGACGACGAGCACCGGGCCGGTGGCCGCGAATGGCACCATCCCCGCCAGCGGGGTGACGAAGACGGCGAGCAGGAACAGCACGCCGGTGACGACCGAGGTGAGCCCCGTGCGACCACCCTCGGCCACGCCCGCCGCGCTCTCGATGTAGCTCGTGTTCGAGCTGATGCCCGCCGCGCCGCCGGCCGCGGCCGCGACGGAGTCGACGATGAGCACGCGGTTGATGCCCGGAACCCGGCCGTCCTCGGTGGTCAGCCCCGCCTGCTCGGTGATGGCGGTGGCGGTTCCCATCGTGTCGAAGAAGTCGGTGAGCATGATCGCGAAGATCGTGAGCGCTGCAGCCAGCAGCCCGAGGTTCCACACCTCGGTGATGTCGAACTGGCCGAGCGTCGAGAAGTCGGGTACGAAGCTGAGCTCGTCCGGGAACGCGGTGAGCCCGACGACGTAGGCGAAGATCGACATCACGACGATGCTGATGAGCAGCGCGGCGCGGACCTTCAGTGCGAACAGGACGATCGTCAGCACGAGCCCCAGCACGAACACCCAGTCCGACGGCTCCAGCGGGAAGTTGAACTGGACGACCGGGTTGCCCGGCCCGATGAGCCCGCCGTCCACGAAGCCGATGAACAGGATGAACAGGCCGATGCCGACGCCGATCGCCCGCTTCAGCGCGAGCGGGACCGCGTTCATGATCGCCTCGCGCAGGCCGACGATGACGAGCACGAGCACGATGAGGCCCTCGATCACGATCACGCCCATCGCGCCGGCCGGGGACAGCCCCAGCCCGAGCACGAGCGTGAACGCGACGATGGCGTTGATGCCGAGGCCCGCGGCGAGCGCGATCGGGTAGTTCGAGACCACCCCCATTGCGATCGTCAGGATCCCGGCCAGGAGCGCCGTCGCGGCGCTGGCGGCGACGATGAATCCGCCGCGCTCTGCCTCCGGGAACATGTTCGACAGGATCAACGGGTTCAGGAAGATGATGTACGCCATCACCAGGAACGTCGTGACCCCGGCACGCACCTCGGTGCCGACGGTTGTCCCCCGTTCGCTGAGACGGAAGAAGCCCTCCACGGTCGCAGAAACCTCCATCCTCCGGCCGGTCCCCGCGTCAGTCTCCGTCGGGGGACGCGGTGTCGGCGCGATCCTACTCCCGCGTCTCGGGTCGCGGTGGCACATTTCGCGCGGTTCGCGCGGTCCGTCAGCGGCGAATGAACAGGTTGAGGAGGATGGTGAGGACCACCGAGACGACGATCATCGTCGCGATCGGGACGTAGAGGCCGCCACGCTCCCCCTCGATGGCGATGTCCCCCGGCAGCCGCCCGAAGGGAAGCCGAACCCCGAGTGCCGCCAGGCCGCCCACCACGACGAGCACGAGACCGATGACGAGCAGGATGCGGCCGATCTCCGGCGACATCGGGGCGTCAGTCGAACAGGCCCGGCTGCTGCGACCCGGGCGGGGCCGACGCGCCGGCGGGCGGTGTCAGCCCCAGGTGCCGCCAGCCGCTGTCGGTGAGCTGCCGGCCGCGCGGCGTGCGGGCCAGCAGCCCGATCTGCATGAGGTAGGGCTCGACCACGTCCTCGATCGTCTCCACGGGCTCGCTGACGGTGGCGGCCATGGTGGCCAGGCCCACCGGCCCACCGCCATGGTGCTCGGCCATGGCGCGCATGAGCTGACGGTCCATGGCGTCCAGGCCGCGGTCGTCGATCTCGAGCAGGTCGAGCGCCTGGTCCGCCAGCTCGGCGCTCACGGCGCCGTCTCCCCCACCGCGGACCTGGGCGAAGTCGCGCACGCGCTTCAAAAGGCGGTTCGCGATGCGCGGCGTCCCGCGCGCGCGCCCGGCCACGATGGTGGCCGCCTCTTCCGCGAGCTCGATGGCCAGGATGCCGGCGGATCGGCGCAGGATCGTCTCCAGGTCGGCCCGGGTGTAGTAGTCGAGGCGGTACGTGGCGCCGAACCGGTCGCGCAGCGGGCCGGTGATGCTGCCCACCCGCGTGGTGGCGCCGATGACCGTGACGTGCTCGATCTGGAGCCGCACCGTCCGCGCGCCCGGGCCCTTGCCGAGCACGACGTCGAGGGCGAAGTCCTCCATGGCCGGGTAGAGGATCTCCTCCACCGCATGGCTCAGCCGGTGGATCTCGTCGATGAAGAGCACGTCGCCACGGTCCAGGCTGGTGAGGACGGCGGCCAGGTCGCCGGCGCGCTCGATTGCCGGCCCCGAGGTCGTCCGGATCTGCGCCCCCAGCTCGGCCGCCACGATGTTCGCCAGCGTCGTCTTGCCCAGGCCCGGGGGGCCATAGAGGAGGATGTGATCGACCGGCTCGCTGCGCTGCCGGGCGGCGTCGATGAGGATCGCCAGGTTCTCCTTCACCCGCTCCTGGCCGGCGAACTCGTCCAGGCGACGCGGCCGGACCGTGGATTCGAGGGCGAGCTCCTCCTCGGCGACCTGGGCGCTCGTGACGCGCTCGATCGTCATCGCGCCGCGTCGTCCGTAGCCGGCCCGGTCGAATCGAACATGTGACCGATTCTAGCGGTGGCACTCGTGGCGCCGCGTCGATTGCCATCGGTTCCCACCAGGTATGCCTGCTGCGCGTGGTATGCGCGTTCAGGGACCGGCGGCGGTGGCTGCCGTCCGTTCACCGGTCTCGTCCGAGCGTGACTGCGGCCTGCGAACTCGCCGAGACCCCGGCAACGGCTGCTTACCATGCCCGGCGGGCATAGGTGACAGGAACCAGACGCCGGCCAGGTGGCCTGACGGGCTATTGAGCCAGGCACGGACCGCGCGCCCGGATGCCGGTAGCACCGACGCGAAGGTGGTGGAGTGGGCCCGGATCATCCGGCGCTGGCTGGTGCCCTCGGCGACCACGAGGACGTGGCCCACGGCAATCGGGTTCCAGCCGTGCGTGGCTCGAACCGTCATCGGCACGATGCGGAGCTTGCGGTTGAAGGCCGAGAGCAGCTCCTGGATGTCGATGATCCGCGACTTCACCTCGACAATCAGCAAAGCTCCGCGATCCGGATGCCACGCCACGAGGTCGGCCGCCCCGCGTTCGCCGAAGTGGTTGAACGTGTAGTCGGGGAGGACCAACCAGCCGGCGCGCCGAAGGAGGGTGGCGACGATCTCCTCGAGCCGCGCGTGGACGGCATCCCGAGGCTCGCGTAGCGAGTATGGCACGCCCATCGCCTGCAGCCGCACCTCCAGGCCAAGCGGCGCCACCGCCGCGCGCAACGTACGCAGGGTGAACCCGCCCAGCCGGCCCCCTCGAGCCGGGACTGCGACGTCTGGTCGATGCCGCTCGCCGTCTCGAGATCGACCTGTCGCCATCCGCGCCGGATCCGAGCGGCGCGCACCAAGCGTCCGAAGGTCCGATCGTCCATGGGCCAGCCTGACCGACGGGGCCTTATCGGCGGGTTATCGCTCGCTTACTCGCCGTCGAGGCGACGTAGGTCGTTCGGGGTGTCGATGTCGACGACGGGACCGATGGCGACGCTCGCCACCAGCCCGGGCTCGCTGCGGATGAGCTCGCGGAGGCCGGTGTCCCCGGCCAGGCTCGCGACGGCGGCGAAGGCGCTGCGCTCGAGGAGCACCGGCGGGGCGAGCAGGCCGTCTCGGTCGCTGGCGACGATGGGCCGCGAGCCTCGGGCGGCAACGAGGGCGCGGAGATGCGCCACGGGCACGCGCGGCTCGTCGCCGAGGAGGACGAGCGCCGCGCCCGCCGTGGGCGGCACCGCCGCGAGGCCGAGCCGCAGTGAGTTGCTCATCCCCAGCTCCGGGTTGGGGTTCCGTACCCAGATCAGGTCGGGCGCGTCCATGGCTGCCGGACGGGTCAGCCACACCGGCACCACCGCCACCACCGGGCGCAGCCCCGCGGTCTGCGCCAGATCGAGGACGTGCTCGAGCAGTGTCCGCCCCTCGAGCAGGGCGAGCTGCTTGGGCGCCCCGAAGCGGCGGGACTCGCCCGCCGCCAGGATCACCGCCGCGACGTCGTCCTGCCGCTCCATCGGTCCATATACTGCCTGCACCATGGCCGAGCCCGACAGCTACGACGCGCTCCCGAAGGTCGAGCTGCATTGCCACGTGGAGGGCACGATCCGGCCGTCGACGGTCGTCGAGCTGGCCCGGAAGAATGGACGGGAGCTGCCCACCGAGGACCCGACCGAGCTGTACCGATATACCTCGCTCGACTCGTTCCTCGAGATCTTCTGGCTCGTGCAGGAGCTCCTCGCCGACCCCGATGACTGGGCGCGCGCAGCCTACGAGTCGATCGTCGACGCGGCGCCCCATGGCCTGCGCTACCGGGAGATGTTCTTCACGCCGGCCCGCCACCTTGCCGCCGGCCAGCGGCTCGAGGACATCGTCGCGGGCCTGACCCGGGGCATCGAGCGCGCCGAGGCGGACACCGGGGTCCGGTGCATGCTGATCTGCGATATCGACCGATCCTTCGGGGCCGGCCCCGCGAACGAGCTCGTCGAGGCAGCCGTCGCGCTGCGCCGAACCGGACGCGGCGAACGGGTGATCGGGATCGGGATGGACTCCACCGAGAAGGGCGTCGATCCCCGTACGTTCGCCGACGCCTTCGCCGCCGCCCGGGCAGCAGGCTTCCACGTCACCGCCCACGCCGGCGAGGACACCGGCCCGGGCAACATCGCGGTCGCGCTGGAGGCGCTGGCCATCGAGCGCATCGACCACGGGCTGGCGATCATGGACGACCCCGACCTCGTCGCGCGCGTGGCCGATGCCCGGATCCCGCTCGACGTCTGCCCGAACTCGAACGTGCTCATCGCGAACCGCTACGAGCGGCTGGCCGACCACCCCTTCCGGCGGATGCGGCAGGCCGGCCTGCTCGCGACGCTGAACACCGACGACCCGGCCATGACCGACCTCGACCTCGGGCGCGAGTACCGCTCGGTGGCGGCGGCCCTCGACATGCCGTGGGACGAGGTCGTGGCCGTCGCGCTCGACGGGGTCGCGGCCACCTGGCTGGACGACGGAGAGAAGCGCGCGCTGCGGGCCGACTTCGAGCGCGAGATCGCCGCCATCCCGCCCCCGGCGTGAACGAGGCGCTGCCCGGCCACGTCGATTTCGTCGTCGTCGGCGGCTCCCTGGTCGACGGCAGCGGGGCGCCGGCGCGGGGCGGCACGCTGGCGAGCCGGGAGGGGCGCCTGCACATCGGTCCGGCCGACTGGCGGCCGGAGGCAGCCCGCACGATCGACGCGACCGGCCGGGTGGTGACGCCCGGCTTCATCGACCTCCATTCGCATGGAGGCCTCGTCGTGCTCGCCGATCCCCGCCACGAGCCGAAGGTGCGCCAGGGGGTGACGACCGAGGTCATCGGCGTCGACGGCAACGGCTACGCCCCCTTCGCCCACCGCGAGGACCTCCTCGCCTTCGTCGAGCTGAACGCCGGGCTCGACGGCCGGCCGCCGCTGGCCTACGACTGGGACAGCGTCGCCTCCTACCTGGACCGATACGACCGCGGGCAGGCGGTGAACGTCGCCGTCCTGGTCGGGAACAGCGCGCTGCGCATCGGTGCCGTCGGCTGGGGGGAGGACGCGGCCGGCGAGCGGGCGCTGGCCAGCATGCGCTCGATGCTGCGCGAGGCGATGGAGGAGGGCGCCTTCGGCGTGTCGAGCGGGCTCGACTATCCACCGGGCTCGTACGCAAGCACCGCGGAGCTCGCAGCGCTGACGAACGAGGCGGCGCGGCTCGGCGGGTTCTACCACACCCACGTCCGCTATCCGCTCGGTGACCGCTTCCTCGACCCGTTCCGCGAGGCCCTCGAGATCGGGCGGCTCGGGGAGGGGGCCGTCCACGTCACCCACTTCTACCACCGCCGCACGCACCCCGGACCGCCGGAGCGCCTGCTGGCGCTGGTGGACGACGCCATCGCCGCCGGGCATGACGTCACCTTCGACACGTACCCGTACGAGTGGGCCTCCACCCGCCTCCTCATCCAGCTTCCGCCGTGGGTGCAGGCCGACGGCCCGGCGGCCCTGAAGGAGCGTCTCGCCGACCGGGCGGTGCGACACCGCATGCGCGCCGAGCTTGCCGCCCGTGGGGCGGCGTACGCCTCCGGCGAGGGCTGGGCCGACGTCCGCCTGGGCGGCTTCACCCACCCCGACAACCTGCGCTGGGAGTCGCGCACCGTCGCCGATGTCATGCGCGAGACCGGGACCGATGCGCTGGACGCGATCTGCGACCTCCTGCTCGCCGAGCACCTCGGCGTGGCGCAGGTGACGACCGGGCCTTGGACCGATGGGCTGCGCCGCTTCCTCGCCCACCCCGGCGCCATGATCGGCACCGACTCGACCTTCCTCGGCGAGCGCCCGTCGCCGCGGACGTACGGCTCCTACCCGCGGGTGCTCGGCCAGTTCGTCCGCGAGGAGGCGTTGCTGAGCCTGGAGGAGGCGGTGCGGCGCATGACCGGCGCGCCGGCAGCGCGGCTGGGCCTCGCCGACCGCGGGCTGCTGCGCGACGGGTACGCCGCCGACCTCGTCGTCCTCGACCCGGATCGGGTGCGCGCCACGGCGACGTACGAGGACCCGCGGCGCTTCCCGGAGGGCATCGAGCACGTGGCGGTCAACGGCACGCTCGTGGTGGACGGCGGCCGGCACACCGGCGCGACCCCCGGGCGGGCGCTGCGCCGCGGTCGGTAGCGGCGCGAGGGTCAGCCGGCGGCGCGGCGGTGCTCGCCCCGGAGATGCTCGACAAAGGCATCGGCCTCCATCGGGCGGGCGAAATAGTAGCCCTGGCCCATCTTCGCGCCGATCGCCCGCAGCTGGACGAGCTGCTCGTTGCGCTCCACGCCCTCCGCCACCGTCTCCAGCTTCAGCGAGTGGGCCAGCCGGACGATCGAGCGCACCAGCGTCCGCTCGTCGCGCGCGCCACGGTCGATCCCGTCCACGAAGGAGCGGTCGATCTTCAGCACGTCGATCGGGAAGCGGCGGAGGTGGCTCAGCGAGGAATAGCCGGTCCCGAAGTCGTCGAGCGCGATGCGCACGCCGAGCGCCTTCGCCTCCAGGATCGCGGCCGAGGTGGTCTCGCCGTCGTCCAGCAACGCCGATTCGGTGACTTCCAGGACGAGGCGTCGCGCCGGCAGGCCGCTGCGCGCCAGTGCGCTGGCGACCGTGGCCGCGAACCCGGGGTCCTGCAGCTGCCGCGACGAAACGTTGACGGCCAGCGACAGCGTGCTCGCCGCGCGGTCGTCCGCCTCCCACGCGACGGCGTCGCGGCACGCCACCTCGAGCACGTACTGGCCCAGCGGGACGATGAGGCCGGTCTCCTCGGCGAGCGGGACGAACTCGGCGGGCGCGGCCAGCTGGCCGTCCGGCTGCCGCCAGCGGACGAGCGCCTCGGCACCGGTCACCGCGCCGGTGAGCAGCTCGACGACCGGCTGGTAGTGGACCACGAAGTCGCCGCGCTCCAGGCTCTCCTCCATGCGCCCGCGGAGCTCGAGGCGCCGCAGGGCGGAGGTGTGCATTTGCGATGCGAAGAACTCGTGGCGGCCCTTGCCGCGCGATTTGGCGGTGTACATCGCCGCGTCGGCGTTGCGCAGCAGCTCGTCCGCGCTCGCGGTGCGCGGGTCGTTGCCGTCGCCGCTCATCGCGATCCCGATGCTGGCCTGGACGAAGAGCTGCCGTGCGTCAAGGGCGAATGGCTGGCGCAGTGCGTCGAGGATCCGCTCCGCGACTTCCTGAGCGAGGGTGCGGTCCGCCTCCTCGAGCAGGATGCCGAACTCGTCGCCACCGAGCCGCGCGGCGGTGTCCTGCCGGCGCAGGCAGGCCCGGATGCGCTCGGCCACCGCCGTGAGCAGCTCGTCGCCGGCCGCGTGCCCCAGGCTGTCGTTCACGACCTTGAACTCGTCGAGGTCCACGAAGAGGACCGCCAGCCGCTCGGAGGCGTCCCGCCGGGCGCGGGTCAGCGCGTGCGTGACGCGGTCGGCGAAGAGGGCGCGGTTGGCAAGGCCGGTCAGCGGGTCGTGGAAGGCCTCGTGCTGGAGCTGCTCCTCGAGGCGCTTCCGGTCGGTGATGTCGCGGAAGTTCAGGACGACGCCGCCGACGGCCGGCTCGTGGACGAGGTCCTGGCCGATGGCCTCGACCCATCTCCAGCCGCCGTCCGCGTGCCGCAGCCGCAGCTCGCCGGTCTGCTCGCTGCCGCGCGATCCCGCCAGGCCGGTGAGGAGCGAGCGGAGCCATCCGACCTCCTCGGGGTGGACGCGGTCCTCGAACGGCCGCCCGATGCCGGCGCTCGGATCGTGGCCGAGGACGCGCCGCACGGCGTCCGACTCGTACGCGATGGCGCCGTCCGGCGTGATGACGACGACGACGTCCGAAGAGTTCTGTACGAGGGACCGAAAACGGGCCTCGCGGTGGCGGAGGTCGTCGGCCAGTCGGTTCAGCTCGTCATTCATCGTCGTCAGGCGGCGGTTCTGGCTCGACAGCAGGCGGGAGGCGCCGCTGAACGCGCCCCACAGCAGCGCCAGCAGGACTGCGCCGGCCACGACGGTGAAGAAGAACACGTCGCCGCGGACGTCGTCGACGGCGGTCTCGATCGGCTCGGCATCCAGGTACACCTCGAAGACGCCGATGGGGTTGCCGTCGGACCTGCCCCGGATCGGCACGCTGACCTCGAGGTAGCTGGCCGGCAGCGTGCTCCCGGCCGCCTCGTCCGGGCCGGCGGTGTCGAATTCCGGCACGCTCTCGCCGGAGAAGGCACGGGCCAGCGAGGCATCGATGTCGAAGCGGCGACCCCGGATGCTCGGTTCGGTCGAGTACATGATCCGCCCGTCCCGGGTCCAGACGTTCACCCGGTCGAGCTCCTGGCCGGCGACCAGGCTGTTCAGCTGCTCCTCCACCGCCGGATCCACGGTCGCCCCGATGTCCAGGCTCTCCGGACCGAGGATCGGGTCGAGGTAGCTGCGGACGATCGACTCCGCGTTGCGCCGGGCGGCGTCCCGGTTCGAGTCGCGCAGCCGGTCGGCCGCGCTGCCGGCGATCGGGAAGGCGGCTCCGATGACGACCAGGGCGCTGCTGGCGAGCACCCACGAGCGAAGGCCGGGGCGCCATCGGGCGATCGCGCGCAGGGCGTCCCCCGGACGATGCCGGAGATCCATGCGGCGCAGGGTCCCTTACGCACGCGCTGAGCACCATTCGCCCTTGGTACTACCGGGTCAGCGCGGGACGAAAGGACCATGGCAGTCCCGGTCGGCCGCGGGCAGCATGCCGGCATGGGCCTCCGCATCTCCACGCGCGCGCTGGTCGGGCTGTCGCTCGCCCTGCTGGTCGGTGCCTGCGGCTCCCCCGAGCCGAGCCCGACCCGGCTCACGCTGCGCACGCTCTCCGACTCCGGGGTAACCGGCTCCGTCACGCTGAGCGCGATCGGATCGGCGCGGACTCTGGTCAGCGTCGAGGTCGACCCCGCGGGTCACCCCGACATGCCCGCGCACATTCACCCCGGCACGTGCGACGAGCTCGTCCCGCAGCCGCGATACCCGCTCACGAACGTGGTGGACGGCCGCTCGGTGACCGAGGTCTCCGCGCCGCTCCAGGAACTGCTCGCCGGCGACGTCGCGCTGAACCTGCACGCGTCGAACGCGGAGATGGAGATCTACACCGCCTGCGTCGAGCTCCGCTGATCCGCGCGCCCTCGACGGGGCGCGCTAGGATGCTCCGATGGAGCCTTCCCGCGGCACGACGCGGACCCTGACGCCCGAGACCTCCGCCCCGGACGCCCTCGTCGTCCCCGCCGGCCAGCAGGTTCCCGGACGCGCACGTGCCGGCTCCCCCGCCCGCCGCGAGGGGCCCGAGAAGCTCACCGGCGCGGCGAAGTACGCCGACGACCTCGTCTTCCCGGGCGCCTGGTACGGCGCCACGATCCGTTCCACCGAGCCGCACGCGCGCCTCCTCGGCATCCAGCTGGGCGACGGCTTCGATTGGAGCCGGGTCGTCGTCGTCACCGCCGATGACATCCCCGGCGAGAACGTCGTCAGTCTCATCGACAGCGACCAGCCGGTGCTCGTGCCGGTCGGCGGCGAGATCCGGCACCAGGCTGAGCCGGTCGCCCTCGTCGCGGCCGCCGACCGGGCCACGGTGCGCGAGGCACGCCGGCACGTGCGGCTGCGCACCGAACCGCTGCCCGCGGTCTTCGACCCGCTGGAGAGCGACCACGAGTTCGCCCACTACGTCGTCGAGCGCGGCGACGCGGCGGCGGCCATGGAGCGCGCCGAGCTCGTCATCGAGGGCACGTACCGGGTCGGCCACCAGGAGCAGCTGTACATCGAGAACCAGGCCATGATCGCGGTGCCGCGCGAGGACGGCGGCGTCACGGTGCACGGCTCGCTCCAGTGCCCGTACTACGTCCACAAGGCGATGAAGCGGGCGCTCGCGATGGGCGACGAGCTGGCGGTCGTCGTCCAGGCCGAGACCGGCGGCGGCTTTGGCGGCAAGGAGGAGTACCCCTCCATCATCGCCCTTCACGCCTCGCTGCTGGCGCTGAAGTGCGCCAAGCCGGTGCGCATGATCTACGACCGCCACGAGGACATCAGCGCCACCACCAAGCGCCACCCAGGGGTGATTCGCTACCGCAGCGGGGTCACCCGCGACGGCGAGCTCGTGGCGCAGGAGATCGAGGTCATCCTGGACGGCGGTGCCTACGCCACGCTGACCGCCGTCGTCCTCTCACGCAGCACGCTCCACGCCGGCGGACCGTATCGCTGCGAGGACGTGCGGATCGTGGGCCGTGCCATGGCCACGAACACCCCGCCGAACGGCGCCTTCCGCGGCTTCGGCGCCCCGCAGTCCGAGTTCGCCGCGGAGATGCAGGTCAACCGCATCGCCGATGCGCTCGACGTCTCGCCGCTCGATCTCCGCCGCCGCTGGGCGTATCGCGAGGGCGACGTCACGCCGACCGGCCAGGTGCTGCGCGAGAGCGTGGCCGCCATCGAGGTGCTCGAGGCGGCGGCGGACGCATCGGGCTACGAGCGGCACCGGCGCCAGGCGCGCGAGGCGCGGCTGCGTCGCACCGAAGGCGCGCGTAGGGCATCGGGCGTCGGTTTGGCGCTGGCCTGGCATGGTGCCGGGTTCACCGGCTCGGGAGAGGTGAAGCTGGCGTCGGTCGCATCGGTGGAGATCACCGACGACGGACGGATCCGGATCCTCACCGCTTCGACCGAGATGGGCCAGGGCACGAAGACGATCTTCCCGCAGCTCGTGGCCGACACCCTTGGCGTGGAGTACGGCGAGGTCGAGATCGCGCCGCAGGACACCTCGATCGTGCCGGATTCCGGGCCGACCGTTGCCAGCCGCACCGCCATGGTCGTGGGCGGCCTCCTCATCCGCGCTTCCGAGAAGCTGCGCGCCCAGGTCGAGGAGCGCACCGGCCAAGCCTTCGCGGCGTCCTACCGCGATGCGGGCCCGCTGCGCGTCGACGAGCAGTTCACCCCGTATCCGGGCGTCCATTTCGACGACGAGACGTACCGCGGTGACGCCTACCCGGCCTTTGGCTGGGCCGCCGCCGTGGCGCGCGTGGACGTCGACCTGGACACCGCCGAGGTGACGGTGCGCGAGTACACCGCCGCCGACGACATCGGTCACGTCATCCACCCGGTGCTGGCGGAGGGCCAGGTCGAGGGCGGCTCGCTGCAGGCCATCGGCTACGCCACGATGGAGGAGATGAAGCTCGTGAACGGCCGCTACCTGAACGACCGGCTGGCCACGTACCTCATCCCCACCAGCCTGGACGCGCCGCGGATCCGGACCATCCTGCTCGAGCACCCGTTCTCCGGCGCCCCGCATGGCGCCAAGGGCGTGGGCGAGCTGCCCATGGACGTCGGCGCGCCGGCGGTGGTCGCCGCCATCCACGACGCGACCGGCGTCTGGGTCCACGACCTGCCCGCCACCCCCGAGCGCATCCTGGCCGCCATGACCGATGGACCGATGCCTCCCGCCCCCGGCGTCTCGCTCGAGGAGCCCGCCCCGCGCACGCCGCCGATCGAGGACCTGCCGCCCGGCGGCGACGAGATGCCGTTCCGCGCCCCGACCGACCCGCCGCAGGACGCGGACCGATGACGTTTCGGCTGACCGTCAACGGCGAGCCGGTCGAGGTGCGCGCGCCGGGGATGCGGCGCCTGCTCGACGCGCTGCGCGAGGACCTCGGCTTGACGGGCACGAAGGAGGGCTGCGGCGAGGGCGAGTGCGGCGCCTGTTCGGTGCTCATCGACGGCGAGGTCGTGGACTCGTGCCTCGTGCCGCTGTGCCAGGTGGAGGGCGCCCGGGTGGAGACGGTCGAGGGGCTGGCCCGAGAGGGGCGGCTCAACGAGCTGCAGGCGGCCTTTCTCGAGACGGGAGGGGCCCAGTGCGGGATTTGCACCCCCGGCATGCTCATGGCGGGCGAGGCATTCCTCGCCTCCGGCACGAGCGCGAGCGAGGACGCGATCCGGGAGGCGATCGCCGGCAACCTCTGCCGCTGCACCGGCTACACGAAGATCATCGAGGCCATCGCCCTCGCCGCCCAGCGCCGGTCCGATGGCGGCGCTGCCGGCGAAGCCTGACGCCAAGCCGATGCCTCCCGAGCCGCCCGTCGTCTCCCCGCGCACCCTGCATGAAGCGTACGCCGTGCTGGACGCGCTCCCCCACCGGCCGATCGCCGGCGGCACCGACCTCATGGTCCAGATCACCGGCGAGATCGGCGAGCCGCCCGACCGCGTCCTCGACCTGTGGGAGCTCGACGAGCTGCGCGGGATCGCGCTTGACGACGGCGCGCTCGTCCTCGGCGCGCTGACGACCTACACCGACATCCGGCGCTCACCGGACGTGGCCGAGCACCTGCCGGCGCTGGCGGAGTGTGCCGCCACCATCGGTGCTGCTCAGATCCAGAACCGTGGCACGCTCGGCGGCAACGCGGCGAACGCCTCGCCGGCCGGCGACACGCTGCCGATCCTGCTCGCCACCGACGCCGAGCTGGTGCTGGGCTCCTCGCGCGGGGAGCGACGCGTGCCGGCCGCCGAGTTTTGGCCGGCGTACCGCGAGACGGCCCTCGCCCCCGACGAGCTCATCCTGCGCGTTCGCTTCCCGCTCCCCGCCGGCCGGCGGGTGCGGTTTCGGAAGGTCGGCACGCGACGCGCGCAGGCAATCTCGAAGGTCGTCATGGCGCTCGCCTGGCAGCCCGGCGACGGTGGCGGGTGGCGAGAGGTGCGCGTCGCCCTCGGCTCGATGGCCGCGACGCCCGTGCGCGCGCCGCGGACGGAGGAGGTGCTCGAGGGCGCGGCCCCGACCGCCGAGGTCGCCGATCGCGTCGCCGCGACGCTTGCCGCCGAGCTGTCCCCGATCGACGACGTGCGTTCCACGGCCGACTACCGCCGCGCGGTGGCCTCCCGGGTCCTGCATCGGCTCGTCCGCGAGGAGGGCGGCTGGTAGGCCGATGCCGATCACGCCGCCCACGCGCGACGACGTCCGGATCTTCCCTGCCCGCGACGACTTCCGGGCGTGGCTCGAGGAGCACCACGCGACGGCGGACGCGCTGTTCATCGGCTACTACAAGAAGCGCGTCCAGAAGGTGGCGATGACGTACGTCGAGGCGGTCGAGGAGGCACTGTGCTTCGGCTGGATCGACGGGATCACATTCCGCATCGACGACGAGCTGACGGCGACCCGCTTCACGCCGCGCCGAGCGCGCAGCGGCTGGAGCGCATCGAACCTCGAACGGATGGCGAGGCTCACGGCGGAAGGTCGCGTCCACGAAGCCGGGTTGCGGGCATTCGAGGCGCGCGACCGACGGCGGGACGGCGTGACCCTGGCCCAGCTCGGCGCGGGCGGCCTTCCGCGGGACCTCGAATCGCGACTGAGGGCGGATGGCGCGGCACGTGCGCACTGGGACGCTCAGGCGCCTTCCTACCGGAGGAACGTCGCCGCCTGGATCGCAGATGCGAAGCGGCCCGAGACCCGGGATCGTCGATTCGCGGAGCTCCTGGCCGCCAGTCGCGCGGGCACACGTCCGCGCCCGTTCCTCGTCACGCGGACACAGCGCACGGGTGCGAGCGACCCCGGCCCGCCACGTGCAGGCATGACACCGACCCCCGAAGGAGACCCGACCCGATGACCACCGCCCATGCCCCCGGCGTCGAGATCACCGACCCCCGCGCCCCCCACGCCGACGAGGTGCTCACCCCGGACGCGCTCTCGTTCGTGGCGCAGCTCCATCGGTCCTTCAACCCGCGCCGACAGCGCCTGCTCGGCGAGCGGCAGGAACGCCAGGCGCGGTTCGATGCTGGCGAGCTGCCGGACTTCCTCCCGAACACGCGCCACGTCCGCGAGGACCCGGACTGGCGCGTGGCGCCCGCCCCGCCGGCGCTCGACGATCGTCGGGTCGAGATCACCGGCCCGGTGGAGCCGAAGATGATGATCAACGCCCTGAACTCCGGCGCGCGGGTCTTCATGGGCGACTTCGAGGACGCCCTCTCCCCTACCTGGCCCAACGTCGTCACCGGGCAATGGGCCGTCCGCGAGGCCGTGCGCGGCACGCTCTCCCTGCGGACCGATGAGAAGGCCTACGAACTGAAGCCCTCCGGGCTCGCCACGCTCGTGCTCCGACCGCGCGGCTGGCACCTCGACGAAGCCCACCTCCTCGTCGACGGCGCCCCGATCTCCGCTTCCCTCTTCGACTTCGGGATGGCCTTCTTCCACAACGCCCGCGAGCAGCTGGCACGCGGTTCCGGCCCGTACTTCTACCTGGCCAAGCTGGAGTCGCACCTGGAGGCCGAGCTCTGGAACGACATCTTCGTCGCCGCACAGGAGGCGCTCGAGGTCCCGCAGGGCTCGATTCGTGCCACGGTGCTCGTCGAGACCGTGCTCGCCGCGTTCGAGATGGAGGAGATCCTCTACGAGCTCCGTGACCACGCCGCCGGCCTGAATGCCGGCCGCTGGGACTACATCTTCAGCTTCATCAAGAAGTTCCGGACCCGCGACGACATGGTCCTCCCCGACCGGGCCCAGGTGACCATGGCCGTGCCGTTCATGCGCGCCTATCAGCAGCTGTTGGTGGCGACCTGCCACCGGCGCGGCGCGCACGCCATCGGCGGGATGAGCGCCTTCATCCCGAACCGGCGCGAGCCGGAGGTCACGGAGACGGCGTTGGCCGCCGTCCGCGAGGACAAGCGGCGCGAGGCCGGCGACGGATCGGATGGCACCTGGGTGGCGCATCCGGACCTCGTCCCGGTGGCGGCCGGCATCTTCGACGCGGCGCTCGGCGAGCGGCCTCACCAGAAGGATCGGTCGCCGGACGTCTCCGTCGCGGCGCGCTATCTGCTCGACGTGAGCATCGACGGCGGGGCGGTCACCGAGGAGGGCGTGCGCACGAACGTGAGCGTCGCGCTCCAGTACCTCGCCGCCTGGCTGGACGGCAACGGCGCCGCGGCGATCAACAACCTCATGGAGGACGCGGCGACGGCCGAGATCAGCCGCTCCCAGCTGTGGCAGTGGCGGGTCCACCGCGTCGAGCTCGATGACGGCAGGCCCATGAGCGCCGAGCTGTACGACGCCATCCGCGGCGAGGAGCTCGCCCGGCTGCAGTCCGCCGCCCCGTCCTTCCGCTGGACCGATGCCGCGGCATTGCTCGATGGCCTCGTCCTCGACGACGACTTCACCGAGTTCCTGACGCTGCCGGCCTATCCGCTCCTCGATTAGGGCAGGCGCCACAGCTCGCCGGCGACAGGTGTGCTACATTCCGCGAGTAACGCCCGGGCGCCGGGCATCTCAACCGCGGCACCACGATCACTCCTTCTCCGGCATTTCGGCGAGACGGGTTCGCTGAGGCCGCACGAGCAGGAGTGTTTCTCTTTGTATACGTATACCGACAAGACCCTGACCTGCGCCGACTGCAACCAGGAGTTCAGCTTCTCGGCCAGCGAGCAGCAGTTCTACGCGGATCGGCAGTTCACCGAGCCGCGCCGCTGCCCGTCGTGCCGCGCCATCCGCAAGGCCTCCCGGGGTGACTCGGGCGGCGGCGGCTACGCCAACGGCGGCGGCTACGGTGGTGGCAGCTACTCGGGCGGTGGCTACGGCCAGCGCGAGATGTACACCGCCACCTGCGACGGCTGTGGCGGCGAGGCCCGCGTCCCGTTCCAGCCGAGCGGCAGCAAGCCGGTCTACTGCAGCGCCTGCTTCTCCACGCGCCGCTAGTCCGCGGGAGAGCTCCCGCACCCGGCGAGGCCGACGGATCGTACCGTCGGCCTCGTTCGTTACTCCGGCGTGGCCGGAGCCGGCGCGCGACGTGCCGCGAGGGAGGTGAGAACCGCGTCGATCTGGTGCCGGTAGCGCGCGCCGGCCGAGTGGCGTCGCAGCCATTCGAGGTACGCCGGGTCGCTTCGCGCCAGCTGGCCGAGCGTCATGCCTGTGTACCGCCCGAAGTCGATGACCGTCCGCGACGGGCTCGCGGCATCGCCCTCCATGCTCGCGTCCGCGTTGCGCTGCATTCGCTCCAGCAGGCTCGATCCCTCGTGGGCGGCCATCGCCACCGGCACCGGGTTCCGTTCCCGGTCGTAGGCGATCCGCCGCTCAGGGTCGTGGAGCACCGAGTACGCCCAGTTCAGGTCGGCCATCGCACCGTTGTCGCGGTTGCCATTGCGATCGGGGTGATGGACGAGCGCCAGGACGCGGTACGCCGCCTCGACCACCTCGGGCAGTGCCGAAGGATCGATCTGCAGGATCTTGTAGGCGTCGCGCAGATGGACCACGGGACGTCACCCTAACCCCAGTACCGGTCCCAGTGGCAAGCCCCCCAATCGGTTCATCCTGCCCGAAGCGTGACCACCGGCACTGGCGCGCCGCCCTGGCGCTCACGAGGCTGACGGCATGACGACCGCACTTGCCGCCGTGTCCGCGCGGGCATACCACGACGATCTCGACTGGCAGCGGCTGCACGACCTGCTCGTGCGGATCCACGGGCTCACGGGCCGATGGCGCTGCTGGACGCCGGACCGCATCGACGGCTTCCTGCGCGGCTGCATCTACGACGAGTCGACCAACGGCTCGCACGGGTGGCGGGACCGGATTCGTCTGTGGGAGGCGCCGTCCGGCCAGCTCATCGGCGCCGTGCACCACGAGGGTCGTGAGGAGGCGTGGCTCGAGCTGGACCCGGCCTGGCCGCAGCTCGCACCGGAGCTCCTCGACTGGGCGGAGCAGGCGCATGCGGCGCGCCACGCCGAAACCGAGCCTGCCCCTGTGCTTCAGGCCTACGCGGTGGCCGATGACGCGGAACGGCAGGCGCTGCTTGCCGGTCGCGGCTACGTGGACCGCGGCCCGACCGAAGTGCTCCACGGCCGGTCGCTCGCCGATCCGGGCCCGGTGGTGGCGCTGCCCGACGGCTATCGCATCCGACGCATCGACCTGGCCGAGCCGGGCGATCGGCGGCAGCTCGTGGACATCACGCGGCTGACGTTCACGCATGCGACATATGACGAGCGCGCCATCGACCTCGAGCCGCGCATGCTGACCGAGCACGAGTACCTGGCGGCCATCGCCCCCAATGGGTCGTTCGCGGCGTGGTGCGGCGTATGGCTGTCGCCCGACATCGGCGTCGGTCAGTTTGAGCCGGTCGGCACCCACCCGGACCATCGACGCCGGGGACTCGCATCGGCGGTCATGGCGCGCGGGCTGGACCTGATGCGCCGTCACGGTCTGGACAAGGCATACGTCGGGACCGGCGTCACGAACGCGTCGAACTACCTCTACGCGTCGCTCGGCTTCAGCGTTGCCGAGCTGTACCACCAGTGGGAGTGGCGACCGCGCTGATCAGCACGCGGGTTCCGATGACTCGGTGAGCCCGGGACCCAGTTCGATTCCGCTCCCGGTGAGGTCCTCGACCTGCACGTTGGCCGCGTCGTCGATGCGGATGACGAAGTACGTGCCCGGATCGGCCGGGAAGTCGGCGAGGGATGCGCAAGTGTTGGCGTCCAGGAGCCGCACGTGGATCGGGCTGGGCGCATCGGCGGCAGCGACGCCAGAACCGGCGTCCGCAGGAACGCGGTAGGCCCGCGTGCCGAGCCACAGCTCGTACGCCGATGGCAACCGGTCGGCCGAATCTGTGCCAATCACCCTGACCCAGACCTGCGAGCAGGACGTGTCCCGCTCGCAGTCGGTGGGCGGCGGCCGGCGGAAGGTGAGGAACGCGCCGGTCCCCGCCAGTTCGAGGCGCCCGGTCACGAGCCTCCAGGCCGAGACGCGTGGCAGCGATCGCAAGAAGAGCGTTTCGACAGCGCTGCGGCCGTCCGGGCAGCTGGCAAGGTGGCTGGACGGCAGCGGAATGGCGATGGCGTCAGCCGTCACGCGTATCGGAGCCGTCGAGTAGGCGTTACACCCTCCGTTGCCGCCGATGCCCTCCCCGTGGACCACCAGGGTGATGGCGCCTTCGGTCAGGGGGGCGAAGGTATGACCGTCGAGCGCGGCGTCAACGAGCTGCCAACGGCCGAGGAGTCCAGGGTCGATGACGTCGCCCGTCATGGCTTCGCCGCCGACCGCCTGGTTCCCGTCCACGAGGACACGATCGCCAGGGGCCTCGGACAGATTGACCGTGTACGGCACGGGAGCGACCCCCTCGCAGGTGAGCACCTCATTGGGCTCGAGGACCGGCAATGGCTCCAGCCAGAGGGTCACGATGACCCGCCCAGGCTCGTACGTGATCTCCGGAGGCAGGATCTTGTCGCGAATGTCGCGACCTCCGCTGCATGCGACCTCCCACACGCCGACGCTGATGGACCGATCGTTCGCGTCCGGCAGCGTTGCCGGGTCAAGCCCCCACCGTGCGGCCGACCGCGTGTCCTCGTGAGGTGGACTCGTCGGTACGGTCGAGCATGCGGTCAAGACCGCGAGGGCGCCGAGGAGCAGCGGCCGCGTCCCGAAGGGAACCATGGCGGTGGCAGCATGCCCGCAGCGACAGACCAGGGCAAGGGCCGCCTGGACGGTTCAGAGCTGCCGCTCGATGAAGCGGCCGCGGCCCCGTCGGCCGACGAAGACCCCGTCGCGCACCACGAACTCGCCGCGGAGCAGCACGCTGCGCACCGCCCCCGACAGGGCCAGGCCCTCGTACGGGGTGAAGTCCGAGGTGTGGTGAAGGTCGTCCTGGCGGACCGTGCTCGGCGCGGCCGGGTCGAAGAGGACGAGGTCGGCGTCCCGCCCCACCTCCACCGCACCCTTGGTGGCCAGCCCGAAGAGGCGCGCAGGCGTCGTGGCCAGCACGTCGACCATGCGCTCCAGCGTCAGGCGGCCGGCCGCGGGGCCGACTGCGTGGGTGACGCTCAGCAGCGTCTCGATCCCCGGCCCCCCGTTGCTGATCTGCGGGAATGGCGGCGCCGGCAGCGCCTTCTCGATCGCCAGCGAGTCCGGGACGTGGTCCGAGGCCA
>DATBIK010000037.1:0-14901 GCA_036556985.1 Candidatus Limnocylindria bacterium | reverse complement strand
ACCTCCTCGAGCGTGGCGGCATCGGTACGGCGGAGGCCAGTGAAGTCACAGCCGCCGGGCACCCGGTCACGGGGGAGGACGAGGACGCGTTCCGTCATCGGCCGAGTCTAGGCGGGTTGGCCGGCGGGCCGTTGACCGTTGCCCACCAGGCTCAGGCGGGCTGGTGCGGGCCTGCCTCGGCCAGCCTGACCGCCATCGCTGCGGCCTCTCGCGGGTCGCGGGCGCGGTGCACGCGTGGGCCGCCGAGCCGGTGCTCCGACTCGACCCGCCAGGACGAGAGCGCCACGACGTGCCGGCCCATACGAAGGGCGAGGCCGATCTCCGACAGCGTCCCGTGCCGGCCTCCGACGGCCACCACGGCATCAGCCGACGTGACGACGACGAGGTTGCGGACCACGCCCAGGCCGGTGGGGATGGCCACGCGGACGAACTCGTTCGCCTCCGAGGCATCGGCCCCGGGCAGGATGCCGATCGTAGAGCCACCGGCCGCCACCGCGCCACGCGACGCGGCACGCATGACGCCGCCGAGACCTCCGGTGATTACCGTCGCGCCCGAGCGTGCGAGCAGGTGACCCACCTCCTCCGCCCAATCCAGGATGCGGTTGGCGTCGACCCCGCGCGGGTCCCCATCGCCGATGACGGCGACGTGCGGCGGTCGCTGGGGCGGAGGCGTGTCGGTCATGTCGAGGTTCCTCCCAGCGGGACGGTGGCGATCGCCTCGTAATGGGCCGGGCCGCGGCCGAGGTGGCTGCGGAACAGGACGAGCCGGTCCACGCGCAGGGTGCCGGGCGCAGCGGGCGCGGCCACGAGTCCCGATGCGTCCGCACCTTCGTGGTCGCGTGCCCGCGCCAGGGTGATGTGCCCGCGGAAGCGCCCCGCGTCGGGCAGGCCCACGGCCCGGGCCGCGGCCCCGGCCAGGCGCCGCAGCTCACCCCGCGGGTCGGCCACGCCGTACCACAGGACCCGGGCGCGGCGCGGCCCCGGGAAGGCCCCGACGCCGCCGGCAGCGAGCGTGAAGGACGGATGCGCCCCGGCGACGGCGGCGAGGCCGGACGCCAGGTCGGGAATCGACGCCTGATCGGTCGCGCCGAGGAAGGCGATGGTCACGTGCCAGCCCTCGGCATCGTTCCAGCGCCAGGCGCCGTCGTTGTCGTGGCGGCGAAGTTCGGCCACCGTCGCAGCCACCGCGGACCGCAGCTCCTCGTCGATCGGCACCGCCACGAAGCAGCGCCAGGGACTGTCGTCGGGGGAGGACATCGGTCAGGCGGACGCACGGTCACGGCGGGAGTCGACGATCGGGATGAGCTCGGCCAGGGTGGCGATGACGGGCACGCCGTCGGGCACGTCGTCCGGCCGGAAGCGGCCACGCCGGTCGATGAGGACGGGGAAGATGCCCACGCCCTGCGCACCCTGCACGTCGGCGTCGATGTGGTCGCCCACGTGGATCGCCTCTTCCGGCCGCACGCCGGCCTGCTCGAGCGCGTAACGAAAGATCTCCGGGTGCGGCTTCTCGAAGCCGACGCGGGCGCTGGCGGCGATGAAGTCGAAGTGACGAACCAGCTCGAGCGAGTGGAGCAGCTCGGGCAGCTGCCAGACCCAGTTGCTCACCGCGCCGATCACCAGGCCGCGCGACTTCAGCGCGTCGAGGGCCGGCAGCGCATCTCGAAAGACATGCCAGTTGCTCACTAACAGGAACAGCTCCGATAGCCGGCGGAAGAAGGAGTCCGGCATGGGCCCGATCCCCAGCTCGGCGATCGCCGCCTGGTCGATGAGGACCGTACGCTGGTAGCTGTTCTCCTCGGTCGGGTCGAAGCCGCCCTCGAAGCCCCAGCCGCCGTGGTGGTAGGCGGCCCGCAGCGCGTCGCGGAGCGCCTCGAGCTCGACGGCCACGCCGTGCTCCTCGAATGCGATGGCGTAGATGTGCTCCCACGAGGGGTTCGGGCGCATGACGGTGTCGCCGATGTCCAGGAAGACGGCGCGCAGCGGGGTCATCGGTCCAAGCCTAGCGGGTGAGGCGTGGCTGAGAGGCGCGGCTCGAAGGTGCGATCGGCCCACTCGGCGCGTAATTCTCACCAGGAGGGGCAAATGTCGTGCTCAGCGCTCGGAACGGGCCAATCTGGTCGCCTATCACCCGTCTGGCGGAAAATACGTCACGATTCGCAGCCGAACGCGATGGTAGCCCCGGATTGTGAGAATAAGGCCATCAAGCGCCGCATCGGACGGGCGTCAGGCCGCAGAGCTCCCCATCCGACCCAGGATCGAGTAGATCTCGGTCCGGTAGCGCAGCCCCGATGCGTGGCGTGACAGCCAGCGCAGGTAATCGGGGTCGCGGCGGGCGAGGTCGCGCAGGGTCCAGCCGGCGTAGCGACCGAACTCGAGCCGCGTGCCCGCAGCGGTTGCCCTCGGCGGTGGCGGTACAGCGCCCGGGGTGGGCGCACGACCCCCCTTGGTCCGCGCCTGCGCGGCGTCCCACTGGCCGCGTGCGACGGGATCCCGGACGAGCCGGTACGCCTCGTTCAGCTCGGCCATGCGCCGGGCGGCCTCGCCGGTCGTGTCGCGGTCGGGGTGGTACTTCAGCGCGAGCGCGCGGAAGGCGGCCTGCACCACCTCCTGCTCCGCAGTCGGGGTGATCTGCAGCACGCGGTACGGGTCGGTGACAGCCATCGACGGGGCCTCGTGTGGGGCCGCTACTCGTTGTAGAGCCGCTCCTCGATCAGCTTCTCGGCCGTCTGGCGGCCGGTCGGATCGAAGCAGCTGTACTCGAAGAGCTTCTCGTACTCCAGGTCGACGTTGTCCTGGCCGCCGCGGTTCTTCTCCACCGTCGCCACCACCCAGTCGCGGTAGCGCTGGGCCTGGTACGGATTGAACTCGATGTTCACCTTGGCGACGATGTGGTACTTGTCGTTCAGGATGAGGATGATGTCGCTCTCGTAGTTGATGGCGCTGCTGCCGCGCAGGTGGTGGTTGCGCAGCCGCTTCGCCTTCAGGCCCTCGCGGTCCGCCGCCACGATGGCCACCACCGGCACCTCGAGCGCCAGGGCGATGTCCTTCAGGCCGCTGACGATCCGCGTGACCTTCTCCTCCTCCAGCGCCGGCTCGGGGATGACCGGCACCTTCTGCAGGTAGTCGACGAAGAGGACCAGCCGCCGCTCCTCCTCGCCGCGATGCTCGTCGACGAGGGCGCGCAGGTTGTCGATGGTCGAGCCGGTGGCGGTGCCGCGCAGCAGGTAGAGATTGCTGCCGTAGCGCGCGATCCGCTCCAGGCTGGGGCGAAGGCGCGGGTTCGTGCCGAGCTTGGCCTGCGTCCCGGCCTCGGCCGCCGCCGTGTAGCTGCCCAGGACCTCTTTCTTGACGTCCTGGATCTTCACGGCGCCGGACTTCTTCGGCAGGGTGGCGAGCGCCGATTCCATGGCGATCATGCGCTGGATGAGGTACTCCTCCTCGTGCTCGAAGCACACGTAGAGGACGGTCGCCTGGCCCGACGCCGCCATGTTGCGCGCCATCTGGAGCGCCATGGTCGTCTTGCCGGCGCCCTGCGCGCCGCCGATGAGCATGAGCTCACCCGGTCGCAGGCCACCGCCGATCGTCTTGTCCAGGGGCACGAAGCCGGTGGCGATCGGCATGAACTCGTCGACCTGGCCGGAGGCCACGCGCTCGTTCAGGTTGGTGAGGACGTCAAGGGCGGAGCGCGGCGCGAGGGTCCCCTCGCCCACTTCCAGCCTCCAGTCGGTCGCCGGTGCGGATCCGGCGACGGGCTCGTCGATCATGGGTGCAGGCAGCTCCATATCCGTGCTCGGCCATGGTCGCGTGCCGCTCGCTCGCGGTGACGCGACGCAACGTTCGGCGAGTATACGTCCCCCTCCCCAGGCCTAGGTATGGCCCGATCGGGCTATGCAGCGAGAAGGCCCGGCGTTGGCGGCCGGGCCTTCGAGCTGGTGCGGAACGGGTTCCCTAGGCCGGCTGGGGTGCAGGACCGCGGCGGCGCTTCGGCTTCTCGTCTCCCGCCTCGCCGGCCTCGCCGGCCTCCGGCGCATCGGTCGGCTCCTCGCCCGCCTCGGCGGCGCGCCGCGGGGAGCTCTCGCCGCGCGGCGGCAGGATGCCCTCGAACAGCGCCTCGAACTCCTCCGACTCGATCGTCTCGTTCTCGATGAGGAGCGCAGCCAACCGGTCGAGCACCTCGCGGTGCGCGGAGAGCGCCTCGGTCGCGCGATCGTAGGCGCGGTCGATGATCTCGCGCACCTCGGCGTCGATCTTGGCGGCCACCTCGTCGGAGTAGTTGCGCTGCTCGCTGATCTCGCGGCCGAGGAAGACCATCTCCTCCTTCTTGCCGAAGGCCAGCGGGCCGAGCTTCTCGCTCATCCCGTACTGGGTGACCATCGCGCGCGCCAGGTTCGTGGCCTTCTCGATGTCGTTCGAGGAGCCGGTGGTGGTGTCGCCGAACACGATCGTCTCGGCCACGTTCCCGCCGAGCATGCCGGCGATCTTGTCCTCGAACTCGGACTTCGAGTGGAGGTATCGGTCCTCCTGAGGGAGGCTCATCGTGTAGCCGAGGGCCATGCCGCGCGACACGATCGTCACCTTGGTGACGGGGTCGCACTTGGGGAGCACCCGCTGCACGACGGCGTGGCCGCCCTCGTGGTAGGCGATGATCTTCTTCTCCTCGTCGGTGATGATCCGGCTGCGACGCTCCGGACCTGCCACCACCCGGTCGATGGCCTCGTTGAACTCGGCCATGCCGATGCTCTTCTTGTTCCGGCGCGCGGCGAGGATCGCCGCCTCGTTGACGAGGTTGGCGAGGTCGGCGCCGGAGAAGCCCGGCGAGCGCCTGGCGAGGGCCTCGACGTCCACCGTCTTGTCGAGGGGCTTGCCCTTGATGTGGACGTTGAGGATCTCCTTGCGGCCCTTGATGTCGGGCCGATCCAGCACGACCTGGCGGTCGAAGCGGCCGGGGCGCAGGAGGGCGGGATCGAGGACATCGGGCCGGTTGGTGGCGGCGACCACGATCACGTTCGTGTTCGTGTCGAAGCCGTCCATCTCGACCAGGATCTGGTTCAGGGTCTGCTCGCGCTCGTCGTGCGAGCCGCCCAGGCCGGCGCCGCGCTGGCGGCCGACCGCGTCGATCTCGTCGACGAACACGATGCATGGCGAGTTGCGCTTGGCCTGCTCGAACAGGTCGCGCACGCGGCTCGCGCCCACGCCCACGAACATCTCCACGAACTCCGAGCCGGAGATCGAGAAGAAGGGCACGCCCGCCTCGCCGGCCACGGCCCGGGCGAGCAGCGTCTTGCCGGTGCCGGGCGGGCCGACGAGCAGCACGCCGCGCGGGATGCGCGCGCCGAGGGAGTTGAACTTCTCCGGGTACTTCAGGAACTCGACCACTTCGGTGAGCTCCTGCTTTGCCTCGTCGACGCCGGCCACGTCCTGGAAGGTGACGACCGTCTTGTTGCCGAGGAACATGCGGGCGCGGCTCTTGCCGAAGCTCATCGCCTGGTTGTTCGTGCCCTGCGCCTGGCGCATCATGAAGAAGATGAATGCGCCGATGAGGAGCACCGGCAGCAGCGCGGTGATGAGCAGGCCCACCCACTGCCCCGCGGCGCTGGGCTCGACCGGGTTGAAGGCGATCTCGCTGGCGCACTGCGCGGTCGTGTCGAAGCCGGCGGCGCTGCAGATCTGTTCGTAGACGGCGGTCCCCTGAGAACCCGGCGGCACGATGGCCGTCTTCGGCGTCTCCGACTCGGGGTTGATGATCAGGCGATCGCCGTCCATGGTGATCTCCACGATCTTGGCTCGCTCGGTCGGGTCGCCGAGGTCGGTGAGGAACTGGCTGTAGCTGTACGCCGGCTGACCCCCGCCGTCGATCATGTAGGTCCAGAGCAGCGCGAGCCCAAAGACGGCCAGGACGACGAGCAGGACGCTGTTGCGGACGAGTCGGCTGCTCACGGTTGGTTCTTTCGTGCCTCCGTAGTGGTCGACGACCCGCGATGTTCGTGGCGGGCCGTCCGCCCGCGGCATGCCGCAGGCCCGGCAAGTATAGGTGGGCGGCGGACTCCCCACCAATGCAGGACCGATGCCACCCATGACCGGTACCCGGTACTGGTACGCGCGAGGGCAAACCCCGGCTCAATCGAACGTGATGCGACGCTCCCGGACCGATGCGCTGCGGCCAGCGCCCAGCTCGATGGTGAGGCCGCCGCGCGAGCCCTCGGCCGCCCCGAGAAGTGCCTCGATGCGCTCCGCGGACGCTGCCGGCTCGCCGAGCGCCAGCCGCAGGACACGGCGGCCGAGAGCGCGCGGCGGCGGGTCCTGCCAGTCGAGGGCTCCGTCCGGCGCGTGGCGCCGGGCGAGCTCCGCGGACGCGAGCGCGTCGAGCAGGTCGTCGTCGTCCGCGGCGAGCCGGGCGAACCGGGCGAGCCCCTCGGCGGCACCCGGACGAAGCGACTCCATCAACGGCAGGAGCTCGGCGCGGACGCGGTTGCGCAGGTACGCCGGGTCGGCGTTCGTCGGGTCGTCATGGTACGGCAGGCCCGCGGCATCGAGCAGCCCGCGGAGCGTGGCGCGCCGCTCCCCGAGGAGTGGCCGCACGACGCGGCCACGGCGCGCCGGAATGCCCCGCGCGCCGGCCAGCCCGCTCCCGCGCACCAGGTTGATGAGCACCGTCTCGGACGCGTCGTCGAGCGTGTGGGCCGTCGCGACGAGGGCATCGTCGCGCTCCGCCAGATCGGCGAGGAACGCGTAGCGCGCCTCGCGTCCGGCTTCCTCGAGCGAGATGCCGCGCTCGGCGGCGAGCGCGGCAACATCGGTCCTTCGCACGTCGAACGGCAGGTCGAGGTCGCGGGCGGCGTCGGCGACGAAAGTGGCGTCATCAGCGCTGTCGTCGCGCAGACCGTGGTCCAGGTGGGCGACGCTGAGGCGCCACGCGCACCGACTCGCGCGCACGAGCTCGGCCGCGCCATGCAGGAGCGCCATCGAATCGGCCCCGCCGGAGACGGCCAGCACGAGGGCGGCGTCATCGGACAGCCGGAGACGGCGCGCGCCACGGTCGACGGCATCGGCCAGGGAGGCAAGGGGGGTGGTAGCGGAGGGCGGATTCGAACCACCGGCCAAGGGCTTATGAGTCCCCTGCTCTACCACTGAGCTACTCCGCCACGGGGATGAAGACTAGCAAGCGCCGCCGGACCGGACAAGCAGCGCCCGGCCCGCGGCGCAGTGTCGATGCCTGGCGACCCGCTAGAACGGTAACGGACCGGCCGGGTCGGGGATGATCTGGAAGGTCGGGCCTGGGTGCGGCATGCCGAACGCCATGTTCAGCGCCGCGAGGAAGATGATGACCCCGGCAGCCAGCAGGACGACCTGCACCAACTGTCGGTACGTGACGGTCTGGCCCATCGGTGCACCTCCACGCGGCAGCCTGCGCGTGGCGCATCGGGTACGCAAGGGCCCTTCGTCGCGTTTCCGGGGGCCTGATGCCCGGAGGCGCTAGCATGCGCGGCCGATGCGATTCGGACCCTACCTTGCGCTGCTCCGCGAGAACCCGGACTTCGGCCGGCTCTACGCGGCGCAGCTCATCAGCTTCGCCGGAGACTGGTTCGCGACCGTCGCCCTGTTGGGACTGGCGCTCGAGCTCACCGGGCTCGCCGGGCTGGCCGCGCTCGTCCTCGTCCTCCAGACCGGCGGCTTCGCGGTGGCAGCGCCGCTGGCCGGTATCCTCGCCGACCGGATCGACCGGCGACGGTTGCTCATCGCCGCCGACCTGGCCCGCGTGCCGGTGGCGCTCGGCTTCCTGCTGGCGCGCGATGGCGGGACGCTGTGGATCGCCTTCGCCTGCGTCGCCCTGCTGGCGGTGGGCGCGGCGGTGTTCGAGCCGACCTCCTCGGCCGCGCTGCCGAACCTCGTCGATCGCCGGCGGCTGCCGGAGGCGAACGTCCTCATCGGCTCCGCCTGGGGCACCATGCTGGCGGTGGGCGCGGGCCTGGGCGGGCTCGTCGCGGTCGTGCTCGGGCGGGACGTGGCCTTCGTCGTGAACGCGCTCTCCTTCGGGCTCTCCGCGTGGCTGATCTGGGGCATCCGGCGGCCGCTCCAGGAGGCCCGCGCGGGGCAGGGCCATCGGCACGAGGGCGTCGGCGAGGCAATGCGGCTCGCCATCCGGTTCGCGCGCGGCAGCCGGCTGGTGACCTCGTTCCTCTTGTCGAAGACGACGTTCGGCGTGGGGACCGGCGTGGTGGCGCTGCTGGCGGTGTTCGGGACCGACGTCTTCGACGCCGGCGACGCCGGCATCGGCCTCCTCTTCGCCGCTCGCGGGTTGGGGGCGCTCACCGGCCCGTTCATCGCGCGAGCGGTGGTGGGGACCACGGACCGAGGGCTGCTGGTAGGCATCGGCCTTTCCCTGGCGGTCGTGGCGAGCGCGTATGCGATCTTCCCGCTGGCGCCGGGCCTGTGGGTGGCGGCGCCGCTCGTCTTCCTCGCCCACCTCGGCGGCGGGAGCCAGTGGACGCTGTCGACGCTGGGCCTCCAGCGCGCGACGCCGGACGCCATCCGTGGTCGCCTGTTCAGCCTGGACTACGGCCTCGTGACACTCATGATCGCGGTCTCGACCGTGCTCGCCGGCCAGCTCGCCGATGCCGTTGCGCCGTCGGTGGCGGTGTGGGCCATGGTCTGCCTCATCGTCCTGGCCGGGCTGGGCTGGGTGGTCCTCGCCTACCCTGCATGGGTTGCTGCGGACAGCAGCCAGAGCTGACGGTCCCTGCCGCCACGGCCGCCCTGCAGCAGCCGCTTGCCCCAGGACGAGCCCGCGGCACGGACGTCGGCGATCGTCGCGGGGCGTACGCTGACGCTGCCGATGCCCGTGACGCGGTACGCGTCGGCGAGGCCGGCGGGATCGACTCGCACCAGGCCGGTGGCTCGATCCGCGGCGGAGGCAGACACGAGCAGGTCAATGCGGCCGCCGGGCCGCAGGAGTCGCAACAGGCGCGGGTCGGCGGTGACCGCGGCATGGAGCAAGGATCCCCATGGCAGGGAGATCGTCAGCTCGTCGGCGAACCGGTCGAGCGCGTCGGGCAGGGTGAGAGCGTCGGCGACGACGAAGACAGCGTTCGACAGGCGGTCGCGCGTGGCGCGGCGAGAGACATCGGCCATGGCGGACGCACTGGCATCCAGCCCCACCACGAGCGTTTCGCGGTCGGCGGCAGCCCGGGTCAGGACCGCGCGGCCATCGCCCGTGCCGAGATCCATCGCCACCGACCGGTGGGCGGCAGCGAGATCGGTCAGTTAGCCGACGTCCACCTCGAAGGTGCGCCGGCCGTTCACGACGTGCATGGCCAGATGATACGCCTCAGAAGCCGAAGTCCGGTTTCACCACCATGAGGAACACGATCGCCACCAGGAACACGATCAGGATCAGGCCCACACGCTGGACGGTGGTCACCGCGCGCGTCAGCTCCTGGGGCGGTGGGCCGGCGGGCACGTCCCCGGACGAGGGCGCTCCGGCCTCCCCGCCGCTGAGGGCGATGATCCGCTTCACGTTCGGCCGGGAGACGACGAGCGACAGCGCCAGCGCGACGAGGTACAGCACGATCGCCAGCACGAGCCAGCGAGTGCTCCGGTCGAGCAACGGGATATCGGCGGCCCAGATCATGAGCGCGCCGGTGACGAACATGCTGACCGCGAACGGCTCGACCAGGATGTCGCCAATGCGATGGCTGACCCGGGTGGCGAAGTTCGCATGCTGCGGCTCTGCGCCACCCATGGCGCCGATGATCGAGAAGGCGAAGGTCGGGCCGAAGGCCACGATCGCGGCCAGGACGTGCAGGAAGAGGAGCCAGGGGAAGATCTCGAACATCGGGTCGGGCGCCCTCCGTGTGCGATGTCGCTCAACTATCGCAGAGCATCACCTGCCGGCGCGGCGTCGTTCGACCATCTCCCGAAGGCGGACAGCATCGCGAAACGCATGCCCGCCGAGGTCGTTGTTGAAGTAGGCAAAGCAGGCGCGTCCCCCCTCGGCCCAGGCGACGAGCCGATCGGCCCAGGCGGCGAGCGCCTGGCCAGGGTACCCACCGCCGTACTTCGCGCCCCACCCGTGGAACCGGATGTAGACGAACGGGCCGATGGGTTGGCGCGGGCTGACGGATCCGGGCATGTCGTGCAGGCACAGGGCCAGGCCGCCGCGTTCGAGCGCGGCGTAGGTCCCCGCGTGATACCACTCCGGATCGCGGAACTCGACCGCCTGCAGACGGTCGCTGGGGACGGCGCTGGCGAAGGTCTCGAGGCGCTCGATGTTGCGGTGCCAGCGCGGCGGCAGCTGATACAGCATCGGGCCCAGGTGATCACCGAGGCGGCCGGCGCGGCGCCACAGGCGGTCGAGCGGCTCGGTTGGGTCGCGCAGCCGGCGGATATGGGTGAGGTATCGGCTCGCCTTCACGGCCATCAGGAAGCCGGACGGCGCGCGCCGCGCCCATCCGGCGAAGGCATCGGCCTTCGGCAGCCGGTAGAAGCTGTTGTTCAACTCGACGGTGTCGAAGCACGCGGCGTAGTGCTCGAACCATCGGTCCTGCGGGAGGTCACGCGGGTAGAAGTCGCCACGCCAATGGGCGTACTGCCATCCCGAGCAACCGATGCGGATGTCGGCGCGACCCATGCAGGCGGCGTCCGCAACCCGCGGGCCAGCCGGGTCAGCGGTCGCCGAAGAAGAGCTCCATCCACTGCGCGAGCGGCGGCTTCGCCTCCTCGGCCTCGGCCCCCGCGGGTGGTGGCGGGGCGGCCTCGCTTCCGGGCGGGATGATGAGGATCCGCTCGCCCGGCCGCCCGACGTTGAGGAGCCGGCGCGCCTCGGCCGAGATGTAGGCATCGGACTGGAGGTACGCGAGCTCCTGCTGGAGCACGGCGTTCTGCTCCTCCAGCGCGAGGATTTCGGCGCGGTAGCGGTCGGCCTCCTGGTTGATCGACCACGATGCGTACACCTGGCGCCCGACCTGAAAAGCGAGGAACGCGCCGATGACGAGCAGCACCACGAGCCAGGCGAGCCCCCCGCGCGAGGCCGGCAGCGTCACGCGAATGCCCGGCTCCGTGGCGCGCGTGCGGGGTGCCGATGCGTCGATGCCGGTCATCGCCCGCGAGTCTACCCGACTTATCCACATTGCCGGTACCCCCGGCGACGGCCTGCCCGGCAGCGTCGTTTCGTGCCATACGTCCGTGTGGTGAGCGTTATCGGTCCGATTCGCGCAGATTGCCGTCATATGGTCGCCCAGCGGACCCTTAGGTTGGCAACTCGGCCTTCCCCGGTCCGAATTGAGCTCTTTCCACGCTCAGCGAGCCTCACCGCAGGGCTGGGTACCCTGTGAAACCGGACCTAAGGCGTCCCTGGCCGCGCATTCGGCAACCTTCTCGGAAATCTCCGCGACCCATCAGATCCGGACGCCGATGAGGACGCCGACCGCGTAGGTGACCAGCGCAGCGGCCGCGCCGAGAACGAGCTGACGCGTCGCGGTGCGTAACGGGCCGCGTCGGGTGAGACGGCTGATGGCCAGCCCCAGGCCGAACAGGGCGACCAGGCTGACCGCGAAGCTCACGCCGAAGGCGACGTCGCCGGCAAGCAGCAGGTACGGCAGCAGCGGGATCCCTGCACCGATGCTGAACGAGATGAACGAGCCCACCGCGGCGGTCCACGCCGAGCCGATGGAGCGCTCGTCGAGTCCGACCTCCTCGAAGATGAGGAGGCGCGTTGCGGCGTCGGTGTCGCGGAAGACGCGCTCCACGAAGTGGGCCGCCTCCTCGGGCGGGAAGCCGCGATCGCGATAGATCCCGGCCAGGATCCGGCGCTCCTGGTCCGGGACGTGGCGGAGCTGGTGCCGCTGGAAGGCGAGCTGGAAGTCGAGCAGCTCCCGCTGGCTCTGCACCGAGATGTACTCGCCCACGCCCATGCTGAAGGCCCCGGCGATGAGGCCCGCCACGCCCGCGAGCACGATGACGCTCGGCGGCGGCCCCGCGCCGGCGACGCCCATCACCAGCGCCAGGTTCGAGACGAGGCCGTCGTTCGCACCGAAGACGACCGGCCGCAGCACGGTGTTCGCCCGCGTCTCGTGCGGCGCGGTCGGCTCCGGCAGTGCGGCGGGATGAAGCAGGCGACCCAGCCATCCCGGGCCGCGACGCAGGGTCGAATGCGGATGCGCCGACGGCGTGTCCATCGGCCCGATCCTCGCCGAGCGCGCGTCGCCCGCGCAGTGCCGATGCGACCGAACTGACGGGGACATCGGCTCACCTGCGACACGCGAGCTGTCGTGATCGGGCGCCACCTTCGCCGGCACGTGTGCTAGCGTGCGCACGAATCGAACGACTGTTCTATTCCACCGGAGGAGGAGCCGATGCTGACCGCCCCCCCGAGCAACGCCGACGAGACGATTGCCGCCCTGCTTGCCAGCCCGGACTTCGCCCCGCTCATCGCCGCGCACCGGGTGATCGAGCCGCGGCCGCCCCGGCACGCGCCGTGGCCGGAGGGGCTCGACCCCCGGCTCGTGGATGCACTGCGCTCGCGCGGCATCGAGGCGCCCTTCACCCACCAGGCGGCGGCCTACGAGGCGGCCTCGGCGGGCCGCAACGTGGTGGTCGTCACGCCCACCGCATCGGGCAAGACGCTCTGCTACAACCTGCCGGTACTCGACGCGGTCGCGCGCGACGAGGCGGCGCGGGCCCTCTACCTCTTTCCCACCAAGGCGCTCGCGGCCGACCAGCTCGTCGAGCTGCGGGCCCTGGCCGGCGCCGCGAACCTGGGGCTGAAGACGCACACCTATGACGGCGACACGCCGGCGAACATCCGCAGCGTCGTCCGCGCGGCCGGGCAGGTGGTCATCACCAACCCGGACATGCTCCACTCGGCGATCCTTCCCCACCACACGAAGTGGTTCAAGCTGTTCGAGAACCTGCGCTTCGTGGTCATCGACGAGCTGCACACGTACCGCGGCCTGTTCGGCAGCCACGTGGCCAACGTCGTGCGGCGGCTGCGCCGCATCTGCCGCCACTACGGGGCGGACCCGGTCTTCATCTGCGCCAGCGCCACGATCGCCAACCCCGCCGAGCTCGCCGAGGGCGTGCTCGAGGCGCCGGTCGAGCTCGTCGACGACAACGGCGCGCCATCCGGCCGCCGCCACGTCCTCGTCATCAACCCGCCGGTCGCCAACGAGCAGCTGGGCATCCGCGGCTCGGCGCTGCTCACCGGACAGCGGCTGGCGGAACGGCTCATCCGCGGCGGTGTGCAGACCATCGCCTTCGCTCGCTCGCGCACCGCGGTCGAGGTGCTGACCAGCTACCTGCGCGAGACGTTCGAGCCGTCGCCGGGCCATCCGCACACGATCCGCGGCTACCGGGGCGGCTACCTGCCCAACGAGCGCCACGAGATCGAGGCAGGGCTGCGCGACGGCCGGGTTCGCGGCGTGGTGGCCACCAACGCCCTGGAGCTCGGCATCGACATCGGCAGCCTGGACGCGGCGATCAGCGTCGGCTATCCCGGCACGATCGCGTCGACCTGGCAGCAGATGGGCCGCGCCGGACGACGGACGGGCACCAGCCTGTCCGCGCTCGTCTGCTCGTCGTCACCGGTCGACCAGTTCCTGGCAGCGCACCCGGACTACCTGTTCGACAGCTCGCCGGAGCACGGCCTCGTGAACCCGGACAACCTGTACGTGCTCCTCAACCACCTGCGCGCCTCGACGTTCGAGCTGCCGGTGCCCGCCGAGGAGCGCTTCGGCCTGCCGGAGACGCCGATGCTCCTCGACGTTCTCGCCGAGGACGGCTGGATCCGGCGCGCGGATGATGACCGCTACTACTGGAGCCACGAGAACTTCCCGGCCAGCGACTTCAGCCTGCGCACGGGAGCGCCGGAGAACGTCGTCATCGTCGACACCACCGGCGACCGGCACCGCGTCCTCGGCGAGGTGGACCTGTTCGCCGCCCCGCTCCTCATCCATCCCAAGGCGATCTACATCCACCAGGGCGTGCAGTACCACGTCGACCGCCTCGACTGGGAGGAGCGCAAGGCGTTCGTCACCCGCACCGACGTCGACTACTACACCGATGCCGACCTCGGCATCACGCTCAAGGTGCTCGAGGTCTTCGAGGAGGCCGATCCCCCGCCGGCGGGGCTTCGTCAGCGCGGCGAGGTGATGGTCGCCTGGAAGGTGACGATGTTCAAGAAGCTGAAGTACCACACCCACGAGAACGTGGGCTGGGGCTCCATCAGCCTGCCCGAAACGGAGATGCATACCACGGCCACGTGGCTCGTCCCGCCGGCCGAGCTCGTGAACCGCTATGACCGGGACACGCTCGACGGGGCGCTCATCGGCCTGGCGCGCCTGGCGCGCACGACGGCCGCGCTGCTCCTCATGTCCGACCCGCGCGACCTCGGCGTGCTGGCCCAGGTGCAGGCACCCTTTACCGGTCGGCCGACGCTCTACCTCTACGACGCCGTCCCGGGCGGTGTGGGGCTCACGGAGCGGTTGTTCGGCCTCGTCGACGAGCTCCTGCGGGCGTGCCGCCAGGCTGTCGAGACGTGCCCCTGCACCGATGGCTGCCCGGCCTGCGTCGGACCGGCCATCGAGGTCGGCGTCCGTGGGAAGGCGATCGTGGGCGAGCTGCTGGCAGGGATGACCTGAGCCGATGCTCGGGCAGCGCACGCTGACGGACCGCCTCGCCCGGGTCCGCGCGGCGCAGGGCGCGGCGCGCCCGGTGTCGCGCCAGCCAGCGGACCGGCTCGGGACGCTGGCGCGCTGGTTCGGCGCGCGGACCGAGGTCGTCGAGGGCGGCACCGCGCTCGTCGTCGAGCGAGCGCAGCCGCTCCCCGAGCCGGCCGCCGCGCTGCTCGCTGGACGGCCGGCGGCGTACTTCGACACCGAGACGACCGGGCTCTCCACCGGCGCC
>DATBIK010000036.1:0-5987 GCA_036556985.1 Candidatus Limnocylindria bacterium | reverse complement strand
GGCGCCCGGACGAAGCGGATCGAGATCGGGACCGCGGTCATCGACATGCGCTACGAGAACCCGTTCTACATGGCCGAGGACGCCGGCGCGGCCGACCTGATCGCCGGCGGACGTCTCCAGCTCGGCATCAGCCGCGGGTCGCCGGAGCAGGTGATCGACGGGTATCGCCACTTCGGGTACGTCCCGGCCGAGGGAGAGGACGACGGCGCCATGGCCCGTCGCAACGCGGAAGTCTTCCTGGGGCTGCTCTCCGGTGAGGGCTTCGCCGAGCCGAACCCTCGACCCATGTTCCCCAACCCGCCCGGCATGCTCCGCCTAGAGCCCCACTCACCGGGGCTGCGCGACCGGATCTGGTGGGGATCCGCCACGAACGCCACGGCGGAGTGGGCGGCCCGCCTCGGGATGAACATGCAGACCTCCACCCTGAAGTTCGACGAGAGCGGGCAGCCGCTCCACGTCCAGCAGGCGGAGCAGATCGCCGCCTTCCACGCCGCGTGGCGCGAGGCGGGCCACGAGCGGGAGCCGCGGACCTCGGTCAGCCGCAGCATCTTTCCCCTCGTCGACGACCGCGACGTGGCCTACTTTGGCCGCGGCCACGAGGATCGGGACCACATCGGCTACCTGGACGAGACGACCCGCGCCGTCTTCGGCCGCACCTACTCGGGCGAGCCGGACGCCCTCGTCGAGCAACTTCGCGCCGACACCGCGATCGCGGCCGCCGACACGCTGCTGCTGACCGTCCCGAACCAGCTGGGGGTCGACTACAACGCCCACGTCATCGAGAACGTGCTGCGCCACGTCGCCCCGGCGCTCGGCTGGCGCTAGTCCCTAGAGGTTGCCGCGGCGCGCCTGCTCGCGCTCGATCGCCTCGAACAGGGCCTTGAAGTTGCCGACGCCGAAGCCGCGCGATCCGTGGCGCTCGATGATCTCGAAGAAGAACGTGGGCCGGTCCTGAACCGGGCGGGTGAAGATCTGGAGGAGGTAGCCCTCCTCGTCGCGGTCGGCCTCGATGCCCAGCTCCTCGAGCACGTCGATCGGCACCCCGACGTCGCCGACCCGCTCGGGCAGCGACTCGTAGTAGGTGTGCGGCAGGCCGAGGAATTCGACCCCGCGCTCCCGGAGCGCGCGAACCGTCCCCACGATGTCCTCGGTGCGCAGCGCGATGTGCTGCGTTCCCGCCGTCCCGTAGTAGTCGATGAACTCCTGAATCTGTGACTTCTTCTTGCCGCTGGCCGGCTCGTTGATCGGGAACTTGATACGGCCGTTCCCGTTCTGCATCACCTTGCTCATCAGCGCCGAGTAGTCGGTGTGGATCACCTTGTCGTCGTAGTGGATGAGCTGGCTGAAGCCGAGGACGTCCTTGTAGAAGTCGACGAACCGGTTCATGTCACCGAGCGCCACGTTCCCGACGCAGTGGTCGACCTCGAGCAGGTTCTGGCCCGATGCCGCCGGCGCCGGCCGGCGGACCTTGTGGTAGCCCGGCGCGAAGGTGCCGTGGTAGTCGCTCCGGTCGATGAAGGAGTGGATGACCTCGCCGTAGGTGTGGATCGCGCTGCGGCGCAGGACGCCCTTCTGGCCCTCGACGGTGGTCGGCTCCTGGGCCGAGGCCGCTCCCCGGGAGGTGGTCTCGTGCCAGGCCGACTCGACGTCGTCGACGGCGAACGCGATGTCGTGCACCCCGTCCCCGTGCTCGTGGACGTGCCGCGCGATGTCGCTGTCCGGTGTCAGCGGGGCGGTGAACACGAAGCGGATGTCGTTCTGCACCAGCACGTAGCTGGAGCGATCGCGCACGCCGGTCTCGAGCCCCGCGTAGGCGACCGGGGTGAAGCCCCACAGGGCGCGGTAGTACGCCGCTGCCTGCTTCGCGTTCCCCACCCAGAACTCGACGTGGTCGATTCCGTTGAGCGGCAGGAAGTCCTGCGCCTCGGCGGCTGCGTTCGGGTTCACCACGGCGCCGGCCTGGTTCGCGGCGCCCCGGTCGCGGCTCAGCGTATCGGTCATGCCGTCGAGTCTACCGCCAGTCCCGTGCCGGCCTCCAATCCCGCCTCGAGCGCCACGCCGATCATGCGGTCGATCGCCCGATCCAGCTCATCGAGCGGGAGGTAGCTCTCCTCGGTCGTCACGTCGTCGCCGAGTACGTCGCTCACCGTCAGCGCGCAGCCCGCCGCCACATCGGCTCCCCTCGCTGCGGCCCGTGCCGCCAGATAGAACAGCGCCGATGCCTCCATCTCGAAGGCGAGCACGCCCCGGTCTCTCCAGCGCTGCGCGTAGTCGGCATCGGTGTTGTAGAAGACGTCGACCGATGCCACCAAACCGGTTCTCGCCGCCACGCCGGCCGCCGCGGCCGCGTCGACGAGTGCCCGCGTCATCGCAAAGTCGGCCGCGGGGGCGTACGGCTCGCCGTGCAGGTACGTTGCAGTGGCACCGTCCACCGGGCACGCCGCGGTCGCGATCACGAGGTCCCCGGTCCGCAGCCCCGGCGCGATGCCGCCGCAGGTCCCGACTCGGACCAAACGCCGCGCGCCGAGCCGCAGCAGCTCCTCGACCACGATGCTGAGGCTCGGCGTCCCCATGCCGCTGGTCTGGACGCTCACCGGGGTGCCGCGGTACGTCCCGGTGAACCCCAGCAGCCCGCGATGGGCGTTGACCTCGCGGACCGATCCGGGGTCGAACCGCTCCGAGATGCGTCGCGCCCGATTCGGATCGCCGGGCACGAGGACGAACGGGGCGTAGTCGCCCTCCTCGGCGCGTAGGTGGATCTGCGGCATGCCGCGTAGCCTACGTCACGGCGGCCTCGGTGGCTGTGTCTCGATCCAGGCGATCGCACGCGCCGCGCGCACCGCTCGCATTGGCCTGCCGTCCGCGACCGCGTCTGCGAGCGTGCGGTGCAACGTTGCCAGCCGATCGTCCCCTGCCAGCTCACCGGCGTTCGCCTGCACGAGGGGCCGGAGCGTCATGCTTGCGAACCGGTGCGCCGCCACGCCAATCGGCCCGCGCGCTGCCGCGGCAACCCTTGCGTGGAACTCGATATCGGCATCCACGTATGCCCCGGGGTCGCCGGACCGCCGCGCGGCTTCGCGCTCCCATGTGGCGCCCAGGAGGTCGCGCACCCCCGCCGCCGTTCTGCGACGCGCCGCGATGCCCGCCACCGCGGGATCAATCACGATGCGAAGCTCCGCTGCTTCCCTGCGCGCCGCTCTCCGCGTCGCCGCCTTCAGTGCGCGCGCCCTCCGCGCCCGACGAACGACGAAACAGCCGATCCCGTGGCGCACGTCCACGAACCCCTCGCCTCGCAGCTGAGCGATCGCCTCGCGCAGAGAGGCGAGGCTGATCTCGAACTCCGCCGCGAGCGCCCGCATGGGCGGCAGCCGCTCGCCGGGCCGGAAGTCGCCGACCAGGATGCCCATCCGAATCCGATGCGCCGCCCGTGCCGGCAGCGTGCCACGTTCGAGGACGGCGACCCCGAGCCGCTGGGCCCGCCACGTCTCCCCGCGCCGCTTCCCAGAATCCCGCTTCCATCTCCCTCGCTTCACGGCCAGCCCTCCTCGAAGTGTTCAGGTGATCTGAACACTGGGGCCCTTACCGGGTGGTTAGGGGTGGATTACCGGAGGAGAGGCCCGCGAGCCATTGGCGCGCAAGTTGCTGAAGGCGTGCGGCATGGGCCAAGCGGGCAAGCGTTCCGCCACCCGGCGGGTGCCGGAGGACTCGGCAAGCCAATCGGCGCAGGATCTCGTGCGCGCGGCGGGCGGCGGGCTGCTCATCGGGCTGCCGTTGTTGTTCACGATGGAGATGTGGTGGCACGGTTTTCTACTGCCGCACTGGAAGATCCTTGTCCTGCTGGGCGTGACCTTCGTCATCGTCATCGGGTATTCGGCGCTGAGCGGGTTCCGGCGTGACCGATCGGTTGTCCAACTGCTCGTCGACTCGGTGGAGACGATGGGGCTGGCCGCGGTCGTTGCCACGCTGGCGCTCCTGGCGCTGGGTCGCATCGGTCCGGACATGGGCCTGCGCGAGGTCGTGGGAAAGGTGGCCCTGCAGATGATCCCGATCGCGTTCGGCGCATCCCTCGCCGCGACCCAGCTCGCCGCACCCGAGGACAGCGACCAGGACACGGGAAGCTCGGCGGGCGACAGCGCCGCGGTGGGGACCGTAGGACGGCTGTTCGTCGCGGCCGGCGCGGCGCTCCTGTTCGCGTTGAACGTGGCTGCAACCGAGGAGCCGATGCTGCTCGGCATCCAGGCAGGCCCGTGGCTGCTGCTGGGCGTGATGGTGGGCAGCTACCTGGTGACGCTGGCGATCGTGTTCTACGCGGACTTCCGCGGGGGCAGCTCGGCGCCGATCGGCGCGGGCGTCCTGAGCGGGCCGTTCACGGAGACGGCGGCGGCATATGCGATCAGCCTGGTGGTGTCGCTGCTGCTGCTGTGGTCGTTCGGGCGGACCGATGGCATGGGCCTCTCGGCGGTGATCGGCCAGGTCGTCATGCTCGGGGTCGTGGCCTCATTCGGGGCGGCGGCCGGGCGGCTGCTCGTCGGCGGCGGCGGCCCGAGCGGTGGCGGTGGCGGGCGTGGCGGCGAGGCGAGCGGGTAGCGCGATGCGGAAGAACTGGGTCGAGTGGGTGGCGCTGGGGATCAGCGTGCTGGCGATCGTGGCGGTCGTCGGGTTCCTGGCGGTCGACGGGCTGACCAACCGCGGGACGCGGGCGATGCCGAGCGCCGAGCTCGACCCCGGCGGTGGGTACGCGACGGATCTGGGGTGGGTGGTACCGGCCAGCGTGCGGAACGACGGCGACGCCCCGGCGGAGCGCATCGTCCTGGAAGCGAGCGCCCGCGTCGACGGGGAGCGGCAGACGAGCACGTTCGAGATCGACTTCCTACCCGCGGCGAGCGAAGTGGAGGTGTACTTCGGCTTCGACGCCGAGCCGGAGGGCGAGGTGGAGGTACGGGTCGTCGCCTTCGGCGTGCCGTGAGCGGGGCCGACGGCGGGGTAGCATCGGTCCGTATGAGCCGATGGGCCGATGAGCTGGCGTTCGCGACGGAGCTTGCCGCGCACGCCGGAGAGCTGCTGAGCGCGAGCTACGAGCGGGTGCAGCGGATCCGTCGCAAGAGCGCGCGGGACGTGGTCACCGAGGTCGACTACGCGTCCGAGAAGCTGGCGCTCGCGGCGATCCGGGAGCGGTATTCCCACGACGCGATCCTGGCCGAGGAGTCGGGGCACCACGCCAGGGTCGGGCCGGAGAGGGAGCCGAGCGGTCGGGTGTGGGTGATCGACCCGCTGGACGGGACGGTCAACTACGCGAACGGGATCCCGTACTTCTGCGTCTCCGTGGGCATGGTCGACGGGGAGCGGCCGGCGGTGGGGGTGGTCCACGACCCACTGCGCGGGGACACGTACGCGGCCACCGCCGACGGACCGGCGACGCTGAACGGGGTCCGCATCCGCGCCTCACGGAAAGGGCAGATCGGCGACTTCGTGGTCAGCCTGGCCGTCATCGGGCGCGGGGGGATCGGGCGCGAGCGACGGATCGGGCGGCGGATCCGGATCCCGCGGCGGATGGGGAGCGCCGCGCTGTCGCTGGCGTACGTCGCCAATGGGCGTTTCGACGCCTTCGTGCAGAACGGCGGGCTGTCGCTGTGGGACGTGGCGGCCGCGGGCCTCATCGCCGAGCGTGCCGGTGCCACGGTGAGCAACCTCGACGGCGGGACGTGGTGGGACCCGAGCCGGCGGAGCGCGACGGTGAGCATCGTGGCCGCCCCACGGCCGCACCACGGGGAGCTGCTCGAGCTCCTGGCGATGACGGGGATGCAGGTGCGCACCAGACGCTAGGCTGGTCGGCCGGCGGCCGCGGCCTAGCCGATGGCGTGGCGGAGGACGGTGGCGAACATGGCCAGGGTGCGGGCGGTGGCGCCCCAGATGACCTGCTCGGCGTGAAGGTATGCGCCGGCGCGCAGCGCCCAGCCGTCGCCCTCGATGAGCTGCTCGACGAGCGC
>DATBIK010000035.1:0-6970 GCA_036556985.1 Candidatus Limnocylindria bacterium | reverse complement strand
CTGCGTGACCTCGGCGCACAGCGTCTCCGCGGCCTCAGCGAGTCGGAGCGGATCTGGGGCATCGTCCGCACCCGGTCGGAGCGGCGCCACGAGCCCGGCGCCCCGATCAAGGTGCTCCTCGTCGACGACTACGAGGTCGTGCGCCGCGGCCTGCGCGGCTTCCTGGAGCTCGTGCCCGAGCTCGAGATCGTGGGCGAGGCGGCGAACGGCGAGGAGGCCCTCGAGGCCGCCTTCCGCCTCGAGCCGGACGTGGTGCTCATGGACCTCGTCATGCCGCGCATGGACGGGCCTGCGGCGATCGCCGCCCTCAGCGACCGGCAGCCGCACGTGGCGGTCGTGGCCCTCACCAGCTTCGCCGAGCCGGAGCGCATCGGCCGTGCGCTGCAGGCGGGGGCCGTGGGGAGCCTCATGAAGGACGCCGAAGCCGACGAGGTGGTGGCCGCGGTTCGGGCTGCCTACGCCAGCCGCCACGCCGACGGGAGCTAGCCCTCCGGGCGCTCGAGGACGACCGCGTCGCGGTCGTCGGTCTCGGTCAGGAGGACGTGGACCCGCTCGTCCGGGGCGGTCGGCAGGTTCTTGCCGACGTGGTCGGGCCGAATCGGCAGCTCGCGGTGGCCGCGATCCACGACGACCGCCAGCCGAACGGCCGACGGCCGCCCGTGGTCGGTGAGCGCGTCGAGCGCCGCGCGCACGGTCCGGCCCGTGAAGAGGACGTCATCGACGAGGACGACGGTGCGCCCGTCGATATCGGGCATCGCCTCGGAATGCTTCACGATCGGGGCGTGGGCGAGCCGGGTCAGGTCGTCGCGATAGTAGGTGATGTCCAGCGAGCCGACCGGCGGGCGCTGGCCCTCGTGCTCCGCAATGAGGTCCGCCAGCCGGTCGGCGATCGGCTCGCCCCGGCTGCGCACCCCGACGAGCACCAGCCCATCGGTCCCGGCGTTGCGCTCCACGATCTCGTGGGCGATGCGGGTCAGGGCGCGCCGCAGGTCGTCGGCGTCCATGATCGGGTGCTGGCTCATCCCCCCGAGTCTAGCCCGATGCCGTGGCCGTCCTTCGCCTCAGGGCGCGACCGGCCTGGCCTCCAGGCCGATGACGGCCGGGCCGGTCCACGACGCGCCGGTGCCCAGGATCACGGCCACGCCGCTGTCGATGGGGACGGCGTACAGCGTCGAGGCGGGCACGGACAGGTCGCCGGCCGACGGCTGGACGACGGTCACGAGCGCCTTCCCGCTGCCGCTGTCCAGCGTGACATCCACGACGCTCTGCAGCTCCTCGAGCTCCAGCCCGACGCGGCTCTCCTGGGAGAGGCCCTCGGCCAGCCTGCCGGCGTACACATGGCGCGACGAGGGGTATGTCCCGTCCGCACTCTGCGGCGCACCGGTCCACTCGCCGAGCCAGAAGCCGACGAGCGTGCCGTCCGGGCTCCAGCCGAGCTGGCCGGACTCGAACCCCGCCCCGCCGACCGGCTCGAGGTCGACGAACAGCGGCTCGCCGGACCACGACGGGTAGCCGTCGACCGGCTCGCCCGAGCGATAGGGCATGCCGCCGCGGACGAAGTGCCATCCGCCGTCGGCCGCCTGTCCCATCTCGCCGCGCCAGAACAGCGCGCGGCTGCCGTCGGGCGACAGCAGCGGAAGGAAGACGTTCTGGAGCGGCTCTTGGTCGAAGACCATCCCGTCGACGCCGACCAGCTCCGTCCAGGGCGTGGCATCGGCGTGGCTGACCATCAGCGCGTATCGGACCTCGTCGGCGCCGTCGCGCCCGGGGACGGTGTAGGCCTGGATGTCCGCGGCGAACGAGTTCCCGTCGTCGGTGAGCTGGATCGCGGCGGCCGTCGCGCCGGCGTCATAGGCCCAGGCATCGGACCGGGTGCCGTCGCCGGTGACACCGCCGCAGTCGACCGACTCGCCGAGGTCCAGCGGCGTGAGCGTGTAGGCCAGGAAGCGGCCGTCGTCGGACCACACCAGGCGGTCGGCAAAGGCGCGCGGCACGGTGCAGCCAAGGACCTCGGTCATCCCGTCGGAGAGGCGCGTGACGCGCAGCTGCTGGGCGCCGGACAGCCCGATGTCCACGGTGTAGGCAACGAACTCGTTCGTGGGCGAGATGGCCGCCGTCCACGGCGCGGCACTCGCCGTCCCGAGGTCGGTGACCTCACCGGTCGCGTCGTTCACGAAGCTCAGCGCCAGCGGCGCCTGCGGCTCGCCGTCGAGCTGGAGATAGCCGATCTGACCCGGCTCGAGCGCCACCGGCGGCGAACTCGGAGCCGGTGACGGCGTGGGCTCGACCGATGGCAGCAGCGTCGCGGTCGGCGCGATGTCCTGGCTGGCGACCGGCGTCCCGGTGGGGGAGGGGTCGTTCGCGACCGGGCCGCCGTCGAGGTTCGAGAAGACCACGATCGCCAGCAGTGCGGCGGTGACCGTGGTCAGCGTGGCGAACGCGCCGACCAGGGGTCCCGGGCGCCGCCACCACGGCAGCGAAGCCGGCCGCCGGCCCTCGATGCCGGCCCGCACCCGTGCCGCGAGGTCGCGCGGAGGGGGCGCGGCCTGCAGGCCGCCGATGAGGCGACGCTCTTCGGCGAACGCCTCGAGCGTGGCGCGGCAGCGCGTGCAGTCGGCGAGGTGCGCGTCGAGCTGGGCACGCTCCGCCGCGGTGAGGTCACCGCCCACCGATGCGCTGAGCAGCTCCTCGGGATGCTGCCCCCGCCCGAAGCCACGATCGCCGGTCATCGCACGAGGCCCTCCGCGGCGAGGTGTCGCCGCATCTCTCCGCGCGCCCGGCAGAGGAGCGTGCGGACTGCACCGTAGGAGAGGTTCATGACCTCACCGATCTGCTGCGCGCTCATGTCCTCGAGGTCCGACAGGACCAGGCATTGCCGGTGGTTCGGCCGCAGCCGCATGAGCGCGCGCTGGATGCGGTCGTCGAGCGTGGCGTTCATCACCATCGCCTCCGGCCCCGGCCCGGTGTCCGGCCGATCCTGGCGCTCGTCCTCGTCGGACGCGAGGGGCCGCAGCCAGCGACGCCGGCGCATCTCGTCGATGGCCGTGTTCGTGGCGATTCGGTAGAGCCAGGAGCGGGTCGAGGTGACATCGGTCAGGGTGTCGAGCTTTCGGTACGCCTTGATGAACGTGTCCTGGGTGATGTCGGCGGCACGATCGCCGTCGCCGACCATGCGCAGGACGTAGTTGTAGATGGCGGAGGAGTACTCCTCGAAGATCCGGTCGAATGCCGCGCGGTCACGGGCGTCGGTCATGACCGCCACCACGCTTCCGGCGTCCCGCCCGATGTCGAGCGACTGCACGCGACCCTCCCGCGAATTCGTTCCCCCGTTCGCCCCTCCAGACGCATCGTCCGCCCCGACCTGTTACGCCGACCGGCCGAGATGCTGCCGGAGGATGTCCGCCGCGTACTCCGGGGCGGCGGGGTTGACGGCCAGCGCGGTGGCCCGTTCCAGCCCGGCGATGACCCGCAGCCGGGGGTGGATCTCCCAGTGCCAGTGGAACGTCTGGTCCAGCCGCTCGCCGGCGGGCGCGGTGTGCAGGAAGAGGTTGTAGGGCGGATCGCCGAGGGCCTCGAGCGCGTGGAGCGCGCGCTGGAGCGTGGCGGCCGTGGCGGCCAGGTCGTCGTCGTCGAGCGTCGTGAAGTCGGCGGCGTGCGCGCGCGGCACGACCATCAGCTCGAACGGGGAGCGGCTGGCGGCCGGCGCGAAGACCACGAAGCGTTCCTCGGCCAGCACCAGGCGCTCCCCCGACTCCTCCTCGACGCGGGCCAGGCCGCACCATACGCAGTCCCGCGTCCGGATCTGGTGCCGTGCCCCACCGCCGATCTCGTCGGCGAGCCAGTGCGGCACGAGCGGGATGGCGTACAGCTCCAGGTTGAGGTGCTGGCTGCGCGACCCGGCCTGGCGCCCGTAGCTCTGGACCACCTGGACCGAGATGCGCTCGTCGGGCGGCCGCGCGTCCGCGCCGAGCTCGACCATGGCCTCGCGCATCGTGCGGAGGAGGTTCAGCGCGAGGCGCGGGGCGGCGTCCGCCAGCCGCTCGTGGTGGCCGCGCGGCGCGACGAGGATCTCCCACGCGCCGCTCGACGACGCGACCTCCGAGATGGACAGCTGCGCGGCGCTGTCCTTTGTCGAATCGATCCGATGGAACGCGTCCGTCCGCAGCGCGACGCGCCGCACCGCCACCGATTCCGCGGCCTCGGCTTCGGGGGTCGGGTCGTCGTCGCAGTGGCGGCAGTGCGTGCCCTCCACCGGCGCCGCCTCCACGGCGAACGAGGCATGCTCGAAGGTGCGGTCCGTGACGACGGCCGCCCACCAGCCGGTGACGGGATCACGCCGCAGCTCGAACACGGGGCGCATCGTAGCGCCCCGCGGTCACGACGCGGCGAACGCGGCGCGTAGGCGCTCGGCGATGTCGAACGGGTCGCTGCCGATGACGGCTGCCGCGTACAGCTCCATGGCGCCGATGTCCGACGCGGTGCTGCCCGGGTCGCCGCGGTCGACGAGGTGCACGGCAGGCCCGATGTCTTCCCAGCCATCGCCGGCGAGCGGCGGTCGATGCAGGGCAAGGTTGAAGGCGCGCAGGCCGAGGGCGTCGCGCGCGGTGACCACCAGGCGCGCCACGGCGTCGGCGAACGACGGATCGCGCTCGTCCATGCCCGGCGGCCCGGCCACCACGAGCTCGCGCTCCTTCACCGGCGCCAGCGCGGCGTAGGTGGTGACACCGTCGGCCTCGGCCACGACGAGACCCAGGTCGCGGTGGCAGGCTTCGAGGTCGTCGCGGTAGCTCCCGCCGGTCTGGGCCCGGTAGGCGAGCGCGTCCCGGCGGACGCGTTCGACCAGCGGGTAGTGACGCCCGCGCCCGAGGAGGACCTGGGCATGGCCGTGGATCATCGAGCCGCCGGCGCGTGGGCCGCAGTTCCAGATGAGCAGGTAGTTGCGCGCCGCGTCGTCGGCTTCGTGGGAGCGCTCGGCCCACGCGCGGCCCACGTCGAGCAGCTCGCGCACCAGCGCCTCGTCGAAGGCCAGCGGGTCGTGCTCGGCGAAGACGACGACGCCGTGGTGGGCGTCGTACATCGCCGCGTTCGCGCCCGTGATCATGCGCTCGCCACGCACGCGTCCCCAGGTGTCCGCCGGCGTCTGGCGCTCCGGGTCGCAGAACGGATCACCGCGCGACTCCTCGACCTGGCGCTGCCAGGCCGCGACCATCCCGTTCGTGACCGGGCGGCGGCCGCGCAGCGGCGAGAAGAGGGAGCCCTCGCCGGTCCATCGGTTCGTCACCCGCAGGACTCGCTGCCGGCGCACGGCGCCGACCGAACCGAACTGCCGCTCGAGCCACGCGTGGAGGTCGGGTGGCGGATCGGTCCGGCCGTCGACGAGCTCGATGGTGAAGAGGCCCGCGATGCGCTCGCGTGCGGCATCGGGCAGGCGCTCGATGCGCCCCGGCAGGTCGAGGATGCTCACCGGATGACGCTGAACGCGACGAGCACGACGGTGCCGCCGACCACGGCGATCGCCAACGGGGTGGCCCACGCCATCGGCACCGTTGGCGACCCGGACTCGATCGCCCGCTCCGTGCGACGGTAGGTGAGCACCGCCGGCAGCATGAGCGCCCCGCCGACGAGCATCATCACCACGCCGAGGACGGCGCCCACCGGGTCGTCGACCAGCAGGCGATCGACGGCGAAGCCGAGGCCGATGAAGGTCACCGCGGTCCGCACCCAGGCGAGGTAGGTCCGCTGGTTGGCGAGGTGGTCGCGCGTGGCGGAGTCCGCGCGGCGCGGGGCCTCCTCGCTCATCGGTCGCCCGTGCCGATCTGCCAGCTCCTGCGGCGGTCGAGCGCGAGCCACTCGTCGCGGAGGAGCGCCATCACGAGCACGTCCCCGTGCGACCCCTCGGCGAAGTGCGCGTGGCGCAGTCGTCCCTCGTGGCGGAAGCCCGCCTTCTCGTAGGAGCGGATGGCGCGCGCGTTGTCCTCGTAGACGTGGAGCTCGATCCGTTCCAGCCGCAGCGCGCCGAAGCCGAAGTCGCAGATGGCATCCAGCGCCTCGGTGCCGTAGCCGCGCCCCCAGAGGCCCTTCTCACCGATGCTGATGCCGAACTCGGCCTTCCCGTTCTCCAGGTCGAGGCCATGGAGGCCCACGGTGCCGATGGGCCGGCCGTCGTCGACGAGGCAAGCCACGAAGTGGTAGTCGCTCCTTCCCTGGCGGTCGGCCATGCCGTCGAACCACTTCTCCTCCATGGCCAGGCTGAACGGCGCGCGGAGCGCGAGATGCCGCTTCACCTCCGCATCGGCGAACCAGCGCACGAAGATCGGCAGGTCGGCGCGCTCGGCTGGGCGCAGGTAGAGCCGTTCGGAGCGGATGACGGGGTTCGGGTGGACGGGGGTCGGCTGGCCGTCGTTCATCGGTCCTTCTAGGCTATCGGTCTACCTGCCCGAGCATAGTAGGAGGTACCGATCAACCGATGGCCGAAGTCCGAACCGCCACTGCCACCTGGAACGGCGATCTCGCTTCCGGCTCGGGGTCCGTCTCGGCCGGCACGACGGGCCTGTTCCAGGACATTCCCGTCAGCTGGGCATCCCGCACCGAGGCACCCGAAGGCCGCACCTCTCCGGAGGAGCTGCTGGCCGCGGCGCACGCCGCATGCTTCTGCATGGCGCTCTCCGCCGGCCTGGCCCGCGCCGGGACACCGCCGGATCACCTCCACGTCGAGGCCGAGGTCACGTTCGACAAGGTCGGCGACGCGTGGAGCGTCACGAAGTCGCACATCATCGTGGTCGGCCACGTCGATGGCCTCTCCCCGGAGGAGTTCGACGCGGCTGCCGACGACGCGAAGGACGGCTGCCCGATCTCCCGCGCCCTGAAGGGCAACGTGGAGCTCAGCGTGGACGCGACGCTGGAGCAGTAGGTCCCTCCCTAGCGGATCGCGTCGACGATCTCGGGCGCCAGGCCGGGGTAGCGCTCGAGG
>DATBIK010000034.1:0-19897 GCA_036556985.1 Candidatus Limnocylindria bacterium | reverse complement strand
CTGCAGCCGCGCCACCTCGTCCGGCTCGCCGGGCTGTGGGCCGGCGTGGACGCCGGGACGCTCGACCCGGAGCGGCAGGGACGTCGCAACGCGGCGCGCGTGGCAGTGCGCTACGTGACCCGCCGGGAGGACCGGGCGGCTGCCCGCGCGCGCGCCGAGGCTGCGGCGCGCGCCGTGGCCGAGGTCATGGCCACCGGCACCACTCGCCTGTCCGGCCCGGCCGCGGACGCCGCCTTCGCGATCACCGACGCGCTCGACGCGATCGCCCACGCCGAGCGGCTGGCGCCGATCGCCTACCGGGAGCTGCTCCTCCCCTGGCGCGAGCTCAGCCTCGAGCTCGCCGATCTGGGCGAGCGCTAGCAGCAGCCCTCGCCGCCGCAGCAGCCGCCCGCCAAGGCGAGCTCCTCGCGACCGGCGATGCTTCCCGACACCAGGGTGGCGGCGCGCGTCGGCGCGTCAACCGGTTTCGTGGCGCGGATGATCGCCGAGTGCATGCCGTCGGTGACCGTGTGCGTCGAGGTGAGGGAGACGTCGGTGAGTCCCGCCTCGCGCAGCCCGGCCTCGTACTCGCTGAACGACAGGGCGCCGGCGATGCAGCCGACGTACGAGCCGCGCTCCGCCCGCTGCTCGGGAGACAGCGCGTCCTCGGCAACGATGTCGGCCACGCCCACGCGGCCGCCCGGCCGCAGCACGCGGGCGATCTCGCGGAAGACGGCCGTCTTGTCGGCTGCGAGGTTGATGACGCAGTTGCTGATCACCACGTCGACCGAGTCGGCCGGCATCGGGATGGCCTCGATGTTCCCCTTCAGGAACTCGACGTTCGTGGCGCCCGCCTCGGCGGCGTTGCGCTGGGCGAGGGCCAGCATCTCATCGGTCATGTCCAGCCCGAAGGCGCGTCCGGCGGGCCCAACGCGCTTCGCCGACAGCAGCACGTCGATCCCGCCGCCGGACCCGAGGTCGAGCACCCGCTCACCGGGATGCAGCTCGGCCACGGCGGTCGGGTTGCCGCAGCCGAGCGAGGCGAGGACGGCCCCATCCGGGAGCTCGTCGCGCTGGAGGGCGGAGTACAGCTCGGCGCCGATGCCGGGCTCGTCGCAGCAGGCGGCCGCGCCATCGGCGAGGACGGCGCTGGCGGACTTCGCGTAGTGCTCGCGCACCCGCTCGTGGATCGGCTCGGTCATCGGTCTTCCTTTCGCGGGCTCAGCTGATGGCGACCAGGCCGGCCAGGCTGGCGCTCAGCGCCGACCAGCGCTGGGCGAAGTCGGGGGCGAGGTCGTAGTAGATGTACGTGCCGCGTCGCTCGGTGCGCACCACGCCGGCCTCGCGGAGGACCCGCAGGTGATGGCTGACGGTGGGCTGGCTGACGGAGCAGCAGGCGGTGAAGTCGCAGGCGCAGACGCTGTCCGCGCACGCCACCAGCTCGCGCACGATGGCGAGGCGGACAGGGTCTGCCATGGCCTGGAGGAGCTGGACGTCGGGATCGGTCTGCTTCACACCCTCATTATATCGATAGGTGTCAATATACGTTCAGGCCACCGGTTCGGCAGACAGGGCCTTCGCGATCCCGGTGCCCCACGTCGCGATCGTCTCCCAGCTGCGGAAGTCGCCATACGGCGCCTTCACCATGCCGACGATCGCCCGCTCGCCGAAGCCCAGCTTCGCGCGATCCAGGCTGCCGGCGAAGACGCGGTGCTCGCGAGCGCCGATCCGCTCCGCGGCGGCCTTGCCGTCAGGGGGCTCATCGTCCGGCTTCGGCGGCTCGCCGAGGGGGCCGCTCGAGAAGAGCCACACCGGCCGGGCGCGGAGCTCGTCGAGGTGGCGATCCACGAGCTTCTTCGCGGCGTCCACCCAGCGGCCCGCGTACACGCCGCTGCCGAGGACGACGGCGTCGTAGCCGTCCAGGCTCGTCACCTCATCCGGCGCGACCTGGACCGCCTCCACGCCGGCCTCGCTGAGCGCGGTTCGCACCGCGGCGCCGATCTCGTCGCTGGCGCCATGCTTCGACCCGACCGTCACCAGCACCTTCATCTCGAATGCACCTCCGTTGAATCGTCCGACGGGACCGATGCTGCGGCGCGTGGTCCGACGCGCGCGAGGGCCAGGCGTCCCGAAGCGACCCTGCCGAGCGGCGGGTCGGGGCCGTCAGGCGCCGGGCTCGACCGCGATGCGGCCGTCGCGCAGCTCGACCACGCGGTCGGCGACGTCGAGCATGGCCGGGTCGTGGGTGGCGACGATGGCGGTGACGCCCTCGCTGCGGACCAGGCTGCGCAGGGTGGTCATGATGGCGTGGCCGGTCTGCGAGTCGAGCTGGCCGGTCGGCTCATCGGCGAGGAGGAGGTCGGGGCGGTTCGCCAGGGCCCGGGCGATGGCCACCCGCTGCTGCTCGCCGCCGGACAGCTCGTGCGGCCGGTGGTGCATCCGATCCCCGAGGCCGACGAGGTCGAGCAGCTCGGCCACGCGCGCCTCCCGCGCGTCGGGAGCGGTGGCGACCAGGCGCAGCGGCACCTCCACGTTCTCGGCGGCCGACAGGATCGGCAGCAGGCCGAAGGCCTGGAAGATGAAGCCGATCTTTCGGCGCCGGAATGCGACGAGCTTGGACTCGGGCAGCTCCGAGACGGGCAGTCCGTCGACGGTGACGCTCCCGGAGGTCGGGCGGTCGAGCGTCCCGATGAGCGACAGCAGCGTCGTCTTGCCCGAGCCGGAGCGGCCCCGCACGGCCACGAGCTGGCCCCGTGCCACGCGGAGCGTGATGCCGGCCACGGCGTGGACGGTGCCGCCGGGCGTGACGTACTCGCGCACGAGGTCGATGGCCTCGACCATCGGAGTTGCCGTGTCGGCGGAATCGGTGGCCGGCACGGCGGTCGTCGCCGGCCGCGCGTAGATGGAGTCCATCAGGTGCCACCTCCGTTGCCGTCGCGGCCCGTGTCGGGCCAGATGCTGATGTGGTCGTCCTCGAGCACGATCCGCACCCGCCGATGCAGGCGCAGCGCCTCGACGTGGGCGCGCGGCAGCTGAAGGCGCCCCACCCGGTCGAGGACGGCGTACTCCTCGGAGACGACGTGGTGCTCGCCGGCGTCGGAGACCGCCGCTCGGCGCAGTGTCTCGGTGCTCGTCCGCCCGTCGCGGATGGCGATCGTGCGCTGGACGCGCTCGCTGACGAGCGGGTCGTGGGTGACGACCACGATCGTCACGCCCAGCTCGCGGTTCAGCCGGCTGAGGAGGGCGAACACCTGCTGCGCGGTGTCCGAGTCGAGCTCGCCGGTCGGCTCGTCGGCGAGGAGCACGGCCGGGCTGTTCGCGAGCGCCACCGCGATCGCCACGCGCTGCTGCTCGCCGCCGGACAGGCGATCGGGCCGATGGGTGGCACGGTCGGCGAGGCCCACCAGTCCCAGCAGCTCGATCGCGCGGTGGCGCCGCTCCTCGGCGGCGTGGCCCTGCAGCAGCATCGGCATCTCGACGTTCTCCGCCGCGCTCAGGTAGGGGAGCAGGTTGCGCGCCGTCTGCTGCCAGATGAAGCCGATGACGCTGCGGCGGTACTCGGTCCGCTCGCGGGTGCCCATCTCGCCGAGGACGTGGCCGGCCACCACGGCGCGGCCGGCGGACGGGACGTCGAGCCCGGCGAGGATGTTGAGCAGCGTGCTCTTGCCGCTGCCCGAGGCGCCGACAAGCGCGATGAACTCGCCCGCCTCCACGAGCAGGTCCAGCCCCTGGAGCGCGACGACCTCGAGGTCCGCGACCTTGTAGATCTTCACGAGGTTGTCGCACACGATGAGCGCCTCGTCGCCGGCCATGGCTCGCGGCCGTGGCGAGACGACCGGTCGCGGGGCGAGCGCCGCCGGCCCGCCGGCCAGGCCGCCGCGCCGCCCGTCATTGGCGGGGAGGTCGACGATCTGCGCGTCCTGCTCGTCCATGGGCTCTCCTGCGTGCATCGTCAATCGTCGCCGATCCGGAGCGCGTCGGCTGCGCTCGCGCGTCGGGCCATCCAGGTCGAGGCCGCGATCGCAATGGCGACGACCGCCAGCAGCGCGCCGCTCATGATGGCGACCGCCGCCCAGTCCACGGTGAGGGCCACCTGACGCTCGGCGCCAGCGAACGCCGACAGCCCGAGCGCGGGTGCGAGGAGCAGCGCCACGACCACGCCCAGGGCCACGCCCGGGATGAGCGCGATCACGACCGGCGGACCGTGCTCGACGACGGTGAGCTGCAGCGCCTGGCGCGCCGACAGGCCCAGGGTCCGCAGGAAGGCGTGGTCGCGGGTCCGTGCCGCGGCCGACAGGGTGAGGGCCCCCATCGTGGCGAGCGCGGTGTACGCTGCCGCGACGACGAGCGCCACGCGAAAGCCGACCACGATGGCGGCCACCAGAGGCGCCTCCTGGAGCGCGCGGTAGGCGGCGTGCCGAGACGCGAGCTGGCCCAGCGCCAGCCGGTCGGCCATGTGCTCGCGCAGCGGGCCCTCGATCGACGCCGGGCCGCGCACGAGGAGCCGGTTCGCGGTGAGCGTGCGGTTCACGTACGCCGCCTGCAGCTGGTCGAGCGAGGCGATGACGAAGGGCGATCCCGTGTCGAGCGCCGGGAAGTCCGTGCGCTCCTGGATGTCGACGAACGTCATCTCCTGTCCCGCCACCTCGACGGTGAAGGTGTTGCCGCGCTGGACCGGCTGGCTGGCCGGCGGCAGGCGGCGGGAGAGAATGGCGGGGATCGGATCCTCCGGCGTTCCGGACGGACGCTCGGCGCCGAGGAGCTCGTCCGGCAGGGCGAGGTCGAGCGGCGAGTCGGCGGTCACGTCGAGGTAGGCATCGGTCTCCAGCCCGTAGAGCACGATCGCGCTACGCTGGTTCGGCGCGCTCGCGAAGCGCGCGCCGGGGTCGAGGTACGCGCCGGCCACGGCTTCCACGCCGGGCACCTGGGACGGGTCGATGAGGTTGGCCACCGGCCCGTCACCCACGCGGCCGATGGTGTAGTCCGCGCCGTGGTTGTCCCACGAGGCGACGAGCTGGCCGCGGTCGACGGTGGTGGTCACGACCGATGCGAAGGCGCCGAAGGCGGCGGTCAGCATGAGGACGAGGAGCGGCAGGTTGCTCGCCGTGGGGCTGCGGCCGACCGTACGCAGGCCGAGAACCGGGACGAGGTCGCGACGCCGCGCGGCGAGCCAGCCGAGCGCGCGGATGGGGAGCGGGTACAGGCGCATGGCGACGATGCCCATCGCCACGCCGGCGAGTGCCGGGGTCGCGGAGAGCAGGGGATCGAAGCGGGTCGCCGCGCCCTCGCCGATGGCCAGGCCGCGCTGGCGGAGGAGCAGGACGCCGCCGACGGCGACCGCCACCGCCGTGCCCTCGAGGACGAGTCGCCGCCCGGTTGGTCGCTGGACCGGGCGCTCGTCGCCGTGCAGGTCGCGGAGCGGCTTGTGCGCGGCGGGCCAGGTGGCCGCCACGAGCGCTCCCACCGCGGCACCGACGACGGCAAGCGCCAGGATCGCCGACAGCGGCGACTCCCGGCCGGGGATGACGAGGTTTGCCGCCACGAGGCCCGCGATCCCCGCCAGGCCGGCGACGAGGAGCGCCTCCCACAGCTGGGCCCCGATGAGGAGCATGCCGCTCGCCCCGCGTCCGCGCGCCAGCGCGAGCGCCGCCCGCCGCCGCGCGACGAGCAGGATGCCGACCATGCCGACCGCGCCGCCGGCGAGCACGAGCGGGCCGATGGCCGCCACCGACAGCACCGCCTCGGAGGCGATCCGCTCGGCCCGGTACTGCGCCACGAGCTCCGGGATGCCGGTGCGCAGCACCGGCTCGGCGCGGCCGGCGCTCGTGGTGCTCGAGGTCAGGAATTGCGAGCGCATGCGCTGCAGGTCGGCGAAGAGCGGATCGATCCGCGAGCTGTCGAGGCGCCCGGGATCGATGAAGAAGCGCCACTCGTGACGGAAGGTGAGGCCGGACGCGGCGAGGTCGCGGTATGCCTCGCCCCCGATGAGCCCGGTGACGAAAGCGATCGGGTTGTCGTCGCTGCCGCCCAGGTCCAGCACCTGCATCGACGGGTCGTCGTACCAGACCTCCGCGTCGCGGTCGGTGACGGCGAAGATGCCGACCACCTGGAGCTCGGCGGGGAGCGGGACGGCGAAGGCGCGCGGCAGCATCGGGTCCGTGCCGTCGGCGCTCACGACCAGGACGTCACCGAGGCCGATGCCGGACGCCTCGGCCGCGGCATCGGACAGCGCGATGTCGAAGCGGGGCAGCGGGTCGGGGGGCTCGTAGTCCTCGGGGATGAAGCCGAAGTCGGGCGGTGGCAGCGGCACGCCGTGCGCACCCGGCCAGTGTCCGGCCACGAGCTCGATCACCCCGTCGAGGCCGTCCTGGTAGCGGAGGCTGACGAACGTGTTCCGATACGTCAGGTCCGGGGCATCGGTCACGGCGAACCGGATGGAGTCGACGGCGACGCTGCGCTCCGCGACGAGCGAGCTCACCGTGGGTGGCATGTCCGACTGGAACTCGTCGCCCGCCTCGGCGAAGGCCGCCGCCGGGTCGTCCAGCGGCTGGCCCGGCCCGAGCACCGAGATCTGGAGGTTGCGCTGCAGGACCCGGGCCGCCTCGAGCTGGTGCGCCAGGCCCTCGTCGGCCATGCGGTTGAAGAGGCGTGGCGCCGCCGCGAAGAGGAAAGCGGTGATGCCCACCAGGCCGAAGACCATGAGCGCCACGCCGGCGTCACCACGGAGCCTGCGCAGGAGGAAGGCGGCGGACCATACGGCGCGCATCGGTCAGTCCTCGCCCATGCGCAGCACGGAGCCGATGCCGATGCGGCGGAGCACGCCGGCCAGCACGACCACGGTGACCGCCAGCGCCAGTGTGCTGGCGAGCACGAGCAGCCCGATCTCGAGCCAGGGCGTCTCGACGAGCGGCGGCGGGTATGGTGCGGCCGCTTCCTGGGTCACCGTCACGAAAGGCAGGACCACCCAGCCGATGAGGAGGCCGAGGCCGGTGCCCGCCGCGAGGCTGACGACCACGATCCCGGCGTTCTCGAGCCAGAGCCAGCCGGACAGCTGGCCGGACGACAGGCCGAGCGCGCGGAGCAGCGCGAACTCTGTCCGGCGCTGCCGGGCACTCACCGCGGCGCTCACCGCCAGGCCGATCACGGCGAACAGCCCCGCCACCACGAAACCCAGCGACAGCGCACCGATGATTCCCAGCGCGACGGGGTCGGCGCTGAGCCCTCGCGCTCGATCGTCCCGGCTCGTCACCGCCCCGCGCACGTAGGGTCCGGACTCGAGGGCGGCGGCAACGTCGCTGCCGGTGCCGGGCTCGGTCGCGATCCACCACTCGAGGGGCGTGACCGTCGTCTGTGATCCGGCGAAGGCGAGCAGGCTCACCGTGGCGAGGTCGGCAACCGCCTGCGGCTCGCCTGCCGGGACGGTGGGGAAGGAGGTGACGCCGCCCACGATCTCGACGGTGCGCAGGAGGCCACCCACCCGGGCCGTGACCGAGTCGCCGACCGTGCTGGCCGTGGCTTCCAGGAACGCGTCATTGGCGATGACCGGCAGGTCCGCGCCCGCCAGCTCGGCCAGCGATTGTGGGAGGAAGCTGATGGCCGGCGGCCGTGCCCCGGGCTGGTCCGGGCCGACGAGCGCCGCGGCCGGGCCCGCCCCGCCAAGAATGTAGGCGAAGCCGTCGAGCTGGCCGGGGAGCGGCTCGGCGGTTGGCCCCTGGTTGCGCAGCACGCGCGCCGTCCAGTCGTCGCCCGACGGGAGGAACACCGGCGTCCAATCGTCGCCCTCCGCGGAGGCGCTCGTCGCCAGTCCGTCGAGCACGATGCGGCCCTCGTCGATGACGCTCGACGCCGGCAGCGCGATGGCGAGGTCGATCGACAGGATCTCGAGCGGCGGGCTGAAGCCTCCACCGATCTCCGCCACCGCGGCCACGGTGCGCGGCGTGCCAGGCACGAGGTCGATCACAAGGCGCTGCCCGTCGGGGTCGAATGGGACCGGGGCCGCGGTGAACCGCTCGACGATGCCGCGTGCGTCCCTCACGACGACGTCAGCGCCGACCGCCACCCGCGCCACCTCTTCGATCGGCCGCTCGTCGAGCTCGAACGCCTGCGTCTCCTCGTTGAAGACGAACACGCCGATGCGGTCGACGGCGAGCCGCGCCTCGACGAGGACGCGGCGTGGCGCGGTAGCAAGCTGCAGCAGCCCGGGCTCGGGACGGCGCTCGGCGAGGCGCTGGCCGAGCTCGGTCAGCGGCGTGGCGGCGAGGTCGTCGCGGACGGTCATGACGTCGCCGAGTGCCGGCGCGTCGAGGGCCAGCAGCGTGCCCTGCATCGATCCGGTCGGCAGGCGCAGGAACTGGCGGTTCACCGGCATCGTGGCGGCCACACCGTCGATTTGCCCCAGCGCAGCGTCGAGCGACCAGGCCGGGACCGTGCCCCCTCCTCCGTTCGAGACCGTCCGCACGTCGGCGCCGACCTGGAAGGCAGCCTGGTCCTGCTGGGAGGTGTTCCAGGTATCGGCGTAGCTGATGGCGAACACGCCCATCGACACCGCCAGCATGAGGAGCAGCGCGGCCCGTGTGTAGCGCAACGGCCGTCGCGCGACCTGCTGCGCGCCGAGCGCCCCGACCAGGCGCCGGCCGCGCCGGGTGACAGCCTCGGCTCCAGCCGCCAGCAGCGGCACCAACCGCAGCGCGAGCACGCCGCCGGCGAGGAGGCCGATCGCCGGGGCGGCGACGAGGAGCGGATCGAGGCCGAGGGACCCATGGACCGACTCGGTGAGGGGTGCCCCGTACAGGCGCAGCTGCCAAAAGCCGATGAGGGTCACCGCCAGCAGCGCGAGGTCCAGGCCGAGCCGCTGGCCGATCGTCCGCGTCTCGAAGCGGGAGCGCCTGCCCTCCTCATCGACGATGGAGCGCGCGGCGAGGAAGGCCGGCAGCACGAGGAGGAGCGCCGCCCCGAGGGCAGCGACCCCGGCCACGACGAAGGCGGTTGTCGACAGCTGCGGCACGATCGCGACCTCGGCGGTCGCCAAGGGGCCCGCCAAGTTGAACGCCCCGAGAGCGGCGGCGGCGAGGAAGGGCGCCAGCGCCGCGGCCGGCGCGGCGAGGACCAGGGCCTCGCTGAGCGCCAGCTCGGCGACCTGGCCCGGGCCGGCTCCCCGCGAGCGGAGCAGGGCGGTATCCGAGCGGCGGTGCTCGGCGAGCAGGCCCGCGGTGAGGACGATCGCGTACGCGGCCAGGATGGCGAGCTGGACGATGAGCAGGAGCACCCCCGTGCGCGTCACGAGCAGCGAGCGCTGCGCCTCGGCGAGGATCTCGTGAAGTGTCGTCTCGGCGTTCGGGAACGATCCCGCCAGCGCGAACGAGAGGCGCTCGGGGAGCTGGGAAGCCCCGGAGCGCAGGCGAGACACCTGGTCGAGCTCGATGCGGTCGAAGTAGGGGAAGGCTCGCCAGGTGACCCGCACCTCGTCGCCAACGACCCGGCCCAGCAGGCCTGCGGGGGTCGTGAACAGCGGGCCGAAGGTGCGGTAGCTGGTGCTCTCGGTCCAGCCGTCGACGACCATCTCGTCGTCCCACCAGAACGGGTCGGTCGCGTCGCGGAGCGCGTAGACGCCCACCAGCCGGACGCGGACGGTGCGCTGTTCGTCTCGGCGGTTGACGAGCGTCATCTCGTCTCCCACGCTCCAGCCGAGCTCGTCGGCGATCGGCGCGCTGGCGACGACCGGCATCGCCTCACCGTCCGCCGCCGCGTCGGGCCAGGAGCCCTCCAGCAGATCGGCGTGGTCCGGCAGGCCCTCCGCGAACCCCAGGACTGCGAGGTCGCGGACGCCTTCGTCGGGCTGGGCGGGCAGCGCGTAGGTCTCCGACACGGCGCTGCGCAGGATGTTGCCCCCGACCGACCCCATCGCCTCGCCCATCAGGCGCTCGACCTCGGCCGATGCGATCTCCACCTCGCCCGGCGGCACGAGCGCGGTGGCCTCGATGTTGGCCTCGCGCACGGGGGCGTCGACGAGGACGCGCCGAAGGCCGGCCAATGAAACGGCATCGGAGTAGATCGGCCCGGCAGCGAGGAGCGTGGCCGCGAGGAGGGTGATGAGCCAGGCGGCGGCCACGATCGGCCAGTCGTTCCGCATGCGATGCAGGCTCACCCGCCAGGCGGCGAGCGGCGACAGGTCGATGAGCGCGCTCCCGTGCGGGGGTCCGACAGTTATTTACACCATCGGCCCCGTTTCGGTTCAGGCGCCGGCGCCGGCCTCGAGGACGAGCGCCTCGTTCGCCGACAGCGCGACCTCGCCGCGGTGCGTCGTGCCCTCGGCCTGGCCGGTGGCCGAGAGGATGACGCGCAGCGCGCCAAGGTCCTCGGGCAGGGCCAGCCGCTGCGGCGTCGCGCCGAGGTTCAGCGCCACGAGCAGCTCGCGACCATCGGCCGCGCGCCGGTAGGCGAGCGCGTCGCCCTGGGCCGGCACGGGTCGGTAGGTCCCCACCGCCAGTGCCGTCTCCCGGCGCCGCAGCTCGATGAGGCGGCGGTGGAGCGCGAGCATCGACCCCGGGTTGTCCCGCTGGGCGGCCACGCTGCGTGCCAGGTTGTGCTCACCGAGCGGCAGCCACGGCTCGCCGGTGGTGAACCCGCCACCCGGGGTCCCGGTCCATGGCATCGGCGTGCGCTCCGGGTCGCGCCCCTGGCCGCGGCCGGGCTGCTGGGTCTCGCGCACGTCGGTCACGCGGTCGGGCGGGATCTCAACGTTGCGAAGGCCGAGCTCCTCCCCGTAGTAGAGCGTCGGTGTGCCCCGCAGCGTGAGGAGCAGGACCGCCGCAACCCGCGCCTGCGCGTCGCCGATCCGGCTCGCGACCCGCGGCTGGTCGTGGTTTCCGAGCACCCAGTTCGGCCAGGCGTTCTCCGGCAGGACGCCCTCGTATCGGTCGATGACGACCTCGATCTCGCGAGCGTCCCAGGGCGTGGTGATGAGGTGGAAGTTGAAGGGCAGGTGGGCGCCGTCGCCGTCGCGCCCGTAGTAGTCGACCAGCCGATCCACCGGCAGGTAGATCTCGCCGATCATGACCCGGTCCTCGTACTCCTCGAGCACGGCGCGCATCTCGGCCACGACCTCGTGCACCTCCGGCTGGTCGGCGGAGTAGGCGGGGATGAGGCGGCGGTACGGCGAGCCCTCGCCCTCGCGGTAGTCGGGATTGGCCGGGTTGTCGCGGAACACCTCGTCCTTGACGAGGTGCCACATGACGTCGACCCGGAAGCCGTCCACACCGCGATCCAGCCAGAAGCGCAGCGCGTCGTACATCGCATCGCGCACCTGGCGGTTTCGCCAGTTCAGGTCGGGCTGGGCCGATGCGAAGGCGTGGTAGTAGTACTGCCCCGTCTTCTCGTCCAGCGTCCACGCCGGGCCGCCGAACTCGCTGATCCAGTTCGTGGGCGGCCCCCCGTCCGGCGCCGGGTCGCGCCACAGGTACCAGTCGCGCTTCGGGTCGTCTCGCGAGCTGCGCGACGCAGAGAACCACGGATGCCGGTCGGAGGTGTGATTCGGCACGAAGTCGCAGACGACCCGCAGGCCGCGCGCGTGGGCATCTGCGACCAGGGCGTCGAAGTCGTCGAGCGAACCGAACAGCGGATCCACGTCGGTGTAATCGGCGACGTCATACCCGTTGTCCACCATCGGCGACGGGTAGAACGGCGTGATCCAGACCGCATGTGTCCCCAACCAGGCGAGATAGTCCAGCCGGGAGCGCAGGCCGGCCAGGTCACCGATCCCGTCGCCGTCGGCATCGGCGAAGCTCCGGACGTAGACCTCGTAGACGATGCCGTCCTGCCACCAGCGATGTTCCTTCATGCTCGAGGAGGGGCTGCAAGGCCCACGCCATGGCCGGCACCGATGCTGCAGTCAGACGGCTGTTCCACGCACGACCAGGAGGCACCAGCATGGCAGACCAGGATCGCCGCGACGGCGGCGCGCACATCGGCAACCGGCCGGAGATGGCCGAGGAGACGATCCCCGGCGGGGTCTCCGAGGACGACGAGCGCGTGGCCGCGCATGACAGCCGCTCGAGCGGCGAGGGCAACGAAGACGACCGGGTCCAGGGGCGTCGTGACGAGTGGCCGACGGGCCATCGCGAAGCCGAGGTCTCGCCGGACCGCTAGCGGGCCTCCTCCTCGGCGGGCTCGAGAATCACCTTCGGCAGCCCGGCCCGCAGTACGCCGCTCTCACCGGGGCGCTCGGGCGGCTCGCCGTCCACCCGGGCGATCGAGTCGGGCGAGGCGCCCTCGTCCTCGACGCGCGGCCGATGTGCCGCAGAGGACTGGAGCGTGTGGACGACCTCGTGGACGCGGAAGCGACGGGTGGCGCCCGTCTCGTCGAGGTACTCGACGAGGTCGCCCACGCGCGGCAGTGGCGCGGGATGCTCGAGGTCGGCGCCGATGTAGCCCTCGCCGTCCGGGAAGTGGACGGTGTAGGGCATGCCGCTCGGCCACGCGCCCTCCGGCGCGGTCTCCTCGATGGTGTCGTCCGGGTCAGCCATGCATCACCCGCATGCCGGTACGGTACCCCACACAGACGCCCGCGGCCGGTCCGGCTCGACGGACCAGCTCAGGACGGTGCCTCCGCAGCGACGGCTCGCGTGCCGAGCCAGCGCGCGCAGCCACGGCCCTCGAGCGCTGCCACGAGGCGGTCGACCGCGCGGTCCGGTGGCTCTGCATCGGTGTCGACCTCAAGGTCGGCAACCTCGGCGTAGAGCGGCTCTCGCTCGACCGACGTCGCCGCGATCCAGGCGGCGGCGTCGCCCTCCAGCCACGGCCGGTGCGGGCCGCGTTCCGCGCGCTCCGCGAGGACATCCGGCGGGGCGTGAAGCCAGACCACGATGCCAGCCTGGCGCAGCTCGCTCCGGAGGGCCGGGTCGAGCACGACGCCGGCCGCGGCCGCCACGATCGCCGGCTCCGGCTCCCGCATCGCGAGGCGCAGCGAAGCCGCCTCCGCGTCGCGGAGTGCCTGCGTGCTCTCCAGCGCGAGGTCGCGCGCCGTCCGGCCGGTGGCGCGGGCCACGAGCGCATCGTTGTCGTGGTAGGGCCAACCGGTGCGCTCCGCCAGGCGGGTCCCGAGCGTCGTCTTGCCGCTGCCCATCATCCCGAGCAGGATGACGCGGCAGGGGCCGGGAGTCGGCCTGAGTATCACGCTCCTTGGCGGCGCAAGCATCGTGCCACGCGGGCCGCCCGGATGGGACCGATGGGTGGACGTGCCCAGTACTGGGCCGGCCCATGGTCACCCCCCTGGACGGGACCAGAGCGCTACTGACCGAACCGCCGGGCGGCCGGTACCGTCAGGGTCGTGATCGATCCCCGAACGACACATGCTCCACGCGCACTGCGGCGCGCCATCGGACTGGCCGGCACCGCCCTCATGGCGGCGGCGCTCCTCACCTGGGCGCCGGCCACGACGACCGGCTGGAACCAGGGCAGCGCCGAGGCCACGCTCTGGCAGCTCATGAACGGGGCTCGCGTGAACAACGGCCGGCGCGCCGTCGTGCAGCATGGCACCCTGGTCTCCCTGGCCCGATGGCGCAGCAAGGACCAGGTCCAGCGCGACTACTTCAGCCACACCATCCTCGGCACCGGCTACCAGGTCTATCACTGGTACGACACGAACGGGCTGAACTACTCGTGGGGCGGCGAAAACATCGGCTGGAACAGTGGCGCCTCTGACAGCGACTCGCCGGTCCTGATCCACGAGGGCTTCATGAACTCGCCCGGTCACCGCGCCAACGTGCTGGAGCCGTCGTTCACGCATGGCGGGGTCGGCGCGTACGGTGCCGACGGCGTGATGTTCCTCGGCAAGCTGCGCAACCCGCGCTTCTACACCGAGCTCTTCATGGCGGCCCGATCCAGCTCTCCGCCCCCGCCGCCACCGCCGGGCAGCACGAACCCGCCACCGCCGCCGCCAGGGAACAACGGCAACGCGGCAGACGCCCAGCCCGCCCGCGCTCGACGCGACGCGCACAGCTACCGGGTCGACCGGCCGGCTGCGCCCGCCGCGCGGGACCTCGGCGAGGCCACGATGGTGGCCAGCCTCGATCGGCCTACCGCGGCAGACGCGGCTCGGGCGCTGGCGCGCACCGACGACCTGGACGCGCTCCTCGCCGCCCCGGCCGAGATGGCCGCGGCGCCGAGCCCGATGCGCGTGGAGGCCGCCACGGCCCGCGACGGGGGTCTGGTCGAGACGGTTCTCGGCTCGCTGCTCGGCTTCTTCCTGTAGCCGTCTCCGCTGGCCCTCGCGGACGGGGGCATCGGTCTAGACTGCCGCGCATGCCAGCCATCCTCGAGGCGCGCGACCTCGTCAAGCGCTACCCGGTCGGATCCAGCTCGGTGGAGGCGCTGCGCGGCGTGTCGCTGAGCGTGAACGAGGGCGAGTTCCTCGCCATCATGGGCACCTCCGGGTCAGGGAAGTCGACGATGCTCCACGTGCTCGGCGGCCTCGACCGGCCGACGAGCGGCGAGGTGGTCATCGACGGGGTGAACATCAGCCAGCTCGACGAGGAGGGTGCGACGCTCACCCGCCGGGCCAAGACCGGCTTCGTGTTCCAGTTCTTCAACCTCATCCCGCTGCTCAACGTGGCCGAGAACGTGGCCCTCCCGTTCCTCATCGCCGGCGGCACGCTGGCGGACCACCGCGCACGAGTGGACGAGCTCCTCGAGCTGGTGGGCCTGAGCGCAAAGGCGGCTCACCGGCCGGATCAGCTCTCGGCAGGTGAGCAGCAGCGCGTCGCCCTGGCGCGGGCGCTCTCCACCGCGCCGGCCATCCTCCTCGCCGATGAGCCGACCGGCAACCTCGACTACACGACGGGCACCGAGATCCTCGACCTCCTGTGGGATTCGTGCGAACGCCTGGGCCAGACGATCGTGCTGGTCACACACGCCGCGCATGCAGCGGCCTACGCCGATCGGGTGCTCGTCGTGCAGGACGGGGCGATCCTAGACGAGATCGAGCTTGGGCGCCGGAGCGACCACGATGCGCGGCCGCTGATCACCCGCCTGGCCGCCCTGGGCCTCTGAGGCCGATGCGCCTCGGCGACCTCGCCTGGCGCGGCCTCGCCGCCCGGCCGCTGCGAACCGCCCTCACCGTCATCGGGGTCGCGCTGGGCGTGGCGGTGCTCGCGGCCACGCTCATCGCCAGCCAGGCCACCACCGAGGCCGTGCGTCGCGCGGCGCAGGAGCTCTACGGCACCGCCGAGCTGCGCGTCCGCGCCTTCGGCGCCGACGGCTTCACGCCGCGCAGCGTCACCGCCCTGCGCCAGATCCCCGGAGTCCTGAACGCCGCGGCGGTATCAGAGAAGCGCGGCGTGGTGAGCACGACGCCCAGCGAGAACGACCGGACCTTCTCGATGCTCCTCGTCGGCGTGGATGCCGCCGACGAGCTCCGACTGCGCAGCGCGAACGTTGAGCGGGGGTCCTTCGTCGACCCCGACGCTCCCGCCGGGGTGGTGGTGAGCGCGGGCTGGGCCGCGCAGAACGGCTTTGCCATCGGCGACGAGCTCATCCTGGTCGGTCATCGGCTCGAGGTGCCGAACGTCCGAATCGTGGGCCTGCTCGAGGATGCCGGCTTCGGGGCGCTCGCCTCGGGGTCGGTGATGGTCCTGAACCGCGCTTTCCTTGCCGAGGCGTTCGAGGTCCCCGTCCCCGTGCGCTACGTCGACCTGCAGCTCGCGCCGGACCGTGCCGACGACGTGGAGGCCGCCATCGACGCCACCTTCACCGAGCCGTTCGTGGTCGAGACCGTGGCCGATGCCGAGGAGCAGCTCGGTCGCGCCCAGGGCGGGTTCGCCGGGCTGGCTTTCCTGTTCAGCATCGTGGCGCTGTCGGTGGGCGCCGTGCTCGTGGCGAATACGCTGGGCATGACGGTGACCGAACGGACCCGGGAGATCGGCCTGCTGCGCGCCGCCGGAACCACCGCGCGCCAGGTGCTCGGCATCTTCCTGCGCCAGGGCGCGGCGCTCGCGGTCATCGGCGGCGCGGTGGGCGTCGTGCTGGGGCTGCTCGTGGCGGTCCTGCTCATCGCGTTCCTGCGCAGCACGCGCGCCGTCCTCGTCACCGGCATCCCGTTCGACGTCGGCGCGCTGGGCCTCGCCTTCGCGCTCGGGGCGCTGATGACCGTGGCGGCCGCCGCCATCCCCGCCTGGATCGCGTCCCGCGTCACACCGCTCGAGGCGCTGCGACCGTCGCGGCAGCCGGGCCGAACGCTTCGCGAACGGCTGCCGTGGCTGGCGGGCCTCGTCGCGGCGGCCGTGCTCCTGGGCGTGGCGTTCTACCCCCTCGACCGCGGCGATGGCTCGGCGGCTGGCGCGGTACTCACCGTCGCGGTGCTCCTCGCCGGGACGCTGCTCGCCGCGGTGCTGCTCGGACCGCTGGCGGCCATCGTGGGCCGCCCGTTCGAGCTCCTCTTCGGCGCCGAGGGGCTCCTCGGTCGGGCCAACCTCGGCCGCGACCGGGTGCGGACCGCGCTGACGGTGGGCGCGCTGACCATCGGGCTGGCGGCGGTCGTGGCGCTCTCCGCGGTCTCCGCCAGCGCCCGGGCCACCGCGGACCGCTGGGTCGCCTCCATCCTGCCCGGAGGCTACGGCCTGCGCCTCGGCATCGCGGACGAGGTGGACTTCATGCGCCCGGAGATCGAAGGCATCACCGGCGCCCGGCTGGCCACGCCCATCGTCGAGTCGCCGGCGGTCCTCGTCCGCGACGGGACGGCGCGCGAGGCATGGCTGGCCGGCATCGATCCGACGGTGTGGCAGGACGAGGGCGCGTTGATCCTGGTCGAAGGCCGGCGTGCCGCCGCCTTCGAGGCGCTGCGGGACGGAGGAGCGGTGCTCGTCCCCGAGCCAGTCGCGCTGCGCGAGGGGCTGGCCGTCGGCGACACGGTGCGCGTGGCGCTCCCCGGCGGCGAGCCGCGGCCGCTCGAGGTCGCCGGGGTGGTCGCGTACTCGATCCCGTCGCGCGGCGTCGACGGCGCGCTCATCGTCAGCCTCACCGAGGCGCGCGACACGTACGGTCTGTCCACCGCCGAGCTGTGGGCGGTGGCGGCCCAGGACGACGTGCCGCTCGCCGCGTTCGAAGCGGACCTCGCGGACAAGGCGTTCGGCTTCGGCGGCCAGCCGGTGACGGCAGCGGACCTTGCCGAGCAGCTCGGCCGATCGCTCGGCCGCCTCATCGGCCTGTTCGACGTGCTTGCCCTGCTGGCCGTGCTCATCGGCGGCCTCGGCGTGGTGAACACCCTGGCCATGGGCGTCGCCGAGCGGGCGCGCGAGATCGCGATCCTGCGCAGCCACGGGATGACCGTCGGCCAGGTGCAGGCCATGGTCGTGTCCGAGGCCGCCATCATCGGCGCCGTGGGCGGGCTGGTGGCCGCTGCGCTTGGCCTGCTCGTAGCGTGGACGACGGTCACGCTGTCCGGCCCGCGCGAGTTCGCGGCGGGCCTGGCGATCCCTTGGACGGTGCTGGCAGCCGTCGTGCTGCTGGGTATCGGCGTCGCCTCGGCAGCGGGCGTCTACCCCGCGCGCGCGGCGGCGCGCACATCGGTGACCGACAACCTGCGGCATTTCGAGTAGCACGACCAAAGGAGGAGGCAAGGGTGCCAACGCGCTTCTGGGAGGCCAAGCCGGGCCGGACGTTCGTGGGACGGCTGGAGACCGGCACGGACCTGGTGGAGGAGATCGAGCGCTTCTGCGCGGAGAACGACATCGGCGCGGCGTGGGTGAGCGTGGTCGGGGCCGTCCAGCGCTCGGCGTTCGCCTATTACGACCAGGAGGCGTTGCGCTATGTCGAGGGCGGCAGCGACGAGCACCACGAGCTGTCCGGCTTCGTCGGCAACATCTCGATGAAGGAGGGCAAGCCCTTCCTCCACGCGCATGCCACGTTCTCGAGCCGCGCGGGGGACACCGTCGGCGGCCACCTGCTGCCCGGCAACCCGGTCTGGGTCGCGGAGGTCACCCTGCGGGAGATGACCGGCGTCGAGCTCGAGCGCACCCCCGACGAGGTCACCGGCCTCGCCCTCTGGTAGCGGCGACCACGGGACCGACCCGTTGGCCGCGCCCGGCGCGGCCAACGGTCCGGGGGAGGGGAGCCCGATCGGGCCACTTCAATGCGAGGGCCGCGTCGCCGCAGCATGGACTTCGCCGCCGGTGCCGCCACCGGCGGCGCCACTCACACACGGAGGATGGCCCGTGCGCAACGCGCTCGCGCTGATGGGGGGCATGGCGATCTCGGCCGCAGGTATCGGGGTGGTGGTCGGATCGGCTTATGACCTGGCCGGGGTGCTCCTGATCGGCGCCGGCGTTCTGGTCGGCGCGCTGGGGATGCGCGTCGTCGGCGCGGGAGGGTCCGCCTAGATCCGTCGCCTCAGCGGTAGCGGGTCGCCGCGGGTGCGCCAGCGCCGTCCCGGTCGTCCGCGGTCGACCAGCAGCCTGGGGTAGGGTTGGCGTTGATGAGATGGCGGGCCATGGTCGCGGCGCTTGCCGGTGCCGCCACGCTGGGAGTGGCCGCATGCGAGTCGGCCCGACCGGCACGCGACGCCGCGACCTCGCCGCCGGTTTCCGCACATGCCAGTCCTGCCGGCTCCATCCTCATCGTCGCGCACCGCGGAGACGTGGACCGTTTCCCGGAGAACACGGCCGAGGCCATCTGGGCGGCCGCCGACCTGGGCGTGGACGGCATCGAGATGGACGTCCATCGTTCGGCAGACGGGACGTGGTGGGTCATCCACGACCCCACGCTCGACCGCACCACAGACCGCACGGGGCGCATCGCGGAGCTCGGCGATATGGAGATTGCCGCGGCCATCGTCGACGGTGGGCACGGATATCGGCCGGAAGTCCATCAGGAGCTGCGGGTTCCCCGGCTGACGGCGGTGCTGGAAGGCCTGAAGGACTACGCCGGCCGCATCTACCTGGACGTGAAGCACGCCAGCAGCGGCGACGCCACGGAGCTCGTCGCGCTGGTGGCCGGCCACCCGCTGACGATCCTGTGCCGCGACGAGCGCGAAGTGGCGGCGATCGAGGCCTTGGACCCCGCCGTGCAGACGGTGCTCCTCCTCTCGGAGGCGGGCAGCGGCTCCCAGGCCGACGCATTCCTGGTGGAGGCCGTGGAGGAAGCGAGCGCCCGGAAGGTTCGGGATGCCGGCAGGCCCGTGATCGCGTGGGTGAACGAGGCGCGCGCCGACGGAAAGGAACTATCGGTTCTGCGGCGGTCCCAGCGGAACGGCGTCAGCGCCTTCCTCACCAAGCATCCGGCCGCGGCTCTGGCCCAGATCGGCCGCTAGCCAATCGCCAAGGCCGCCAGCCTCGACGCGGACCGCGCTCCAGAACGCGACAGCTTTCGAGTGCGAGGCGGCAACGACCGCCGCAGTCTCGTTGGCGGCAGCATGGCCATCATGCGCTGGAGACGATGGCGGAACCGACCCGGCGGCGCTCTCTGGATGCTGTGGCACAATGCCGGTCGGTTTCTCCGCTCGATCTGAGCGTGACGCACGCGCCCGTAGCTCAATGGATAGAGCGTCTGACTTCGGATCAGAAGGTTGCGGGTTCGACTCCTGCCGGGCGCGCCACTCCCTATCATCCGCCGGATGACCGGCCGCACCGATGACCGGACCGATACCGCGGCGCGAGCCAGCCGCGTCACGCCGGAGCTGATCGCCGGCGGCGTCCTGACCCTCCTGGCCCTGGTGGCCTACTGGCTCACCGGCCCCACCGAGGCCGGCTCCGACTCGTACGTGCCGCTGGCGCGGGCCTTCCTCGACGGGCGCCTCTCGATCCCCGTCGACCGGCCCTGGCTCGAGCTCGTCCCGGCGCCGGACGGCGGCCAGTACTCGCCCTTTCCTCCGGTGCCCGCGGTCGTCCTCATGCCGGTGATGGCGCTCGCCAACCTGGTCGGGGCAGCAGAG
>DATBIK010000033.1:0-9124 GCA_036556985.1 Candidatus Limnocylindria bacterium | reverse complement strand
GGGTGACCTCGGCGCCGATCTCCTCGGCGGTGACCCCCGGCATCGGCGTCACCACCATGAGCTCGCGGTCGTTCTCGTACAGGTTGACGGGGATCGCCGTCGCATCGGTCATCGGTCGGCTCCTGTGATCGGTCGGATGCCTGCCGTCAGAGAGCATTGTGCGGGCCAGCCGCGGAGGTTGCACGTCGTGCGCACAATGGGCCGATGGAGCGGACGGACACCGACCCGGCGGAGGTCATCGCCCTCGCGCCGGAGGCGCTGCGGGATGACTTCGCGACGCTCGACGCGCGGATCGCGGAGGCCATGGCGGGGCTGCCCCGCACGGTGTGGGAGGGGAAATTCTGGGGCGGCACCCAGCAGCGCATCATCGGCTACGGGGAGTACCACTACCGCGGCCGCTCCGGCGCCGAAGGGGAGTGGTTCGTGGTCGGCCTCGCCGCGCAGAAGGCCTACCTGAGCCTGTACGTCAATGCCGCAGAGGACGGCGAGTACCTCATCAAACGATGGGCGGATCGGCTGGGCAAGGTGAAGGCGGGGAGCGCCAACGTCACGTTCCGGAGCCTGGCGGACGTCGACCTCGACGCGCTGCTCGCGCTGGTGGCGCGGGCGCGCGAGCTCCAGGCCGGGGAGTCGCCGAGCTCCGCGGACGGCTAGAGATCAGCCGATGAGCGCACCGCCGGAGCCGGAGCGCGGCAGCGAGACATGGTGGCGCGACGTGCTCACCGACCCGAAGCAGCACTTCGAGCCGCTGCGCCGCTACTTCCTGAAGATCCCGAGCGGCCCCCACTGCAAGATCTGCGGCGCGCCGTTCAGCGGCATCGGTGGCGTGGTCCTCGGCCCGCTCGGCTTCCGGCCGTGGCCGAAGAACCCATCGGTCTGCAAGGCCTGCATCAACGACATGCAGCGCCGCCCGGCGGGCGGCGCGGAGATCGAGTGCACGCTCCTGTTCGCCGACATCCGCGGGTCGACCGGGCTGGCTGAGGCGTCGACGGCGACCGATTTCGCGGCGCTCATCCACCGCTTCTACGCAGCCGGCAGCAAGGCGATCATCGACGAGGACGGGATCGTCGACAAGTTCGTGGGCGACGAGGTGGTGGCCCTGTTCATCCCCGTCTATGCCGGCACGGATCACGCCGCCCGGGCCCTGCGCTGCGCGCAGGCGCTGCTGCGGGCGACGGGCCACCACGACCAGGGGGGACCGTGGCTCCGGCTCGGTATCGGCATCCACACCGGCGTGGCGTTCGTCGGCACGGTGGCGGTCGGTGGCGAGGTGGCCGACTTCACCGCGCTGGGCGACACGGTGAACGCGGCGGCGCGTCTGGCCGGCGAGGCCGCGGCCGGCGAGGTGCTCGTCAGCGAGGCAGCAATCGCGAACGCCGGCGCCGTGGCCGATGACGAAGAGCGACGCGACCTTGAACTGCGCGGCCGCGAGGCGGCGCTCGCCGTGCATAGCCTGGACCTGGCCGCCGTGGAGCGCGTGCTCGCCACGCTCCGATAGCGGGTTGGCGTCAGTCGGGGAACGCCTCCGGCCCGCGCTCGGCGAGCTCGCGCGCGTGCCCCTCCGAGTCCTCCGGCGGGATCCACGAATACGGGTAGCGATCGTCTTCCAGCTCGGTCGCCTGGCGGGTCAGGTGCAGCGGGTGGAAGGTGTCGATCATCACCGCCAGCTCCTCGGTCGCCTCCTTGCCGATGCTGGCCTCGACCGTCCCGGGATGCGGGCCGTGCGGGATGCCTGCTGGGTGGACGGTGAACGAGGCGATGTCCACGCCGCGGCGGCTCATGAAGTTGCCGGCGACGTAGTAGATGACCTCGTCCGAGTTGATGTTCGAGTGGTTGTACGGCGCCGGGATGGCGAGCGGGTGGTAGTCGAACTTGCGCGGCACGAAGCTGCACACCACGAAGTTGCGCGGCTGGAAGGTGAGGTGCACCGGCGGTGGCTGGTGGATGCGCCCGGTGATCGGCTCGAAGTCGCCGATGTTGAAGGCGAACGGCCACAGGTAGCCGTCCCAGCCGACGAGGTCGAACGGATGATGTCGATAGTGGTAGGGCGTGATCCGGTCGCGGCTGCGGACGCGGATGACGAAGTCCCCCTCGTCGAGGACGGGCGCCATCTCGTCCGGCGGCCGGATGTCGCGGTGGTAGTAGGGCGCGTGCTCGAGCAGCTGGCCGTACTCGTTGCGGTAGCGTTTCGGCGGCTCGATCTCCGACGGGCACTCCAGCCACAGCATGCGCTGCGAGCTGCCGCCATCGGGCACGAGCCGATAGGTGGTGCCGATCGGGATGACGAGGTAGTCGCCCGGGCCGTAGGGGATCGGCCCGAAGTTCGTCTCCAGCGTGCCGGAGCCCTCGTGGACGAAGTACATCTCGTCGGCCACGCCGTTGCGGTAGTAGTCGGCCATCGGCTCCGCGGGGAGGACGACGCCGAAGGTGACATCGGCGTTGAAGAAGAGGGGGAGTCGGCCGGACAGGCCGTCGCCCGACGCAGACAGTGCCTTCGTGTTCACCAGCCGATGCCGATGCGGGCCCGTCCCCTCCGGATCGGCCGGCTCGAGGCTGACCGGCGTGGGGTCGTCGATCTGGTGGGTCTGCGTCGGCGGGGTGTGGTGGTAGAGGAGGGAGCTGCGGCCGGCGAATCCCTCGACCCCGAACAGCTCCTCGGCGTACAGCGAGCCGTCGTCCTTGCGGAACTGGGTGTGGCGCTTGTGCGGCACCTGGCCGCGCTGGACGTAGAACATCGCCGCCCATTCTAGGGGCGGGCCGTGTGCGCGACCGACGGGTCAGCGGTCGGCGCGGCGCTCGAGGGCGTGAACGTCGGTGACGATGAGGCGCTCGTGCTCGACGCGGACGAGGCCGTCGGCGATGAGGTCGGCGAGGAGCCGGTTCACCGACTGCCGGGTGCCGCCGATCATCGCCGCCAGGTCGGACTGGGTGTAGGGCCAGTCGAGCTCGACCGGGCCGTCGGTCCCGGGCCGGGCGTGGCGGGCGAGCTGCGCGAGCCGGGCCGCGAGGCGCCCGGCGAGATCCAGGAAGTGCAGCTCCTCCACGTGGTGGGTCAGCCGGCGCAGGAGTTGGGTGAGCGCCGCGAAGAGGGCGTCCCGCAGCTCCGGGTGCTGGTCGAGCAGCTCGCGGAAGACGTCGCGCGGCAGGCTGAGCGTCTCGGTCGCCTCGACCGCGACGGCGGTGGCGCTCCGCGGCTCGCCGTCGAGGAGGGACAGCTCGCCGAAGAAGTCGCCGCCGCGGAGGGTGGCGATGATCGCCTCCTCACCCTCGGTTGAGGGGAGCACGATCTTCACCGAGCCCGAGGTGATGACGTGCAGCGCGTCGCCGGGATCGCCCTGGTGGAAGATGACCTCGTTGCGCCGGAAGTGCCGATGGCGGAGGCGGCGGCCGACGTCGGCCAGCACGCCCTCCGGGCAGGGCGCGAACAGGGGACATTGGCGAAGCGCGTCGATCGCTGCCCGGTCGTCGAGCGAGGTCATGGGTCGCGCGAGTGTACCGGTACACTCACGGCCCGTGCCTGCCCCGCGTCCGACCCCCGTCGTCCGCAGCGATGCCCACCTCGCCCATGCCGGGCTGGTGGAGCTCATGGCCGGCCGCGAGATCCCGTGCTGGGAGGCGCCCGAACGGGCGATCGAGATCGAGCGTGCCCTGGCGGCCGAGGGCTCGTTCGCGTTCCGCGAGCCGGATGCCTTCGGGACCGATCCGATCCTGGCCGTCCACGACGCCGACCTGCTGGAGGTGGTCGACCGGGCCTGGACCGATGCGCTCGCCGCCGGCGTCGCCGACGGCTCGCGTCCGCTCATCCCCGACACCTTCAAGCTCGCCGCCTACCCGGGACCGATGGAGCCGCTCTCCGAGCCGCGCGGCGCGCACCTGCGGCTGGGGGCGTACTGCTTCGACACGGCCACGCCGATCGTGGCCGGCACCGCGGCGGCTGCCCGGGCGGCCGTGGACGTGGCGCTGAGTGCGGCGCGCGCCGTGGTCGATGGCGCGGGCCTTGCCTACGGGCTGTGCCGGCCGCCCGGGCACCACGCGGCGCGACGCATGCTCGGCGGGTACTGCTTCTTCAACAACGCGGCGGTCGTGGCGGAGTGGCTCCGACGCGACGGGGGATTCGCCCGCGTCGCGATCCTGGACGTCGACTACCACCACGGCAACGGCACGCAGCAGCTCTTCTGGGAGCGGGGCGACGTGCTCTACCTCTCGCTCCACGCCGACCCGGCCCGCGCCTACCCGTACTACTCCGGCTTCGCCGCCGAGCGCGGCGCGGGCGACGGCGCGGGGGCGACGCGCAACTTCCCGCTGCCGGCCGGCACCACCCTCGACGGCTACGCGACCGCCCTGGCCGAGGCGCTGCGCATGGTCGAGGCCTTCGCCCCGGACGCGCCGATCGTCGTCTCACTCGGCTTCGACACGTTCGAGCGCGACCCGATCGGCGACCTCGCGCTGCGGACCGCCGACTACGCCGAGATCGGCCGCCTGATCGGGGCGATCGGCCACCCGGTGGTGGCCCTCCAGGAGGGCGGCTACGCGGTGGATGCCATCGGTGCCAATGCGGTCGCCTTCCTCGGCGGCCTGCGGGACGGCCAGCCGGCGGGGTGAGCGAGCCCCACGAGCACCCGCACGCGCACCCGCATCGGCCCGGGCGGCTGTGGCCCGCCTACCTGGCCAGCTTCACCTTCATGCTCGGCCAGTGGTCATGCGGGGTGGCGGTGCCGCTGCTCGTCGTGGCCCAGGGCGGCACGCTGGCCGAGGCGGGGGTCATCGCCGCCATCCGCTTCGGGCTCGGCGCGGTCTTCAGCCTGCCGTTCGGCGCGGTCGCCGACGCGTGGGGCACGCGCCGCACCCTGTTCACCTCCATTGCCGGCAACGCGGCGGTCAACCTCGTGCCGCTGCTGGCGGTGGCCGGCGCCGGCGTGGCACCGCTCTACCTGTGGGCGGTGCTGTCCGGCCTCACCTCGTCGCTCTTCCTGCCGGCGAACGGGGCGTACGTGGCCGGCACCGCCCGCCCCGATGCGCGCGGCTCCGCCTTCGGCTGGGTGACGCTGGCCACCCACAGCGGCGTGGCCGCCGGCCCGGCCATCGGCGGCTTCACCTGGGAGGTGCTCGGGCAGGCCCCGACGTTCCTGGTGGCGGTGGCGCTCGGCGCGGTCGCGCTCGTCGCGCCCGTCTTCGTGCCGGCCACGATGCGGACGCGGGTCGACCTGCGCGGGCTGCCGGCCATGGTCGGGGTCGTGGCCCGCGACCGGGTCATCCTCGGCAGCTGGGTAGCGGCCTTGGCCATCGGGCTGCCGTGGGGCGCGGTCTCCGGCCTCTTCCCGCTGTTCGCGACCTCGATCGGGATCGGCGCCGGCTCGGCCGGCCTGCTGCTCGGCCTGCAGTCGCTGACGAACGGCGCGTCCCGCGTGCCGCTCGGCCGCTTCATCGACCGCCGCACGCTGCCGCCGGTCGCCGCCGCGGGCGGCGCGCTCGTCTACGTGGCCCTCAACGCGCTGCTCGGCTTCCAGGCTGGGCCGATCGGGATCGCGCTCATCTTCGTGGCCGGCATCATGGCGCTGGCCTTCACGCTCATGCTCGTGCAGGTCACGATCAGCGCCCGCGCGCCGGCCGAGCTGCGCGCCACCGGCCTGGGAGGGTATTCCACGTTCCTGTCGGCCGGCCTCGGCATCGGTCCCTTCATCGCCGGGACGGCGGCCGACGGCTTCGGTTTCGGCATTGGCTTCGCCGCAGCAGCCGCAGCCGGGTTGGTGGCGGTCATCGCCGCGGCGGTGCTCCTCGCGGAACGGCGCGGGCCATCAGCCTGAAACGAGGAACTCCGCCAGCGTCGCGGGGTCGATGTTTCCGCCGCTGATGACGATCACCCGACGGTCGTCGCCCTCCGGCTGGGGGGCGGCGCCGGACAGGTGGGCGGCCATGGCGGCCGCGCCCGACGGCTCGGCCACGAGCCGCGCGCCGTGGGCCAGGCGGCGGATCGCGTCGACCATCTGGTCCTCGGTCACCGTCACGATCTCGTCCATGAAGCGGCGCAGGTGGATGAACGGCAGCCGGCCGAGATGCTCGACCCGCAGCCCATCGGCCATGGTGCGGGTGGTGAGGCTGGCGTCCCAGCTGACAACCTCGCCGGCCGCGAGCGACTCGCGCGCGTCGGCGGCCAGCTCCGGCTCGACGCCGATGACCCGCGCCTGCGGCGCCAGCGCCTTGACGGCGGTCGCGATGCCGGCCGACAGGCCGCCGCCACTCACCGGGATCAGGACGCTCGTGACGTCGGGCAGGTCCTCGGCGATCTCCAGGCCCGCGGTGCCCTGCCCGGCGATGATGCGCCGGTCGTCGTAGGGCTCGATCATCACCGATCCCTGCTCCGCGACGAGGTCGAGCGCGATCCGGTGCCGCTCCCCGGAGGACGGCCCCGTGAAGATGATCTCGGCCCCGTCGCGGCGGACGCCTTCCACCTTCACCCGCGGGGCGTTCTCCGGCATCACGATCGTGGCCCGCGTTCCGAGCAGCCGCGCGGCACGCGCCACGGCCTGGGCGTGGTTGCCCGAGGAGTAGGTCACCACTCCCCGGCTCCGCTCCTCGTCGGTCAGGCCGGCGATCGTGTTGTAGGCGCCGCGCATCTTGAAGGCGCCGACCGGCTGCAGGCTCTCCGGCTTCAGCCAGGTGCGGTCGTCCCAGCGGAGCAGCGGCGTGCGCACCGCCGCTCCCCGGATCCGCGCGGCGGCCTCGCGGATCTCCTCGATCGTGACGAGCTCCAGCCCGTCGAGCTGGTCGGCATGCTCCTCGAGGTGCTCGACGATGAAGTGCTCCACGATCCGGGCGACGGGCATCTCGCCCATGGTCGGGTGCTGCCCGCGCACCTCCCAGGCCGATGCCGGCAGCGCCTCGGCCGCCTCCCGCACCCGCGCCAGGTCGCCGCGCACGCGCTCGAGCAGCTCGCCGGGGGTGGTGTGCCGCTCCCGCTCGATCGCCGCGATCCGCTCCGCATCGGCCTTCGTGCGCCCGAAGGGAATCGGCTCATCGGCCCCTCCGTCGCGTGCCGCGAGTACGGCTTGTACCTGCCCGAGCCAGTACGCCGGGAACTCGGCGAGGTGCGCCCACACCTGCCCCGCCTCCCAGCGCTCGGTCCCACCCGGGTCGGGATCGGTCAGGCTGCCCGATGGCACCGGCTGGGCCGCGTGGTCCGCCAACCGCCGCTCGGCCCGTGCGAGCCGCGCGAGGAACGGACCCGTCGCCGCTTCGCCGTTCATCGGTCCGCCGGCCGCTCGACGACCGGGTTCGTCAGCTCGCCGAGCCGCTCGATCGCGAGCGTCACCACGTCGCCCGGTTCCAGCCAACGCCCGAGCTTCTCGTCCTTGATCTCGAGCAGGCAGCCGCCGCCCATCGTCCCCGAGCCGAGCAGGTCGCCGGGCCGCAGCAGCACGTCGGCCGATGCCCGGGCCACCATCTCGCCGGTGTCGAACTGTGCGCTCGACCACGTCCCGCGGCTCAGCTCTTGCCTGTTCACCGTGGCCGTCATGGTCAGGTGGTAGTTTCGTTCGGCCCGCACGTCCTCGAGCTCGTCCGGCGTGACCAGCCATGGACCGATGGAGCTGGCGAAGTCCTTGCCCTTGGCCGGTCCAAGCCGCACGGTCGTCTCCTCGCGCTGCAGGTCGCGGGCGCTCCAGTCGTTGAGGATGAGGTAGCCGCCGATCGCCTCCGTGCCGCGCGACGCGTCGAGGTCGCGGACCGGCGTGTCGACGAGGGCCGCCACCTCGAGCTCGTAGTCCAGCTCGCTCGACCCGCGCGGCGCCCACACCGGGTCGCCCGGCCCGCGGATCTCGCTCACGTTGCTGAAGTAGAAGATCGGAAGCCGATACCACGCCTCGGGCACCGTTCCGCCGCGTCGCTCCCACATCGTCCGCACGTGCCGCTCGAAGGCGTAGAAGTCACGCAGGCTCGGCGGCCGCAGGATGGGCGGCCCGAAGGCGAGGTCATCGGCGGCCATCGCCTCCGACCGTTCTCCTGCGTCGCCCTCCAGCAGCTCGGCCAACGCCTCGACCCGCTGGCCGCGGGCCAGGTGGTCGTCCAGGGTCGTGACCGGCTGCCGGAAGAGGGCACTGTTGTGCGCACGTGCCGGCTTGGCGGCCGCCAGCGCGCTGCGCGCCGCCTCGAGGTCGGCCCATCGGCGGCCCTCGGCGTCGAGGGCCGCGGCCAGTCGCCAGGGCGCGCCGGCGGGCGCGGTGCGCTCGCGAACATGAGCGATCTTCATCGGTCCATCGAGTCTATCGGTCTTGCCGATGCGGCACACACCAAGTGTTCAGATCACCTGAACACTTGCGGAGCGCGCGGTCGGTAGACTGGCCGGACCGTGAAGCGCATCGGATTTCTCTCCTTCGGTCACTGGTCGGAGTCGCCGTACTCGCAGGTACGGTCCGGCTCGGACGCGCTCCTCCAGTCGATCGAGCTGGCCGTCGCTGCCGAGGAGCTGGGAGCCGACGGCGCCTACTTCCGCGTCCACCACTTCGCGCGCCAGCTCGCCTCGCCGTTCCCGCTGCTGGCGGCGGTCGGCGCCCGGACGAAGCGGATCGAGATCGGGACCGCGGTCATCGACATGCGCTACGAGAACCCGTTCTACATGGCCGAGGACGCCGGCGCGGCCGACCTGATCGCCGGCGGGCGTCTCCAGCTCGGCATCAGCCGCGGGTCGCCGGAGCAGGTGATCGACGGGTATCGCCACTTCGGGTACGTCCCGGCCGATGGCGAGGACGACGGCGCCATGGCCCGCCGCAACGCGGAGGTCTTCCTGGGGCTGCTCTCCGGTGAGGGCTTCGCCGAGCCGAACCCTCGACCCATGTTCCCCAACCCGCCGGGCCTCCTGCGACTGGAGCCCCACTCCCCGGGGTTGCGGGAGCGGATCTGGTGGGGCTCAGCCACGAACGCCACGGCGGAGTGGGCGGCCCGCCTCGGGATGAACATGCAGACCTCCACCCTGAAGTTCGACGAGAGTGGGCAGCCGCTCCACGTCCAGCAGGCGGAGCAGATCGCCGCCTTCCACGCCGCGTGGCGCGAGGCGGGCCACGAGCGGGAGCCGCGGACCTCGGTCAGCCGCAGCATCTTCCCGCTCGTCGACGACCGCGACGTGGCCTAC
>DATBIK010000032.1:0-12688 GCA_036556985.1 Candidatus Limnocylindria bacterium | reverse complement strand
CGCAGCTCGATGATCGCCGAGCCGAGGATGTGCCCGGCGTCGTGGAAGGTGGCGTGGACGCCGGGGGTGACCTCGGTCATCTCCCCGTAGGGCACGTCGCGGAACTGGCGGACCGCCTGCTCCACGTCGCGCATCTCGTAGATCGCGGCGCGGGTCTCGGTAGAGCCCTCCGGCACGGCGTCGCGGATCGCCGCGGGATGGTCCACGTCCTCGTCCTCGGTCGCGGCGGCCTCCGCCTCCAGCTCGGCGTCGTAGGCGGCGGCCTCGTCCGGGTGGTGGCGGCGCCATCGGGCCTCCGCCTCCTCCTGGAGCTTGGCCGAGTCGCGCAGGACGATCTCGGCCAGGTCGGTGGTGCCCGCGGTGGCGAAGATCGGCCCGTGATAGCCCGCCTTCACGAGGGCCGGCACGCGCCCGCAGTGATCGAGGTGGGCGTGGGTGAGGAGCACGGCGTCGAGCTCGCCCGCGTCGAACGCGAACGGGATGCGGTTGCGGCTCACCTCCTCCGGCGCGCCCTGGAACATGCCGCAGTCGACGAGCACGCGCCGGTCGCCGGCGCTGACGAGGAACTGCGAGCCGGTCACGGTGCCCACCGCGCCGAGGAACTGGATCTCGATGCCCATGCCTTCCGAGTATGGCCGATGGGTCCGCGTATGATCGGCACCCGATGGCCTTCCCGATACCTCCTCCCATCGAACCGATGCTGGCCAAGCCCACGCCCGAGCTGCCCGTCGGCGACGGGTGGCGCTACGAGCCCAAGTGGGACGGCTTCCGGGCCCTCGTCTTCCGCGACGGGCCGGAGGTCTACCTGCAATCCCGGGACCTGAAGCCGCTGAACCGATACTTCCCGGAGCTCGAGGAGCCCCTCCGTTCGGTTGGCGGGACCGATGCGCGCTTCGTCCTCGATGGCGAGGTGGTCATCGCGCGGGACGGCGCCCTGGACTTCGACGCGCTGCTCCTCCGCATCCATCCCGCCGCCTCTCGGGTTGCGATGCTGGCGGGGGAGACGCCGGCCTCCTTCGTCGCCTTCGACTGCCTGGCCTCCGGGACCGATGACCTCCGCGACGCGCCGCTCGACGAGCGGCGCGCCCGGCTGGAGGCGCTCGTCGCGGATCCGGCGGCGACATCGGTCCTGCTCACGCCGGCAACGTCGGATGCCGAGCTGGCCCGGCGCTGGTTCCACGAGTTCGAGGGGGCGGGCCTCGACGGGGTCATCGCCAAGCGGGCGGAGGGCACGTACCTGCCCGGCAAGCGCGAGATGGCGAAGGTGAAGCACCTGCGCACCGCGGACTGCGTGGTGGCCGGCTTCCGCTGGCACAAGAACGGGCCGGGCACGATGGTCGGCTCGCTGCTGCTCGGCCTCTGGAACGACGCCGGCCAGCTGCAGCACGTCGGCGTCACCTCGTCGTTCACCATGGAGCGGCGGCGCGAGCTGGTCGCGTTCCTGGAGCCGTACCGACGGGATGCGCTGGACGGGCACCCGTGGCAGGAATGGAAGGAGTTCGAGGCGCAGTGGGAGGGCAAGCGCATGCCCGGCGCCACGTCTCGCTGGAACCGCGGCAAGGACCTCTCCTGGGAGCCGCTCCGGCCCGAGCTCGTGTGCGAGGTCGCCTTCGACCACCTCCAGGGCGACCGCTTCCGGCACGCGGCCACCTTCCGCCGCTGGCGGCCGGACAAGCCGCCAGCCGATTGCCGCTACGACCAGCTCGAGGAAACGCCGCCCGCCCTCCTCGCCGACCTTTTCGGGTAGAGCCTTTCAGGCAGTCGCCGGCGTGCTTGCGTGCCGGCCCCTGAGTCTATCGACCATCGGCACGTGGCTTGGAGCCCCGAAACAGCACCTCCGTCGCCGCGCGACTGTGCGGGTGGTCCAAATCGCCATCGAAGCCGGCCGGTCGGCGCTCAGGAGCCGCCCAATGGTCCATAGACTCACCGGCTGAGGCATCTGCCCGCAGTCGGCGTCGATTTCATCCGGCCGCTAGACTTCTCGTCCGATCGTTTGACATCGAAGGAGTCCTGCAGCACGTGACCACCGAATCCGCTGCCCGCGACCCGCGCGACCCGAATGTCGCCGTCAACGAGCTCGCCGACCGATTCTTCGAGGGCGTGCTCGAGCGGAATCCCGTCTACGCCACCATCCTGGGCGACGACCGCTGGGACGACCGCCTGCCGGACCTCGGCGCCGACGGCCGCGCGGCCGATGCGGCGGCCTTCCGCGAGGTGCTCGTCGAGGCCGAGGCCATCGACCCGGCGGGGCTGGATCCGGAGCAGGTCATCACCCGCGACATGCTCGTCCTCGTGGCGCGCAACGGCCTCGAGGCGCTGGACGCGAAGCTCCACCAGCTGGCCATCAACCACATCTCGGGCATTGCCACCCTGCCGGTCATGGTCGGCCAGTACCAGATCGCCGAGAGCCCGGAGGCGCTCGAGAAGCTTCTGACCCGGATGCGCGCCTTCCCGGTCGCCGCCGAGCAATACCTCGACACGCTGCGCGAGGGCATCACCGACCGGCGGGTGGAGTCGGTCGCGCCGGTTCGCAAGCAGATCGAGCAGACCGAGCGCATGCTCCAGCTGCCGGCCGAGCAGTTCCCGGCGGTCACGCTCGCTCACGTTGCCGATGACGAAGCCCGCGACCGCGTCCGAACCGCGGTCGCCGAGCACGTGTACCCGGGGCTCCAGCGCGTCCGCGACTTCCTCGCCGACGAGTACCTGCCGCTTGCCCGGCCGGAGCCGGGCCTGGCCGGCACGCCCGATGGCGATGCGGCATATCGGCTCGCCATCCGCATGCAGACGACCGTGGCGACGACGGCGGAAGAGGTGCACGCCTTCGGGCTGGAGGACCTGGCGCGGATCGAGGCCGAGATGGACGAGATCGCGCGCGGGCAGGGCCACCCCGATCGGCACGCCTACAAGAAGGCCCTCGCCGCCGACCCGGACAACCACACCGACTCGCGCGAGGCGCTCGTACGGCTGGCCGAGGAGCAGACGGAGCGCGCCTTCGCGGCGGCGCCGGACTACTTCGGGCGTCTGCCATCGGCGAACTGCGTCGTGAAGGCGGTGGAGGAGTATCGCGAGCGGGAGACGCCGCCGGCGTTCTACATGCAGCCCTCGCTCGACGGGTCGCGGCAGGGGCAGTACTACATCAACACCTACCAGCCCTCCGAGCGGCAGCTCCACAAGATCGCGGCCATCACCTTCCACGAGGCCACGCCGGGGCACCACTTCCAGATCGGGATCGAGATGGAGCTCACCGGGCTGCCGCGCTTCCGGATCCTGGGCGCGCGGATGGCGGGCGTGGCCTACGTCGAAGGCTGGGGCCTGTACTGCGAGCGCCTTTCCGACGAGATGGGCCTGTATGCCTCGGAGGCGGAGCGCCTTGGCATGCTCGACGCGCAGGCCTTTCGCGCGTCACGCCTCGTCGTGGATTCCGGCCTCCACGCGCTGGGCTGGTCGAGGGAGCGGGCGATCGAGTTCATGCACGAGCGCGGCACGCTGCCCATGGTGGATGCCGAGATCGAGGTGGACCGATACACGATCTGGCCGGCCCAGGCGCTCGCCTACAAGATCGGACAGCGCGAGATCGAACGGGCACGGCGTGAGGTGTCCGAGAAGATGGGCGACCGATTCGACCTGCGCGCATTCCACGACGAGGTGCTGGCCCACGGGTCGCTGCCGCTGGCCACGCTGCGGCGGGAGATCCCCGGCTGGGTGGAGGCCGCCGTCAGCGCGCCGTCCCCAACGTGAGCGGGATTACCCACGGGGCGGGTACGGATCGGTGCCGTGCCCGGAATTCATCGCTCCTGACCCCCGGGGCGGGCAATTGGCAGATGTTCTGGGCCCATCTGCCGATCCGTACCCAGCAAACGGGTACGCGGCGGCGTGAAGGCACCTGAGCGCGTGACGCTGGCCGGACGCCACGTCCGGCTGGAGCCGATCGACGAGCGCCATCGCGACCACCTGTTGGCGGCCGCGGCCGAGGACCCGGCCACCTTCCGCTACACGCTCTCCGAGCTGTGGCGCGGGGCGGAGGCCTGGCCCGCCTACCTGGCCGACGCCCTCCAGCCGCAGTTCGTGACCTGGGCGACGGTGTTGGCGTCGACCGGCCGTGCCATCGGCTCCACCCGCTTCGGCGACATCTCGCCGGCCGACGGCCGGCTGGAGATCGGCTGGACCTGGATCGCGCCCTCGCACCAGCGGACCGCGGCGAACACCGAGGCCAAGCTGCTCCAGCTGACGTACGCCTTCGAGGAGCTGGGAGCCACCCGGGTGGCCCTCAAGACCGATGCCCGCAACGAGCGCTCACAGGCCGCGATCGAGCGGATCGGCGGGGTGCGCGAGGGGGTGCTGCGCCACCACATGCGCCTGCCCGATGGGCACCTGCGCGACACCGTCTACTACTCGATCCTGGCCGATGAGTGGCCGGCTGCGCGGGAGCGTTTGGAAGTGCGACTGGCCTGATGAGCTGTCGCCGCCGGGTCAGCCACCCCATCGGTACGCATCGGCCAGCCATCCAGAGACCTCTTCGTCGATCTCGTTCGCGGAGCTGATCTCGAGGTGGTGCATCCACCGCGATGGCGCAGGCTGCACGACTTCCTTGAACCGCGCTGTTCGGATGGGACGGTCAAGGCCGATCGACAGGACCACTGGTGACACCTCCCCTCGCAGCCAGCGGTCGGGGAGCCACAGGTAGGCGAAACCGCGCCGGCCCCGGAACGCCACCTGGCTCCGGGTCACCCGGACCTCGTACGGACCCAGCCGGGCCAGGAGCCCCTCCATGCGAGCGTACGCCTCCAGCCCGACCGGATTGCCGGCGAAGAAGCGATCAACCTCCAGCCTGGTGCTCAACCGTCTCCCTGGCCGAGCCACTCCTGGGTGAGGTCGTAGTCGGGGTCGGGCTTCTCGGCGGGCGGGCGATCGGCCTCCGGGACGTGGCGCAGGTTCACGCGCACCCGGTACCAGAGCGACGAGCGGCCGCGCATGCCATCGACGAGCACGTCGTCCTCGGCGAGGTGCTTGGCCGCCTGCGGGTGCCGCGCGCGCCATCGCTCGAGGCCGTCGAGGGCATCGGCCTTGGCCTTGGCCTGGGCCACGACGACGAGCGGGTGCTTCGAGCGGCGGCGGCCGGTGGCCGGCACCGAGCCGTCGGCGCCCCGAGCGGGCGCGGGAGGCATGGGCTGCGGTTGCTCCCCGGCCCGACCGCCGGCGGGCGGCGTCCAGGCCATGCGGCGCTTCGATGGCTGGACGCGCGGCGGCTCGTTCTCGCCCTTGGCGTAGTGGGGCGGCCACGGGGCGTCGCCCAGGCCGGAGGCCTCGTCGCGGTCCGCCAGGTCGAGCAACGCGTCCAGCGAGCCGACGGCGGCGTCGATGCCGGCGCCGACGTCGCCGAGGCGGGCGTATCGGTCCTTCATGGTCGCGACGGTGAAGTCGCCGAGCTCCGCGTCCGGCACCTCCTCCCACAGCAGCGGCGCCGAGACCTGTGCGTTCGCGACCGGCCGCACGGAGTAGGCGGAGGCCACGGTGCGGTCCTTCGCGTTCTGGTTGTAGTCGATGAACACGCCGTGGCGCTCCTCTTTCCACCACTTGCTCGTGGCGATCTCGGGGGCGCGGCGCTCGACCTCGCGGGCGAGCGCCAGGGCGGCGCGGCGGACCTCGGTGAAGCCCCATCGGCGCTCGATCCGGGTGTAGACGTGGATGCCGCGCGAGCCGGAGGTCTTGGGCCAGCCGGTCAGGCCGTGGTCGGCGAGGACGTCGCGCACCACCATCGCGACGCGCCGCACGTCGGACCAGGGCACTCCCGGGCCGGGGTCGAGGTCGACGCGCAGCTCGTCGGGGTGGGCCAGGTCATCGGCCCGAACGGGGTGCGGGTTGAGGTCGACGCAGCCGAGGTTGACGACCCAGGCCAGGGCGGCGGCGTTCGTGACCACCACCTCGTCCGCCGTCCGACCGGAGGGGAAGGCGAGCTCCACCGTCTCCACGAAGGACGGCACCGACTTCGGTGCCCGCTTCTGGAAGAAGGCCTCGCCGGTGATGCCGTCCACGAACCGCTTGAGGGCCATGGGCCGATGCGCCACGCCGCGCAGCGCGCCATCGGCCACGGCGAGGTAGTAGTCGACCAGCTCGCCCTTCGTCAGCCCGATCTCCGGGAAGTACACCTTCGACGGGTTGCTGACGGTGACCGTCTCGCCGCCGATCTCGAGCTCGAGCGATTCGCCGCGTGCCACGCGGGCAGGGTAGCCTCTGATCGCAAGCGGGGCGCGGCACGCCGATTGCGGAGGACCTCAGCCCATGGTCGACCGAGCGAAGCGCATCGTCCACGATGCCGATGCCTGGCTGATTCGCCACCGATGGACGCGCATCGGTCGCCGCGCAGTGGCCGGATTCCTGGGGCACGAGTCGCTCCAGAACGCCGGCTCCATGGCCTACTTCTCGATCCTCTCCGTCTTCCAGCTGCTCGTCCTGGGCGTGGTGGTGATGAGCTTCTTCCTGGGGGAGGGGGAGGCGCGGTCCTTCGTCATCGAGCAGGTCGAGGCCGGTACGCCGATGGACCCGGACACCATCGCCGCCATCATCGACGGCGTCATCGAGTCGCGCGGCGGCATCGGCCTCATCAGCGGCGCCTTCCTGCTGTGGGGCGCGCTCGGCGTCTTCTCGGCCCTGAACCGCGGCATCAGCAGCGCCTTCGTCTCCGCCGAGCGGCGCGGCTTCGTCCAGGACAAGCTCATCGGCCTGGCGGTCATGGGCGTCACCGGGCTGCTGGGCGTGGCCTCGATCGTGATCGGCATCGTCACCGGGATCGTCCAGCGTGCGGCCGGCGACGTGCTCGACGCGGTGCCCGGCGGCGGCCTGGCACTCGGGGCGATCGGCCTCCTGACGCCGATCCTCCTCATCTTCGTGGCGTTCCTGGCGATCTACCGCCTCGTCCCGAACCGGCCGGTCTCCCTGGCGGAGGTGTGGCCCGGCGCCGTGGTCGCCACCATCCTGTGGACGGTGCTGCGCTTCGGGTTCACCTGGTACACGACCAACGTGGCGAACTACGACAGCGCCTTCGGCCCCATCTCGGCGGCGATCTCGCTGCTCGTCTTCCTCTACTTCGCGAGCGTCATCGTGCTGCTCGGCGCCGAGGTCGCCCGCGCGTCGGTGCTCGACGACATGGCCGAGACGCCGAAGCCAGCCTTCGCCGATGCGTTTGCGCCGCCACCTCCGCCCGAGCCGGGTCCGGCCGCGACCGAGGAGGGGCGGCGCCGCTCGGAGGCGGCAAAGATGCCGGGCTGGGCGATGGCGGTGGGCGGCGCAGTCGCGGCAGCGGCCGTGCGCTGGCTGAGCTCGCGGCGACGCGGCTGAGGTCCGCCCCGCAGCGCGGCCGAAGGGTGCATCGGGGTAGGACGGTGTAGTACATTCTCGCCCGTTGTGCTGCCGGGACGGCCGTGTAGCATGCGGTTCGAGCACGTAACGGGATTGGGCACACCCGTGAAAAAGAACGGCGACATCGGTCCATGAGACCTCGACGAGCACGCCTGACGGTCACCCTGTTCGCCCTGGTGATCCTGGCAGGCAGCTTTGTCGGAAGCTCCCCCCGCGACCTGGCCCTGGCCGCGGACCCCATCGCAGAGGCACGAGCCAAGAAGGCGGCGATCGAGCGCCAGCTGGCGGACCAGCGCGCGCGGCTCGCCAGCCTGAAGGTGCGCGCCGCCTCGCTCGGCGACCAGCTCGACGAGGCGGAGGCCGCGCTGAAGGAGATCACCGCCGAGTACGACCACGTCGTGAAGCTGCTCGGTCGCGTCCGGGACCAGGTCCGCGACATCCGGGCGCACCTGACGCAGCTGCGGTCGGAGATCGATGCGCTCGACGCCGAGCTCGCCGCCGTGGCCATCGACATCGCCGAACAGAGCGACGCCCTCGCCGCGCGCGAGGCGCTGCTCGAGGATCACCTCCGCTCCGCGTACGAGCACAGCCAAACGTCGCTGCTCGAGGTCATCCTGGGGTCGGAGTCGCTGGACGCCGCGACGAGCCAGGTCGGCTACCTGCTCACCCTGTCCGAGCAGGATCGCGCGCTGGCCGACGAGATCCGTGTCATCCGCGAGGAGCTGGACGTCAAGCAGGCGACCCTGCGCGACGGAAGGCACGCGCTCCGCGAGGCGCGCATCCTCGCGTCCGAGGAGGAGGCCATCCTCGCCGAGCGGGAGGCCGAGCTCGAGCGGCTCGAGGAGCGCACCGCGGAGCTGAAGGCGGCCGCCGAGCGGAAGCGCGCCGAGCAGGAGCAGGCGCTGAACGCCGCGCTCGAGGCCAAGGGCGACGTCGAGCGCCAGATCGCGGCCAACAAGCAGGCCTTCGCCGCCGCATCACAGCTCGTCACCCGGCTCGTCGCCGAGCAGGCGGCGATCGAGGAGGCAAGGCGCCGCGCCGAGGAGGAGGCTCGCCGTCGGCAGCAGAACATCTCGCCATCCGGGTTCCGCTGGCCGGAGGCCTATCCGCGCATCACGCAGGAATGGGGGCCCACGAGCTTCGCGCTCGAGCCGCCCTACACGTACAACGGAACCTACTACCCGCACTTCCACGGTGGCATCGACATGGCTTCCGGGTGCGGCGCGCCGATCATGGCCTCGAAGGCGGGGGTGGTCGTCGCCTCCGGGCAGCCGCTGTATCCCTACGACCTGGGCTTCGGCGTCGTCCTCGACCACGGCGGTGGCATCCAGACCTGGTACTGGCACCTCCAGGCGCGGGTCATCGTCTCGCCGGGCCAGATCGTGAACACCGGCCAGGTCATCGGCTACGAGGGGACCACCGGCTTCTCGACCGGCTGCCACCTCCACTTCGCCGTGAACGATCACGGCGTCTGGGAGAACCCGCGCAACTACCTCCCGTAGTCGGGAATCAGGCCGGCGCGAGCCGCTCCCGGACCGAAACGAGATCCGGGTCGTCCATCGCGATGGCGCGCAGGTCGGGGCGCCGCTTGAACGCCGTGCCGAGCAGGCGCACGGCGTCGTCGGTTCGTCCGGTGAGCCCGCTGTGGCAGGCGAGGTTGTAGAGCATCACGCCCGAGTCGCGCGGCATGAGATGGCTGCCGCGCAGGATGTCCTCCACCTCGGCCGCAAGCTGCTCGTAGCGGGCCTCGGCCCCGGCGAGGCGCGCGATGTCGCTGAGGTGGCCGATGGCGTGGTTGGCGCCGTTTGCCCCGATCCCCGCCGCCAGCTCGTCGCACTCGCACAGCGCGTCATTGGCGGACGCGCCAATGGCCTCGATCAGCGCGTCGATGCTCGCGTCCGCCTCCGCCGCGGCCCGCTCCGCCGACCAGTCCGCGCGCTCGGCCTGGATGCGGGCATTCGATTCGTCGAGCTCGTCACCCGGAAGCGGATCATCGTCGGCTGGGGTGCCGAGCAGGCGCCGCGCCTCGATCGACCGCCACGCGGCCAGGTGCGCCCGGACGTCGCGGGCGCGGAGGCCCTCGATGACCGGCTCTTCCCCGCTCGTCTCTTCGAGGGCGCTGAAGAGGTCGTGCTCCGCGCGGCGCACCGCTTCGAGGAGCGCGACGAGATCCCGCTGCAGAGGGCTCGGCGATGCATCCATGGGCGCATCGTACGGCGCCCGTAAAGAGGGTCCTGCTCAGGCGGGCGCTGGCTCGCCGGCGCGAACCGTCGGAAGGTACAGCCGGGTGACGTACTCGCGCAGCATGCGGGCGGTGCTGAACTGCCACAGCGAGCTGGCGACCGCCTCGCGCATCGTCGCCACCCAGGCGCGCGGCACGCCATCGGCGTCGAGCGCGAAGTAGCGCGGCACGATCTCCTCTTCGAGGAGCCGATACAGCGCGTCGGCATCCTCCGCGTCCTGCGTCCCGTCGTCGCCGTCCGGCGTCCGGTCGCCGATGGCCCAGCCGTTGCGCCCGTTGAAGCCCTCGTCCCACCAGCCATCCAGGATGCTGACCGAGGGGATGCCGTTCAGCGCGGCCTTCATGCCGGAGGTCCCCGATGCCTCCATCGGGCGGCGCGGGTTGTTCAGCCAGATGTCCACGCCGCCGACCAGGAAGCGGGCGATCCGGATGTCGTAGTCCTCCATGATGAAGACCCGACCCCGAAGGCGATCCGAGCGGCTGAGCTCGAAGATGCGCTGGATGACGCGCTGCCCCGGGCGGTCGGCGGGATGGGCCTTGCCGGCGAGGACCACCTGCACCGGTCGCTCCTCGTTCGACAGGAGCGCGGCCAGGCGCTCCTCGTCGCGGAAGAGGAGGTCGGCGCGCTTGTACGTCGCGAAGCGCCGCGCGAAGCCGATGGTCAGGGCCGCCGGGTTCAGGGCGTTGTCCACCCGGCGCAGCTCGTCCGGCGACTCGCCATGGCGGGCGAACTGGCGCGCCAGCCGCCGCTCGGTGAAGTCCATGAACTCGCGCTTCTGCTGGAGGTGCGAGGCCCACAGGTCAGCGTCGTCGACCTCGGCGAGGCGGCTCACGAGCTCCGGATCGGAGAGATCGGTCCCGAGTGATGTCCCCAGCGCGCGCTCGTAGAGGCGGCGGATGGGGCGGCCCAGCCACGTCGAGACGTGAACCCCGTTGGTGATGGCCTGGACCGGGTGACCGGCAACCGCCTGCCAGGTGTCCGTGGCGGTGACGCCGTGGAGCTGGCTCACCGCGTTCGCGTCCGCGGCGTGGCGCAGGACGAAGGCGGTCATGTCGAAGCCGGCGTTCGGGTCGTCCGTCCGGCCGCGGCCGAGCTCCATGAGCTCGCCGGCGGGCAGCCCCATGCCGTCCAGCATCGGCGAGAGGTTCTTCGTGGCGAGCGCGCGGTCGAAGACCTCGTTGCCGGCGGGGACCGGCGTGTGGATCGTGAACACCGAGTCGCGGCCAACCCGCCGCAGCGCCTCGCCGGGTGCCATGCCGGGCTCGTCGGCAAGGAGCTCGCGGGTGCGCTCGAGGAGGAGGAAGGCGGAGTGTCCCTCGTTGAGGTGCCAGACCGCCGGGGCGATGCCCAGCTCGCGCAGCGCCCGCACCCCGCCGATGCCGAGGATCATCTCCTGGCAGAGGCGCATCTCGCGGCCGCGCACGTAGAGGATGTGGGTGATCGGCCGGTCGGCCGGGTCGTTGGCGGCGATGTCGGTGTCGAGCAGCAGCAGGGGCACGCGCCCGACCTGCGCCACCCAGACCGCGGCGTGCACGTCGCGTCCGGGAAACTCGACGCTCACCTCCAGCGCCTGTCCGTTCGGGCCACGTGCGCGCCGCAGCGGCAGCTGCCCGGGGTCGAGGTCGGGCTGGGCGTGCTCCTGGTGGCCGTCGGCGTCGATCTGCTGGCGGAAGTAGCCGCGCCGGTAGAGGAGCCCCACGCCGGCGAACGGCAGCGCGGCGTCGGACGCGGACTTGAGGTGGTCGCCCGCGAGCACGCCGAGGCCGCCGGAGTAGATCTGCATCGACTCGTGGATGCCGTACTCGGCGCAGAAGTAGCCGATCGGTCCGGGCAGGGCGTTCTCCGCTGAGGCCTCCGCGCTGCGGCGGTACCAGGAGTCCGACCCGTTCTCCATGTAGCGGTTGAACTCGTCGAGCAGGCGGCTGGCGTCGACCACGAAGTCCTCGTCCGCGGCGAGCTCCGCCCAGCGCGACGACGCGACGCCGGTCAGGACGGGGATCGGGTTGCGGTGGCGCGACCAGGCCAGGCCGTCGATGCGCGAAAAGAGCGACCCGGCGCGCGGAGTCCAGCTCCACCACAGGTTGTACGCCAGCTCGCCCAGGCCCTCGAGCCCCCGGGGCAGGCCGAAGTCGTAACCGGGCAGCGTCGCCACGCGGAGGGAGGTCGTCATGGAGGGCCGATGCTACTCGATGGAATCCGGCCGGTGGGCGTGCACGACGCGTACCATCTCCGGCGTGACAACCCCGATCGCCCGCGCCGGGATCGACCCGGCGGCGGTGCGCGGCCACTTCCCGGCGCTGCGCCGGTCGCTCGACGGACGGCCGATCGCTTTCCTGGACGGCCCGGGCGGGACGCAGGTGCCCGACGCGTGCATCGACGCCATGGCCGCCTACCTGCGTGCCTCGAACGCGAACCACGGCGGCGCCTTCCGCACCTCCGAGGAGACCGATGCGCTCCTCGACGACGTCCATGCGGCGGCAGCCGACTTCGTCGGGGCCGACCGACCCGACGAGATCGCGTTCGGCCCGAACATGACGACGCTGGCCCTGGCGGTCAGCCGCGCCATCGGCCGGGACATCCGGTCCGGCGACGAGGTCGTCGTGACCCGGCTTGACCACGACGCGAACGTCGCGCCATGGCTGGCGATGGCCGTCGATCGCGGGGCGACGGTGCGCTGGATCGACATCGACCCGACCGACTGCACGCTCGACCTCGGCGCGCTCGACGCGGTCATCGGGGAGCGGACCCGGATCGTGGCGGTCGGGCTCGCCTCGAACGCGGTCGGGACGCTGAACGACGTGCGGCGCGTCGCCGACGCCGCGCGCGCGCATGGCGCGATCATCTTCGTGGACGCCGTCCACGCCGCGCCGCACGTGCCGGTGGATGTGGCAACGCTCGGCGCCGACATCATCGCCTGCTCGCCGTACAAGTTCTTCGGGCCGCACCTTGGCATGCTGTGGGGCCGGGCCGAGCTCCTCGAGCGCCTCGTCGCCTACCGGGTGCGTCCCGCCGGCGAGGCACTCCCCGGGAAGTGGGAGACGGGCACGCAGAGCCACGAGGCGCTGGCCGGGCTGATGGGCACCTTCGAG
>DATBIK010000031.1:0-28728 GCA_036556985.1 Candidatus Limnocylindria bacterium | reverse complement strand
TCGAAGATCAACCAGTGGACCCTGCTCGTGGCGATGCTCCCGCTCGTCTACAGCATCGCCCTGGGAGCGCCAACCTCGCTGCCGCTCGACGAGCGTCAGCGGGAGGAGGTGCTGCTCACCGCCGCCCAGTCGCTGTTCGCGGTGACGCTCCTGCTCGACCTGCGGCTGTCGGTCTACGGGGCGGCCATGCTGGCCGGGCTGTTCCTGCTCCAGATGGTGCTGCCCGAGACGCGCGGGTACGTGACGATCGCGTACTTCGTGCTGGCGGCGGCCGTTGCGGTGCTGCAGCGGCGCCACATCGGGCGCGCGTTCGCCTGGGTGCGCCGCAGGCCCGGCGTCACGCGCTGAGCAGCCGGCACCATCGGTTGCCGCGCCGATTTCGCAGGGCGATGACCGCCAGATATGCCCGTCGGGCGTGGTAAGTGGGTGCCGGGCCCCCGCGCCGTAGTCTGGGGCTGCCCAGCAGCTCGTTCCGAGCGTGGCCGAGGCCGGCGAGAACCCCGTGACCAGCACCGAGGCCGCCTACCATGCCCAGCGGGCATAAGCGGCAACAAACGGACGTGTGCGACGTCGCGACAGGCCCCCGAGCGCCGCCAGACGGCGGGCCGCTCAGTAGTCGCGGTAGCCGCCCTCGTCGCTCTCCGCGGCGCTGGCGTCGGCGCTCGGCTCGGTGCCGGGAGTCGCGACCGTCCCGTCCGGCCGGCCCACGAACCAGACCCCGCCCACGCCCTCGCCGCTTGTGTCGCCGGCCGCGGCATCGCCCGCGTAGCGATACAGCGGCCAGCCGTCCAGGGTGAGCTGCAGGCTGCCGTCATCGCGCTCGAGCGTTCCCAGCTCGGCGGTCACACCCTCCCCGGCGCTCGGCGACGTCCCGTCCACCGTGGCGGGCGGCCAGTCTGCCGCGCACTCCGCCGAGCACGCGCTCGTGCCCGGCGAGTCGTTGAGGAAGACGTAGAGCGTGCGGCCATCGGCATCGACCACGAAATCGCCGAGGTCGCCGGAGCTGGATACCGCAACGGCGGCGTCATCGGTCCCGGCGCTGCCGACGGCCGAGGGCGAACCGGCGCCGCCGGTCTGGCAGGCGGCGAGCGCCAGCGCCAGGCCGATGCTGGCGAGCGCGGCGGGCACAGGGGTCCGGGACGGGCGGTTCATCGGTTCACCTCGGGCGTTCGATATCACTCGTACGCGGGCGGTTACCGTACGTCGTTCGTCCAGAAGTCGCGCGCGACGAGCGGCCCGACCTACTCCCCAGCGGTACCGAACGTCGCCCGCCCGGCTGGGCGATAGGTCTGCAGCGTCACCCCTGACGGCAGCGAGCGGGACTCGATGAGTTCCAGGTGGTGCGTCGGGCCGCGCTCCGGGAAGAGGCGCAGGCCGTCGCCCAGCACGACGGGATGGACGCGCAGGTTGAGCTCGTCGACGAGGTCACGCTCGAGCAGCCAGCGCAGCAGCACGCCGCTGCCGTGCACCTGGAGCTCGCGGCCGGGCTGGGCCTTCAGCTCGCGCACGGCCGCCTCCACGTCACCGGTGATGACGTGGGTGTTCTGCCAGGTCGGGTCCTTCAGCGTGGTCGAGGGCACGTACTTGGGCAGGACGTTGATCCCGTGGGAGACCGGATCGCCGGCGTCGTGAAGCGGCCAGTAGGACTCCCAGATCTCCCACGTCTTCCGGCCGAGGAGCAGCGCGTCCGCGTGCTCGAACCACGACGTCAGGAACGGCCACATCTCGGGATCCGCGTACGGCGCGGTCCATCCGCCGCGGTCGAACCCGCCGCGCCGATCCTCATCGGGCGCTCCGGGACCCTGGTACACGCCGTCCAGGGACAGCATCATCGACGCGGTCAGCTTCATCGGTGGTTCCTGCACTTCATGGTCCGATGGGTAGACGGTGCAACGCGCGCAGGCTCATCGGCGAAGGTGGAGGGCCGTGTGGGATTCGAACCCACGACACGAGGATTAAAAGTCCCCTGCTCTGCCACTGAGCTAACGGCCCGCCCGGAGCATCGCACGCGGCGCGCTGCTGCGCACGCTCCCTAGACTCGACGCCATGGACACGCAGCAGGGGATCGCGCTCGGCGTCTGGGTTCGCGGTTTCCCGACCGATCCGGACGCCGTGGACCGATACCGCCGCCTCACCGGCCACTCCCCAGCCGTGATCCACCTCTTCCGCAACTGGACCGATGCCACCGGCACCTTCGATCCCGCCCTGGCCGATGCCATCGCCGCCACCGATGCGGTGCCGATGATCAGCTGGCAGCCGCCCGCCGGCGACCTGGCCGCCGTCGCCCGCGGGGAGCACGATGCCTACGTCCAGGCCTACGCCGCGGCCGTCGCCGCGTGGGGCGGGCGGCTCCTCCTGCGCCCTGCGCACGAGATGAACGGGGAGTGGATCCCGTGGCGCTCGGACCCTGCGGCCTTCCGGGAGGCGTGGCATCGGCTGCGCCGGATCTTCGCCGAGGAGGGAGCCTCCAACGCCATCTGGGTCTGGAGCCCGCACGTCATCGACCGCCGCGCGGCGGACTTCGCGCCGTACTTCCCCGGCGCCGACGCCGTCGACTGGCTGGCGCTCGACGGCTACAACTGGGGGCGGTCGCAGCGCTCCACGCGCTGGCAGTCGTTCGACGCGATCTTCGCCGACAGCTACCGCCGGATCACCGATCTCGCGCCGGACCTGCCGGTCATGCTCGCCGAGATCGGCTGCGCCGAGGAGGGCGGCGACAAGGCGGCCTGGATCCGGGACGCGCTGCTCGACGCGGTGCCGAACCGCTACCCGGCCGTCCGTTGCGTGGCCTGGTTCCACGACGCGCCAACCGGCCACGCCGACTGGCGGGTCGACTCGTCGCCGGAGGCACTCACCGCCTGGCGCGAGGTGGCTGCCGACGCGCGCTATGAGGGGCGGATCGGCGCCTCGTAGATCAGGTACGTCTTGTAGGGGCGCGCCCCGACCTTCTCGAGCGCCCGGTTCACGCGCGTGTTGTCGTCCAGCGTCCAGCCCATCTCGCAGCCGGTGTAGCCGCGCTCCAGCGCGACCTCCAGGGTGCGCAGCACCATCGCCTCCGCGATGCCGCGTCCCTGGTGGCTGGGCAGCACCCCGAGCGCCAGGTAGCGGAAGGTCTTGATCCGACGCATGCCGAGCAGCAGGCGCACGAGGCCCAGCGGCACGAATCCCCACTGCACCAGGCGACCGTCGCCGACCGCGCGGAACGCCTCGTTCGCATCGGGCAGGGAAAGGCTGAAGCCCACCGGACGGCCGTCTTGCTCGGCCATGATGAGCAGCTCCTCGTCGGCGATCTCGGCCAGGTGCCGGCCGAGGTCGGTGAACTCGGCATCGGTCATGCGCACCGAGCCCCAGTTGTCGTACCAGGCCTCGTTGTAGATGAGCTTCGCGCGCTCGATCTCTTCGGCCAGGTTCCGCTTGCGGATCGGCCGCAGCGTGACGCCGCGCGCCGCGATGCGGGCAGCGCGCTTCAGCCAGGGACGCAGGTCCGGCGCCTCGTCGATCCACCACGCATAGAGCTCCTTCACCGGCCGCAGGCCCCAGCCCTCGAGCAGACCGCGGTAGTACGGCGGGTTGTGGTTCATGAGGATGCGCGGCGGGGTGTCGAAGCCCTCGACCAGGAGGCCGCAGGTGTAGTTCGTGGAGTATTCGATCGGCCCCAGCATCGCGGTCCGCCCGCGCTCACGCAGCCAGCCGGCGGCGGCATTCAGCAGGGCCGATGCGACGGCCGGGTCATCGGTCGATTCGAACAGACCGAACATGCCCGTATCCATTGCATGTCGGGCGTTGTAGTTCGGGTCGTCGCTGGCCAGGATGCGGCCAATCACCTCCGTGCCACGGCGAGCGAGGAACGCCTGCCCCGCACCATGCCGGTAGAAGGGGTGCTTCTCGCGATCGAGGAAGGCATGCACCTCGCGGCGCAGGGGCGGCACCCACGCCGGGTCGTCGGCGTAGATGCGCCAGGGCAGCGAGATGAACGCCTCGAGATCGGAACGTCCGTGGACCGGAGCCACGCCGATGCCGTGTTCGCGCACCACTGCGCCTCCTCCTCCGCCCGCCTTCCCCGCAGGATAGCGAGCGTGCCGGTGGCGGATACTGGGCGGGTGACCGCCCCGGACATGAGAAGGCTCCTGCGCAGGTCGGGGCCGTACGGTGCCGCCGTGCTCGCACCGGCCGCTGCCACGCTCCTGGTCGGGACGCTGCCCCGTTCGCTGTGGCTGCCGAGCGGCGTGCTGGTCTATCTCCTCAGCGTGCTTGCGGTGGCGACGGCCGCCGGCCGAGGGCCCGGCATCGCGGCCTCCCTCGTGTCCTTCCTGGCGTTCGACTTCTTCTTCACCGAGCCACGCTTCACGTTCACGATCTCCGACCCGAACGAATGGGCCGCGCTGCTCGCGTACCTCGTCGTCGCGTCGGTCGCCTCGCAGCTTGCGGCTGGCCAACGCTCGCGCGTCATCGAGATCGCCGCGCGGGAGCGCGAGGCTCGCATCCTCCACGACCTGACCGACCTGCTGGCTGGCGGCCCGCTGGCCGATGCGCTGCCCGCGGTCGCCGAGCGGCTCCGACTCGAGCTCGACGCCGAGGCGGTGGCCATCGTCATCCAGGAGGATGGCGTGCATGCCAGCGCCGACGCGGGCAGTGCCGAGGCGAGGGCGGCAGTCCGCGAGGCGGCCACCGGGCCGGCCTCCGTCCTCGGGGAGGGGACTCCTGCGAGCGCCGACCGATCGGGGATGGCCGGCCGCTGGGTCCGCGTTCGGCCGCCGCACCGGCTGCCCGGCCGGCGACCGGGCCGTGGCGTGGCGCGGGTCCCGATCCGGCGCGGCGAGGAGCAGATCGGTCAACTTCACGTGCTCTGGCCGCCGGAGGCCGACCTGGCTGGCGGCCAGGCCCGCCTGCTCGATACGGCGAGCGACCAGCTGGCTGTCGCCGCCGAGCGCGAGCGGCTGCGAGCAGGGGCGGTCGAAGCCGAGCTCCTGCGCCGGAGCAGCGAGCTGAAGAGCACGCTCCTCGACGCAGTGTCACACGACCTTCGGACGCCGCTGGCCTCGATCATCGCCGCCGCCGGCAGCCTCCGGCTTGGGGACGTGGAGTGGAATCCCGAGGACCGGCAGGAGTTCCTGGCGACCATCGAGCACGAGGCGAACCGGTTGAACCGGATCGTGGGCAACCTTCTCGACCTGAGCCGGATCCAGGGCGGCACGCTCGTCCCCGCCAAGGACTGGCACGACCCCGGGCTCCTCCTCGAGGCCACGGTGGCGCGCCTCATGCCGCTGGCCGCCGACCATCGGCTGCGGGTCGAGCTGCCTGGAGACCTGCCGCCAGTTCTCGTCGACCCGGTCGAGATCGACCAGGTGGTCGCGAACCTGGTGGAGAACGCGGTGAAGTACACGCCCCACGGCGGCGACGTGACCGTCTCGGCCGACGTGGCGGACGGTGAGCTGCGGGTCTGGGTCGACGACACGGGGCCCGGCCTGCCGCCGGACGTCATCCCCCGGCTGTTCGAGCCGTTCTACCGGGCCGGAGCCCCCCGCGGCACGCGAGGGAGCGGCCTCGGCCTGGCTGTCGCGCGAGGGCTCGTCATCGCGCACGGTGGGCGCATCTGGGCCCAGAACCGCGAGGGCGGCGGCGCTCGGTTCAGCTTCGCCATCCCGACGCCGCCCCCGCCGACGGACGCCGCGCAATGAGGATGCGGACCGGCGCCCGCGTGCTCATCGTGGAGGATGATCCCGCCGTGCGTCGCGTCGTGGCGCGCTACCTGGGGTCCCAGGGGTTCCGGGTCGAGGCGGTCGCGACCGGCGAGGAGGCCTTCGCGCGCGAGTCGGCGTTCCACCCCGATCTCGTCCTCCTCGACCTGAACCTCCCGGACATGAGCGGGCTGGAGGTCATCTCCGCCCTTCGCGATCGCACGTCAACGCCGATCGTGGTGCTCTCGGTGCTCGGTGGCGAGGCCGACAAGGTCCGGGCCCTTGACCTCGGTGCCGACGATTACGTCACGAAGCCGTTCGGCGTCGAAGAGCTCCTCGCTCGGGTGCGGGTGGCACTCCGCCACGCAGGCCGGTCCACCGGCAGCGACGCGGCCTTTCGGACCGGCGACCTCCTCATCGACCGCGAGCGACGGCGCGTCGAGCTGGCGGGACGTGAGGTCCGCCTCACGCCGACCGAGTACGCCCTCCTCACCGCCCTGGCCAGCCAGCCCGGGACGGTCTTCACCGATCGCGCCCTCCTGCAGCGCGTCTGGGGGGCCGAATACGGGTCCGAGAACCACTATCTCCACGTGTACATGGCCCGCCTGCGGAAGAAGCTCGAACCCGACCCATCGCGACCCCGGTACATCCGGACCGAGACCGGGGTCGGATACCGCCTGGTGGAGCACGAGGCTCCCGAACGTTGACGCGGTGTTGAGGCACAGCGGCGGCCCGTTGACCCGTCGTTGAGCCGCCCGGATCCAGACTGATTGGGTCATGGATCCGACCTCGGTCCGCTATCGGGACGTCCTCGTGGTCGAGGACGAGCGCCCACTGCGCCGTATCATCCGTCGCAACCTCGAGCGGCGTGGCGTCACGGTGCGCGAGGCCGCGACGGCTGCCGAGGGGCTGGACGCCATCCGTGAGCGCGCGCCCGACCTGCTGCTCCTCGACATCAACCTGCCAGACCGTACCGGATGGGAGCTCCTGCGCGCCCTTCGCCTGGAAGGTCCGATACCCACGACGGCGGTGATCTCCGCCGTCCGGATCACCCCGGAGCGACTCTTGGAGTTCGGCGTGGTGGGCTATCTCCCGAAGCCCTTCCTCATCGAGTCGCTCATGCGCCTCGTTCTCGGGCACGAGGTCCCGGCATGACCCCGCAGCGCCGCACGCCACCTCTGTCGATCGTGAGGAGCCCATCCTGGCTCGCCGATGCATGTCGGCTGCAGGCCCGGGCCGGATCACCGTTCTCCCGCTCGACGTTCGCCATGCCCCTGCCCGCGCGCAGCGGCGCCGCGCTGGACCTGGTCCGGGAGGTGAAGGAGCTGGCGGGCGCGCATGGGCTCCGGCATCGCGTCCAGCTCGCCGGGGGGACGGCCACGGTGCATCTCTGGCGCCGCGACGAGGCCGGCTGATGGACGCCGAGCTCGTCATCTCCGGCATTCTCGCTGCCCTGCTGCTCGCCTACCTCCTGGTTGCCCTGATGTGGCCGGAGCGGTTCGCATGATCCAGCCACGCGATTCGCAGGAGCGTCCCCGCGAGGATGCTTTCGAGCTGGCGCGCCGCTCGCAGCTTCGTGCCGCGTGCCTGATGGTCAAGCTCGGGCTGGCACCCACGGTGTCGGTCACGTGCGCTGCCGTCGCCGACGGCGCCGCCCTCGCCGTGATGGCCGGGCACATCGCGCGGGCCGAAGGGGTGCATGCCAGTGTCGAGGTCGTGCCGGCCGGCCTCACCATCCACTTCCGCCGCGATGGGGACGAGGGATAGCGGAATGGACGACCTCCTCATCCTTCTCGTCGTGCTCCTGGCGGCGGTGGCCACGTACGGCATCGTCGTCCTGAGCGAGCGGGTCCGATGACCGGCAGCACGGCGCTCCAGATCGCGGTCTTCCTCGCGGCGCTCCTGCTCCTGGCAAAGCCGCTCGGCCTCTACATGGTGCGCGTCTTCGAGGGCGAGCCGGTCCCGCTGCTGTCGCGCATCCTCGGGCCGGTCGAGCGCCTCTTCTACCGGCTCGTGGGCCCCAGGGCGACCGACGAGCAGGGATGGAAGGGCTACGCCGTGGCGATGCTGCTCTTCAACGTCGCCGGGCTCGTCGCGCTCTACGCCCTGCAGCGGTTCCAGGCCTCGCTGCCGCTCAATCCGCAGGGATTCGCCGGGGTCCCTCCTGACCTCGCCTTCAACACGGCCGCCAGCTTCGCCTCGAACACGAACTGGCAGGCCTACGGCGGCGAGACGACCATGAGCTACCTGACCCAGATGGCCGGGCTCACGGTTCAGAACTTCGTGTCCGCGGCGACAGGCATCGCCGTCCTGGTGGCCCTGGTCCGCGGCCTGCGCGCCCGCTCAACGCAGACGCTCGGCAACTTCTGGGTCGACCTGACTCGCATCACGCTCTACATCCTGCTTCCCCTCTCCGTGCTGCTCGCGACCCTGCTCATTTCGCAGGGCGTGGTCCAGAACCTCGACCCGTTCCAGCCGTCTCAGGGGGTGGATGGCGGCGCACAGCTGCTGCCGATGGGGCCAGCCGCCTCACAGATCGCGATCAAGCAGCTCGGCACGAACGGGGGCGGCTTCTTCAACGTGAACTCGGCCCATCCGTTCGAGAACGCCACCGCGCTGTCGAACTTCGGCGAGATGCTGGCGATCCTCGTGATCAGCGGGGCCCTCTGCTACTCGTTCGGCCGGATGGTGGGTGACACACGGCAGGGCTGGGCGATCCTCGTCGCGATGACCGTCGTCCTCGTGCTCGGGATCGGCGTGGCCGCGTTCAGCGAGCAGGCCGGCAATCCGCTCCTGACCCAGGCCGGTGTCGACCAGGTCGCGAGCGCCGCGCAGGGCGGCGGCAACCTCGAGGGAAAGGAGGTTCGCTTCGGGATCGCCAACTCGGCAGTGTGGGCCACAGCCACGACCGCGGCCAGCAACGGCTCGGTGAACTCGATGCACGACTCCTTCACGCCGCTGGGCGGGCTCGTCCTCCTGTTCAACATGCAGCTCGGCGAGGTCATCTTCGGCGGCGTCGGATCGGGCCTCTACGGGATGCTCATCTTCGCCATCCTCGCCGTCTTCATCGCGGGGCTGATGGTGGGACGCACCCCGGAGTACCTCGGCAAGAAGATCGGCCCGTTCGAGATGAAGATGGCGGTGCTCGTCATCCTTGCGCCGCCCCTGGCGACCCTGGTGGGCACGGCCATCAACGTCCTCGCGGACCCGAGCGTCGCGGGTGTCCAGGACGGCGGGCCGCACGGCTTCAGCGAGATCCTCTACGCCTTCAGCTCGATGGGCAACAACAACGGCAGCGCCTTCGCGGGCTACGGGGCGAACAACGTGGTGACGAACGTCGTCGGGGGCCTCGCCATGATCGTGGCCCGCTATTGGGTGGCAATCCCGACCCTTGCCATCGCCGGTGCGCTGGCTGCGAAGCGGCCAGTCCCGGCCAGCCTGGGCACGATGCCGACCCACACGCCGCTGTTCGTAGGCCTCCTCATCGGGACCGTGCTCCTGGTGGGTGCGCTCACCTTCATCCCGGCCCTCGCGCTCGGCCCGATCGTCGAGCAGCTGCTCCTCAACGCCGGACAGACCTTCTGATGGCCGACCGATGACCGAGCCGCTCCGCCCGACCCATACCGTCCCCGAGCGCGACGCCGATGCGACGCGCGGCCTGGCGCCGCCGACCCGGCGCACGCCGGAGACGGACGGGATGAAGGAGCTTGCTGCGCTCCGGCGCGGACGCGCGGCGATCTTCGCGCCCGAGCTCCTGCGCGGCGCGGTCGGGCAATCGTTCGTCAAGCTCGATCCCCGCCACCTGATCGGGAACCCGGTGATGTTCGTCGTCGGGGTCGGGGCCCTGCTGACGACCTACGTGACCGTCACGCAGCTGCTGGCCGGCAACACGGGCTGGGGCTTCGGCCTCCAGGTCTCGCTGTGGCTGTGGTTCACCGTGCTCTTCGCGAACTTCGCGGAGGCCATGGCGGAGGCCCGGGGCCGAGCACAGGCAAACACGCTGCGCGCCACCCAGAAGGAGACGCCAGCCCGGAGGCTGCGGGACGGGGTCGAGGAGTCCGTGAGCTCCAGCCAACTGCGAAAGGGCGACCTGCTGATCGTGCGCGAGGGCGAGCTCATCCCGGGCGACGGCGAGGTGGTCGAGGGCGTGGCCTACGTGAACGAGGCCGCGATCACCGGCGAGTCCGCCCCGGTGCTCAAGGAGCCCGGCACCGACATTCGCTCGTCGGTCACCGGTGGAACCCAGGTCGTCAGCGACTGGTTGAAGGTGCGCGTCTCGAGCGATCCGGGCTCGACGTTCCTGGACCGGATGATCGCCCTCGTCGAAGGCGCCGTGCGGCAGCGCACGCCGAACGAGATCGCACTCGCCATCCTGCTCGCCGGTCTGACCATCGTGTTCCTGCTGGCGGTGGCGACGCTGCAGCCGTTCGCGATGTACGCCGGCTCCCCGGCCAGCACCGTGATCCTCGTCGCCCTGCTGGTATGCCTCATTCCCACGACGATCGGCGGGCTGCTGTCGGCCATCGGCATCGCGGGGATGGACCGCGTGACGCGCTTCAACGTCCTCGCCATGTCGGGCCGCGCGGTCGAAGCAGCCGGCGACGTGGACACGCTGCTCCTCGACAAGACCGGCACGATCACGTACGGCAACCGCCTGGCCGCCGAGCTCATCCCGTTGAACGGTGGCACGGACGCGGAGATCGCCGCGGCGGCACACATGGCGAGCATCGGCGACGAGACGCCCGAGGGGCGCAGCATCCTGGCCCTGGCCGAGTCCCTCGGCGCCCCGGCGGCGGACCGCCTGCCCGATGGTGGCGAGCTCGTGCCGTTCAGCGCGGAGACTCGACTGAGCGGCATGCGCATCGACGGCAGGTCCCACCTGAAGGGTGCCGTCGACGCGGTCCTCGCGGCAGTGGGAATCACCAATCCGCCAGCCGACCTGGTGCGGGAGGTCGAGCGCATCTCGAGCGCCGGCGGCACGCCGCTGGCCGTCGCTTCCGACGGTCGCCTCGTCGGCATGGTCTACCTGAAGGACACGGTGAAGCCCGGCATGCGCGAGCGCTTCGCCGAGTTCCGGCGCATGGGCATCCGCACGATCATGATCACCGGCGACAACCAGCTCACCGCCGCGACCATCGCTGGCGAGGCCGGCGTGGACGATTACGTCGCCGAGGCTCGCCCGGAGCAGAAGATCGACATCATCCGCGCCGAGCAGGCCGCCGGCCACCTGGTGGCGATGACCGGCGACGGCACGAACGACGCCCCGGCGCTGGCCCAGGCAGACGTCGGACTTGCCATGAACTCAGGCACCGCGGCGGCCAAGGAGGCGGCCAACATGGTCGACCTCGACTCGAATCCAACGAAGCTCATCGAGGTCGTGGCCATCGGCAAGCAGCTCCTCATCACGCGGGGCGCGATCACGACCTTCAGCATCGCCAACGACGTCGCGAAGTACTTCGCCATCATTCCCGCCGCCTTCGTGGCCACGTACCCGGAGCTGGGTGCCCTCAATGTCATGGGGCTGGCCACGCCGCAGAGCGCCATCCTCTCGGCCGTCATCTTCAACGCGCTCATCATCGTGGCGCTCGTTCCGCTCTCGCTGCGCGGGGTCGCGTACCGGCCCGCACCGGCCGCCGACCTGCTGCGTCGCAACCTGCTCGTCTACGGGCTGGGCGGCATCGCCGCGCCCTTCGTCGGCATCAAGCTCATCGACCTGCTGATCGCGGCGGTCGGCCTGGCATGAGGAGGCGGCGATGATCGAGATCCTGCGACAGCTGCGTCCGGCGCTCGTGACGCTCGTGGTATTCACCGTGCTCACCGGCATCGTCTACCCGCTGGCGATGACCGGCGTCGGCCAGCTCCTCTTCCCGGAGGAGGCCAACGGGAGCCTCATCCGCCAGGATGACGGTACCGTGATCGGCTCGCGGCTCATCGGCCAGATGTTCACTTCCGAGGCGTACTTCCATCCGCGCCCCTCGGCGGCCGGCGACGGCTACGACTCGTCGGCATCGAGCGGCTCGAACCTCGGCCCGACGAGCGCCGACCTCCTCGCCAGCGTCGAGGAGCGGGTGGCCGCCTACCGGGCGGAGAACGGGCTTGCCGCCGATGCTTCCGTCCCCGTCGATGCGGTCACCGCCTCCGGGTCGGGTCTCGACCCACACATCAGCCCTGCCAACGCGATGCTGCAGGTGCCCCGCGTGGCCGCTGCCCGCGGGATCGCCGAGGACGCGGTGCGGCAGCTCGTCGACGAGCACACGGTGGGCCGATTCCTCGGCATCCTGGGCGATCCCGGCGTGAACGTCCTCGAGCTGAACCTCGCTCTCGACGCGCTCGCGACCATCGACGGCTGAGCCCGGCGCGTGCTTTGATGCTGCCGTGGCCGCCTCGGACGTAAGCCCCGAACGCGACCGGCCCTCGGCCGAGGAGATGCTGGACCGGGTTCGGCGCGAGGCAGGGTCGGGTGCACGTGGCCGGCATCGGATCTACGTCGGCATGGCGCCCGGGGTTGGCAAGACGTACGCCGCCCTGGAGGAGCTGAAACGTCGCCGAGACCGGGGAACCGACTGCGTGGTGGCGTACGTGGAGACCTACGGCCGGCCGCTCACCATCGCCGCCATGGGCGACCTCGAGGTGATCCCGCGCCGCACGGTGGACTACCGCGGCGTCCAGCTCGAGGAGATGGACGTCGACGCGGTCGTCGCTCGACGACCTGCGGTGGCGCTCGTGGACGAGATCGCGCACACGAACGCTCCAGGCTCGCGACACGAGAAGCGCTGGCAGGACGCTGCCGAGCTCCAGGAGCACGGGATCACGGTCATCAGCACGCTGAACATCCAGCACCTCGAAAGCCTGGCCGACATCGTCGAGCGGATCACCGGCGTGCTGGTGCGCGAGCGGGTCCCGGACCGGATCCTGGACGAGGCCGACGAGGTCCAACTCGTCGACATGACGCCGCACGCCCTTCGCCAGCGGATCCGCCACGGCAACGTCTACCCGCCGGCCCGGGCGGAGCAGGCGCTGGAGAGCTACTTCCGGGAAGGCAACCTGACGGCGTTGCGCGAGCTCGTCCTGCGCCGCCTGTCCGCGACGGTCGAAGAGGACCTCGAGGACTACATGCGCGACCACCGCCTCGACGAGGCGTGGCCGGCGAGCCAGGGCGTCGCCGTCGTGATCGGCCCTTCGCCTGCCACGCCGAACCTCGTGCGGCGCGCCTGGCGGATGTCCGACGCGCTGCGAGCCCCGCTTGTGGCCATCTGGGTGGAACCGGCTGGCTGGGGGGCCGCCAGCCCGGAGGCTCGCGCTGCGCTCGAGGACCACCTCCGCCTGGCGGAGGACCTCGGCGCCGAGGTCGTGCGGCACAGGGCCGGCGACGAGGTCGGGGAGATCCTCCAGGTCGTCCGCGACCGGAACATCGAGACGGTGTTTGTGCTCGGCCAGCCTCGGTCGCTCATCGATCGCCTTCGTGGGCGCGGCAACCTCGCGACCCGGCTCATCGAACGCGCCCCCGACTGCGATGTCCACGTCGCAAGCTCCTAGGCCGAGCAGCCGCGGCTAGACTCCGCGGCATGCGCCGGATCCTGCTGTGGATGGCGGGCAACGCCTTCCTGCGCCGCCACCTGCCGCGCCTGCCGTTCGCGCGTCGAGCGGTGCGCCGTTTCATGCCGGGCGAGACGATCGAGGAGGCGCTCGACGCCGCCGAGCATTTCCGTCCCCACGGGATCGGCATCCTGCTCACGCACCTGGGCGAGAACCTGACCAGCCTCGAGGGGGCCGATGGCGTGGCCGAGCACTACCACCGCGTGCTGGATCTCGTCCGGGCGCGTGGGCTCGACGCGGAGGTGAGCCTGAAGCTCACCCAGATCGGCCTCGACCTCGACGTGGAGCGAACCTACGAGCACCTCGCCTCGCTGGCGGCGCATGCCGCCGATGGCGGGGGCACGCTGTGGATCGACATGGAGTCATCGGCCTATGTCGACCGCAGTCTGGAGCTGTACACCCGACTGAAGGTCGAGCACCCGAACGCCGGCATCTGCCTGCAGGCCTACCTGCGCCGCACCCCGGCCGATGTCCACGCCCTGCTGCCGCTCCAGCCGCAGGTCCGCCTCGTGAAGGGCGCCTACGACGAGCCGGCGAGCATCGCCTTCCGTGGTCGGGAGGAGGTGGACGCCGCCTACCAGTCCCTGTCGGTGCTCATGCTGCCGTACGCCGCGCGCGGCGAGCTGCGGCTGGGGCTCGGCACCCACGACATGCGCCTCGTGGAGCGGGTGGCCGACTACGCGCGGGGAGCGGGTATCGGGATCGACACCTTCGAGGTGCAGATGCTGTACGGCATTCGCATGGACGAGCAGCGGAGGCTGGCCGCGGAGGGCTACGTGGTCCGCGACCTCATCGCCTACGGCGAGGCGTGGTACGCGTGGTACATGCGCCGCTTGGCCGAGCGTCCCGCGAACGTGCTCTTCGCCCTGCGCCAGCTCATCGGGTAGCGCTCAGCGCCGCCGGCTGCGCGGCCGGCGGGGGAGTGCGGCGTCGAGCGTCGCCACTGCCTGGCCCAGCTCCTCGGGGAGGACGAGGTGGCCGTCGCCTGGCACGTCGGCCGCGTGGCGGCCGCCGACGGCGCGGACGACCTCCGGCAGATCGTTGGCCAGAGCCGCGAGCACGTCCCCGGCGGAAGCGGCGTCCGCCTCCATGATGGCGCCGAGCACGATCGCGACCGCGCCCGTCTCACCGGCCACGAGCCGCCAGGACCCCACCGGCACGTCCGCCCCCAGGTAGACGACGTCCATGCCGCCGCGGCGTGCGGCCGTGGCGAACGCGAGCGCGGCGAGCTCGTGCTGGCTTCCGGGTGGCAGGCCCACGATCACGGTCGGGCCGTCTGCTGCCGACCCGGCCGCCTGGAATGCGGCGCCCAGCCGGCGCAGCACCGCGGCCGATGCCGCGTGCTCTGCTCCGACGTCAAGCTCACCTCGAGCCCACGCCTCGCCCACGCCGACCATGGCCGGCAGCACCACGCCCTGCGCCGCAGCTTCGAAGCGCGCCGTGGCGAACGCCTCGTCCAGGGCAGCCTCCAGCGACGACCGATCGAGGTTCGCCGCGGCGTCAACGATGCGGCCCACGAGCTGGCCCCGCTCGGCCGGTGCTGCCGCGGCGCCTGACGCCTCGGCCTGCCCGGCCGCCAGGGATCGCACGGTATCGGTCGCCAGCGAGCGGACACGGGAAGCCGCCTCGCGCGGCGACCAGCCCCCTTCGACGAGTCGCCGCATCGCCCGCAGCCGGTCGATGGCCTCGTCGTCGTAGAGCCGGTAGCCGGCCGGCGTGCGCACCGGCTCGACGACGCCGTAGCGGCGCTCCCACGCCCGGAGGAGGGGAATGCCGACGCCGCTGCGCGCCGATGCCTGCTTGATCGTGTACATGCTTTGTCCACTATATCACCGCTGAAACACTTGACAACCCATGCGCAAGTTTGTACATTCCCTCCACTAACAGTGAACAAACCGTAGACACAGCCGGGCCGCTGCCGCTGCAGCCCCGGCGGAAGGACCAGAACCGTGTTGAGCCCCATCCTCGCCCCGCCGGCTCGTCCACAGCCGGCCGCGAACGACCTTCCCGACGAAGAGCTCATGATCCGCATCGCCCGCCGCGACGACGTCGCGCTCGCGCAGCTCCACGACCGCTACCGCGCCCTGGCCTTCTCGGTCGCCCAGCGGGTCGTGAGCGACCCGGCGCGGGCGGAGGACGTGGTCCAGGACGCTTTCCTCGCCGTCTGGCGTCGCGCCGGCAGCTACGCGCCGGGTCGCGGCAGCGTCCGGACCTGGCTGACCAGCGTCGTCCGCAACCGGGCCATCGACGTCGTGCGCGCCACGCGCGAGCGGCCGGTCGGGGACGAGGACGGCATGCTGCTCGCCCTGGAGGATGGCGCCCCCGCGATCGACGAGCAGGTGGCGGCCACCATCGACGGCGAGGCGACGCGCCGCGCCCTCGGTCAGCTGCCGGACGAGCAGCGTCAGGCGATCGCGCTGGCCTATTTCGCCGGCCTCTCGCACAGCGAGATCGCCGATCGCACCGGCCTTCCGCTCGGCACGGTGAAGAGCCGCGTGCGGCTCGGCCTGCAGCGTATGCGGCTCGCCCTCACCCCGGTGGCCGTCTGAGGAATCGGTGATAGACTTCCGCCCGGCTCACGGAGACCGATGGCGACCGGCCTTAGCGCCACCGAATCGGCCGGCCTGTGAGCCCGGCACCCGAGATCCCGTTGCGCGGACGCGTGCCAGATCGGCAAGCACACCGCAGCAGGAGATCAATCAGATGCGCGTCCTTCTCGTCGGCGTGGGCACCGTGGGCGAGGCCATTGCCCGCATGGCCCGGGATCGCGACTGGTGCGAGGCCATGGTCCTCGCCGACTACGACCTCGACCGCGCCACCGCCCTCCAGCGCGAGCTCGGCGATCCCGAACGCTTCCCGGTCGAGCGCATCGATGCGCGCGACAGCGAGGCCGTGGCCGAGGTGGCGCGGCGCCATCGGTCCAGCCTGGTCATGAACTCGGTCGATCCGCGCTTCGTGATGCCGATCTTCGAGGGCGCCCGCAAAGCCGATGTCGACTACATGGACATGGCGAACTCCCTTTCGAAGCCCCACCCGTCCGAGCCGTTCACGAAGCCGGGGCTGAAGCTGGGTGACGAGCAGCTGGCGAAGGCGGGGGAGTGGGAGTCAGCCGGACGGCTGGCGCTCATCGGGATGGGGATGGATCCCGGCCTGACCGACATCTTCGCCGCCCATGCCGCCAAGAACCTGTTCGACGAGATGGACGAGGTCCACGTCCGCGACGGCGGCGACCTCGAGATCCCCGGCTACGCCTTCGCGCCGGTGTTCAGCATCTGGACGACCATCGAGGAGTGCCTGAACCCGCCGGTCATCTGGGACGGCGACGACTGGCGAACGACCGAACCCTTCAGCGCGCCGGAGGCATTCCCGTTCCCTGAGGGCATCGGCCCGGTCGAATGCGTGAACGTCGAGCACGAGGAGGTGCTCCTCGTGCCGCGCTGGATCCCCGGGGTGAAGAAGGTGACCTTCAAGTACGCGCTCGGCGCCGACTTCATCGAGAAGCTGAAGTTCCTCCACGACATCGGCCTGGACCGCACCGAGCCAGTGACGGTGCGCGGGGTGGAGGTCTCGCCGCGCGACGTCGTGGCCGCGGTCGTCCCGGACCCGGTGAACATGGGCGACAAGATGGTCGGCCGCGCGATCGTGGGCACCTGGATCATCGGCCGCAAGGACGGCAAGCCCCGCGAGGTCTTCCTCTACCAGATGGCCGACGCGCAGGAAACCCTGCGCACGACCGGCTCGCAGGTCGTCGGCTGGCAGACCGGCTTCAACCCGGTGCTCGCCATGGAGCTCCTGGCCACCGGTGCCTGGTCCGGCGCCGGCGTGCTCGGGCCGGAGGCCTTCGACCCCGATCCCTACCTGGCCCTCATGGACCGATACGGGATCCACCACGCCATGGTCGAGATGGAGCCGGGGGCGCACCGGCCCACCTGAGGCCAGCCGTTTGACGCTCGGTCAGTCCAGGCTGGCGCCCCCGGACACGTCCACGTCGATCATCGGGTCGCCGTCCACGCGCACCGTCGCCCCACCGGAAGCCTCCCCGTGGAGCATCCCGCTCACGTTCAGCTCCGCGGTGGCCCCGCCCGAGCACTCGATGTGCGCGTCGCCGACCTGCAGGCCGTCGAGATGCGCCTTCGCGCCGCCCGTGTCGTCCAGCTCGAGGTCGTCCGCGGCGCCCTCGACGGTCAGCTCCGCGCCGCCGCTGACGTTGAGGCGCAGCGTCTCCGCGTCGACACCATCGACGTGCCCGATTGCGCCGCCCGACAGATCAATCCCATCGAGCGCCTCCACGGTGATCCTGGCGGTGACCTGCCGCGACGTCGAGTAGCTGTCGCGGCTGCCGATCACGAGCGTGTCGCCCTCCACCTCCGTGGTGAGGATCTCGAGGATGTTCTCCTGCGCTTCGAGGCGGACCGACTGGCTCTCGCCGACGGAGACCGCGACGTGGATCCCGCCGCCGGCCTGGATGGCGGTGAACGCGGCGACCTCGCGAGCCTCCTCGACGAGCGGCCCTTCGCCGCGCACCCCGTTGAAGTCGGCGGGCACCCCCAGGTTCGTGCAGCCGGCGAGGATCGCGCCGATGGCGACGGCGCTGCCGGCGATGTTCCTTTTCATGCGGTCAGCGTGTCCGTGGGCCGCGGGACTGTGGAAGTGCCGATGGGCATCGGTCGGCGGGCACAGCGGCACCCTATGCGGCGCCCCGTTTCCGCATCCGGGGCGCATCGGCATAGACTGGAACTCCGAGACCGTTGCGGAGGCACTCCAGCATGCACGTTTCCGAGATGCTCGAAGGCGCGCGCGAGGCGATCACCGTCCGCCGCGTGTACGGCGATCCGATCGAGCGTGACGGCGTGATGATCATCCCGGCCGCCGACGTCCGCGGCGGTGGCGGTGGCGGCATGGGTACGGACGCCGCGGGCGACTCGGGCGGCGGAGGCGGCTTCGGCCTCATGGCCCGGCCGGTGGGCGTCTACGTCGTCCGTGACGGCGCAGTGCACTGGGAGCCCGCCGTCGACGTCAGCCGCCTGGCCATCGGTGGCATGGTCACCGCGGTCGTCGCGCTGCTCGTCCTGCGCTCCGTGGTGAAGGCCCTCTTCCGGCGCTGAACGTTGCCTGCGGTGGGGGCGTAGGGGTGGCATGACCGCGCCATCCGCGACGATCCGGGGCGAGGAGACGGAAGACGGCGTGACCGTCACCGACCTGGCCTTCGACGGCGGCGAGATCGGTCAGACGGAGGCCTTCCTTGTGGCGCCCGCCGGCGGCGGGAGCGGGCCGGCGGTGCTCTGGTTCCACTGGCTGGAGGGCGGCGCGCCGACCTCGAACCGGACCGAGTTCCTCGACGAGGCGCGCGGCTTTGCCCGTCGCGGCGTCACCTCGCTCCTCGTGCAGGGTGTCCTGCCCTGGCTCGAGCGGCCGAGCGGGATCGCCCACGACCGCGCGCTCATCGAGCAGGAGGTGGCCATGCTCCGCCGCGCCGTGGAGCTGTTGCTTGCCCAGCCGGGCGTCGACCCGTCGCGGCTCGCGGCGGTCGGGCACGACTTCGGCGGGATGTACGTGACGCTCCTGTTCGGAAAGGAGCGGCGCATCGGCTCCTTCCTGCTCATGGCGCCCACCGCGCGCTGGGCCGACTGGTTCACCGTCTACTGGCGGCTCGAGGACGAGACCGATGCCTATGCCGCCGCCCTCGCCCCGCTCGACCCCGTCGCCCACCTGCCACGCGCCGGGGGCCGGCCGATCCTGCTCCAGTTCGCGGAGCACGACGATTACGTGCCGCCCGAGGCGGCAGCCGAGATCATCGCGGCCGCCGGCCCCTCGGCGGAGGCACGCACCTACGACTGCGGCCACGGGATGGACGCCACCGCCCGTGCCGATCGCGAGTCCTGGTTGGCAGAGCGGCTGGACCTCGCCTCGAGGGCTTGAGGCCGCCATCTCTCGTCAGGTGACGCGTTTGTGGGTGGGCGCGGTCGAATGCGCGTTTCAACTCTCGCCCAGTGGGAGTTGACGGGCCGGCCGGCGCGATATCGGGGACAGGGCGGCAACAAGCGGCACACGGTGAGGGTTAGCGCACGAGGCGAGCTCCAAGGACCGCCATCGGTCCCGGACAAGGCGAAAGCCGCCTGGCGGGAGGCGGCTTTCGTGTCTGGTGAGCGTGGTTGCGGGGGACGGATTCGAACCGACGACCTTCGGGTTATGAGCCCGACGAGCTACCACTGCTCCACCCCGCGATCACGCATGGTAGGGATCGGCGGCCCATCGGTCAAACATCGGTCCGCTACAATGCCGCCCGAGGCTTGCCACCGGCGAGCCTTTGCCGATGCCCCACACCGTACGCGACCGTACGCAACGAGGATCAGCGCACGCCGATGGCCGTCAACCCGAAGAAGCTCCGTCCCTACGACGAGCCGCCGAAGGTTCGCCGCCCCCTCGTCCCCGACACGCCGGACAGCGCGGCCACTGCCTTCTTGGTCGTGTCCGTCCTGTGGCTGGCGGCGGCCACCGGCATCGGCGTCCTGTGGGTCGCCACACTTCTCTTCCCGGGGCAGGTCGCCCTGAACCTCGAGCTGCAGCTGCCGATCATCGGCACGCTGGGAATCGACGTGTCACGGCCGACGGTGGAGAGCGGGTTCATGAATGCGCTGGTCTTCGGCTGGCTGAGCAACGCCGCCTTCGCGGCCATCTGCTTCGTCACGCCGCGGCTCACCGGAGAGCGGCTGCGCGACGACCGGATGGGCTTCGGGGCCATGGGCCTGTGGAACATCGGCGTCGCCGCCGGACTGGCGGGCGTCTACATCCCGATCATCGCCGGCAGCGGACCGCTGGGCGAGTTCCCGCTGCCGGCCAAGGGCCTCATGCTCCTCGGCGCGGTCACCGTGCTGGGCGCCATGGGTCGCACGCTCATGGCCGGGGAGCGGCGCCTGCCCTACGTCAGCCTGCTCTTCTTCGCCCTCGGCCTGCTCGCGCTGCTCGGCCTGCTCACCATCAGCGCAGCGGCGCAGTTCTTCGCCCTCGACGAGACGCCGATGGCACTCGTGAACGCGTTCGTGGCGCGCGGCATCGTGACGTACTGGGTCCTGGGGGCGGCGCTCGGCGCGCTCTTCTACGTCGTCCCGCGCGCGACGGGCAGCCCGCTGGCCTCCGGCGGCATGGCGCTCCTGGCCTGGCTGCTGTGGGCCGCCTTCGCCGGGCTGTCGGCGGTCGGCGCGCTCGTGGACCCGTCGGTCCCGTTCGTGATCACCAGCCTCGGCAGTGTCGGCACGATCCTGCTGGTGGCCCCGGTCTTCCTGGCCGTCGCCACCCTGGCGCTCACCATCCACGGCCGATGGTCGCTGACCCTCGGCACCGGGACCCTCGCCTTCGCCCTGGTGGCGATGGCGTTCCTGCTCAGCACGGCGCTGCTCGAGGCGATCGGGGCGCTGCGCAGCGTGCAGGGCCTCGTCCGCGACACCGAGTGGGAGATGGGCGTCTGGCTGCTCGGCCTGCTCGGATCGGCCACGTTCGCCTTCTTCGCGATCCTGGACCACGCCGCGCCGCGCGTCCTGCGCCGCGACTGGGGCGGGAGCATCGCCGTCGACACCCAGCTGTGGTCGACCCTCGCCGGCGTCGTGCTCTGCTGCTTCGCGCTCATCGGCGCGGGAATCGCGCACGGCTCGCTGCGGGCCGGCGGCGCGCCCGCCGAAGAGGTGCAGGCCACCCTGAGCTGGTTCCTCATGGTGGCCGGTGCCGGTCTGGGGCTCGTGGCGCTCGGTGGCCTGGCGGCGCTCGTCGCCCTGTTCGTCATGTACACCACCGCCCGGCGCGCCGAGTACGTCCCCAACCCCGAGGCGTCCGCCGGCGAGCTGCCGGCCGGCGCACAGACCGCGCACTGAGGCCCCGATGACCGTCCATACCCCGATCGAGACCGGCTCCCGCGGCATCCCCGGCTGGGCGCTCGGCCTCACCGTCTTCGTCCTGCTCGTCGGCGGCGTCTACTTCGCCGGCAACCTCACCGGCGAGAACCCGCCGATCGTGGCCCAGCCCTCGCCCTCGGGCGGCGGCGGAGGACTGAACGCGGTCGCGATCGTCAACGAGGCCGGCTGCCAGTCCTGCCACGGGCCGGATCTCGCCGGCAGCGGCGCCTTCCCGTCGCTGCATGACGTCGAGAACGGGCCGGTGAGCGAGAACCTCGTGGACTTCGCGGCGGAGCACCCGGACGATTGGGCGGAGATCTGGATCGCCGGGACCGACCCGGCCGTCTCCGATCCCGGCATGCGCGGCGGCATGCCCGCCTTCGCCGCCCCGCCCTACGAGCTCACCCCCGAGGAGATCGCCGCGGTCGTCGAGTACCTCGAGTCGCTGCCGTGAGCGAGCCGGCCGAGCGGCCGGCGCGCAATGTCCCGGTCCTCATCGGTGGGACCGAGATGGCCCAGATCGACGAGGCGGCGCAGAAGCTCGGCTTCTCCCAGGACGCGCTCATGGAGGCTGCCGGCGCGGCCGTGGCCGAGGTCGCGCTCGTCGAGCTGGCGCGACTGGCCGAGAACGTCACCGGCCCGGGCGGCCCCCTCGGCGATCGGCCGCTGGTGGCCGTCCTGTGCGGCCCCGGCAACAACGGTGGTGACGGATTCGTCGTCGCGCGTCGGCTGGCGGCCGCCGGGCGCCGGGTGGTGGCCGTGCTCGCCGGCGACGCCGGCAGGCTGGGTACCGGCGGCTCGGCCGCGGCCCACAACTGGAACGTGCTCCAGGCCATGGCCGCCGGCGGCTCGCTCGAGCTGTTCGTGGCGCCGACCCCCGAGCTGCTCCTCCAGCTGCGCCCCCGCCTCTCGCCGGCGACGCTGGTCGTGGACGCGCTGCTCGGCACCGGGGCATCGGGCCCCCTGCGCGAGCCGATCTCGACCGCCGTCGACCTCGTGAACGCGATCCGCACCCACGCGCGCGCCGCCTCCCGGCCCTGCAGCGTGCTGGCGGTCGACGCGCCCACCCGCATCGACCTCACCGATGGCTCCCGCTCCGACCCGGTCGTGGCCGCCGACGTCACCGTCACCTTCCACCGCGCCAAGGCCGGCTTCGCGCTCGACCCCGAGTCGCGGCGACTGGCCGGGCGCTACTTCGTGGCGCCGATCGGCATCCCCCTCGAGGCGGAGGAGGGGGTCGTGCCGCCCGACGGCGAGCACCCACCGGCTCGGATCGCGCAGATCACCTGGCAGGAACCGATCGCCGGCGACGGCTGAGCCGTGCTTGGCCCGATGTAGAGGGCCAATTGCGGCCTGAGCACGGGCCAGGGCGTGGTTTGGCCCGGTACAGCGGGCCACCGTGAGCACGAAGCGCGCCGAGGGGCCGCCCCCGTGCTGCTGGTGGCCCTCTCTGTGGGGCCATTTCACGCCCGACGCGCGTTTCCGGCTAGGAACGGCCCGCTCCATTCGGCCAGCCAGGGCAGCCCGGCGCCCTAGCTGCTGCCCGGCTTCACGAGGGGCTCGTCGGCCGCGCACAGCGGGCACTCTGCGGCCGGCCACGAGGAGATCTCGATCCGGCCCAGCGCCTCGAGCGGGCAGCCGAGCTCGACCGGGCCCGTCGAGCGGTCGACGATGACCGCCGCCCCCCGCGGCTCGGCACCGGCCGCGCGCACGGCATCCATCGTCTCGAGCAGCGAGGCGCCGGTGGTGAGGATGTCGTCGACGAGCACCACCCGCTCGTCGGGGGCCACCGGCCAGCCGCGGCGCAGGGCGCGCACGCCGCGCTCCATCGGCTCGGCGAAGACGCCGCGCACGCCGTGCCCGAGCATCGGCTCCAGCTGGCGGGCGGTCTCGAAGGCGAGCAGCACGCCCCCGGTGGTGGGCCCCACCACGAGCGTGGGGTCGACCGGGGCGAGCGCCCGCGCCAGTCGACGCCCGATCTCCACCGCCAGCGGCGGGTACTGGAGCACGGCGAACTTCTCCAGGTAGCGGTCCGAGTGGCGGCCGCTCTTCAGCAGGAAGTGGCCGCGCCGCAGCGCGCCGGCAGACTCGAAGATCTCCTCGATGGAAGCCGTGCGGGAGTCCGCCAGCATCGGCCTACTCGTAGACGGCGCTGAAGTCGACCGCCGGGAAGCGCTCGGCCAGGGAATCGGTCACCCACTGGAGCACGTCGGAGGGGTCGTAGAACTCGGCCACGACGCGCGCCTCGGTGACGGTCAGTCCCTCGCGGTGCGGGTCCAGGGCCAGCGCCGAGCCGGCGGGCAGGTCAGCGAGGTCGAGGCTTGTTTCGAAGCGGCCATCGGCGCGCAGGAGGAGCACGTCCTCGGCCTCGTCCAGCAGCAGCAGGTCGCCCGTCCGCGCCAGCACCTCCTCGGCGTTCGAGGCGAACTCGCGCAGGACCTGCTTCTGCTGCTCGGTGATCTGCCCGCGGTAGGCATCGGCCAGCTGCCAGAGCCGCTGCGCGGCGATCGTCTCCTGCTGGGTCGGCGGCAGCTCCGCCTGCCAGTCCTGCTCCTCGCCCTCGACGAGCTCCTCCTCGCCGGCGAGCTCATCGGCCGGGAGGAGGTGGCCGGCCGGGTCGCGGGCCGCCTCGGCGAACCAGGCGAAGATGTCGGCCGGGTTGTACAGCTCGGCGACCTCGCTGAACGCGTCGATCACCTGCTCCTCGTCGTACCACTCGTTGTCGGCGGGGTCCTGGTAGGTGAGCCGCGTCGTCCATGTCTCGTCGACGGGGTGGAAGAGGAGGTAGTCCTGGTCGTCGTCGACGAGCTTCAGCGGCCCGATCTCCCGCAGGCGCTCGCGGTTGGCGTCCACGAAGCGCCGCAGCTGCTCGGTGGCCTCGTACAGGAAGTCGCGGCGCTCGAGCTCGGCCTCCCGGGCCAGCTCGCGCAGGGCGGTGATGCGCGGGGCGCTCATGCGGGCACCTCCATGCCTAGGGCTTGAAGACGAGGTCGGGACCCATCCGCTCGCGGAGGAAGATCGTGTGCTTCTTGTCGAAGACCGATTCCGCCACGCGGTGGCCGAAGCCGCGGGTTGACGGGTCCGCGTACAGCCGGTCCAGCACCGCGTAGTTGGGCAGGTCCAGGATGATGACGTTGTTCCACTCCGAGCCCTCGGTGACGTTGAACCAGCCTACGAAGCGGATGCCGAACTCCTGCTCGTAGCGGCGCGCCTGGCGCGGGAACATGTGGCGCATGCCGCGCTTGAACAGCGCGTCGCGGCCCTTGCGCACGTTGAAGAACGTCACCATCAACGGCATCAGCGGCCCTCCGCGCGCCGGTCGAGCGCAAGGCCGATGACGAGGCCGAGCACGAGCCCGGTCGCGACGCCGATCCCCACGTTGCCGAGCGCGACGCCGATGCCCACGCCCATGCCGATGCCGATGGCGGTCCACATGCCCAGCATCGTGCTCGTGCGCCGCGGCGTGTCGTCAGTCATCGGGCGGTTCCTGGCTGGTGTCCACGCTGCGGGTGGGTCGCACCACGCCCGTCGTCCGCCCGCGGCCGCGGCGCCGATCGGCGAAGAAGACGCGCAGCAGGAAGACCGCGGTCATGCTCACGAAGAAGAGCAGCACGAGGTCGACGAAGAGGAGGATGGCCAGGACCGGCACCGGCCAGTTCCAGGTGAAGAGGCCGACCGGGATGAGGAACAGGATGACGGCGAACAGGATCGCCTGCCAGATGAAGCAGCCGAATCCCGGACCCTCGTTCGGGTCGAGATCCTCGTTGTAGCGAATGGACATGCATCACTCGGGACGGGTCTTCTGCGTGGCGCCCGAGATGGTCCCATATCCCAGGAAGCACCGCATGACGTTCGGCTTGGGCAGGTCGCGCTCCCCGGCGCCGTGACCCACCCGACCTCCGGCGAACGGCGGGGAGGCCGGCCACTCCTCGACGAGCTCGACCAGCAGGGCGGCGCCCAGCGGTGTCACCAGGGGAATGCCCGGCGAGTCCTCGTAGGTGGGCGCGTGCGCCAGGAGCGCGGCCGCCGCGGGATCGGGGCGTCCGACGTTCACCGGCGAGGCCATGACGGTCCCCACCCGGAGGCTGGCCAGTGCACCCACCACGCCAACGGCGCCGACGATCGCGTCCACGCCGCGCGTCCCGGTGAACACGTGGTCATCGGGCCGCTCTCCGGCGAGCCGCGCCTCCTCGGTCGCCATGCGGCGCAGCACCTCGGTGGCGCGGGCGGCGACGTCGCCGGCCAGTTGGGCGGAGCCGATCACCGCGAGCATGTCCGGCAGCCGCGCCTGGACGTCGCGCGCCTGGCCCTCGATGACGAGCTGGGTGGCGGCCACCGGGCCCTTCGTCACCGACCGCACCGAGATGTCGAAGCTGGCGCCGGCGCGCTGGAGGGGGGCGAGGACGTCGCGCAGGTCCGCCTCGAGCAGCCCGGCGTCGACGAGGGCCCCGAGGAACATCTCGCCGCTGGCGCCCGAGGCGCAGTCGAAGTAGACGATTCCGTCCCGCTCAGTCATGCCGCGCGGCATGGTCCCACATGACGCCGCCGGTCGCGCGCGGCGTCACTCCAGGCCGGAGAGCCCGTCGACCCAGGTGACGCGCCCGCTCGCCACGGTCAGCCGCACGACGCCGGGCAGCTCCCGGCCGAGCAGCGGGGTGTTCGCCGAGGCCGATGCCAGCGTGTTTCGCTCGACCCGCCAGGACGCCCCGGGATCCACCAGAACGAGGTCCGCGCGTGCGCCGACGGCGAGGCTCCGCTCCTCGCCGATGAGTTGGGCCGGCCGCGTGGCCATGGCCCGCACCAGGTCGGCATGCGACAGGCAGCCGGCGGCAACGGCCGCCAGACCGAGCGACAGGGCGGTCTCCAGCCCGATCATCCCCGGCGCCGCCTTCGCGAACTCGACGAGCTTGCGCTCCGGCGGGTGCGGAGCGTGGTCGGTGGCGATGGCGTCCACCGTCCCGTCGGCGACGCCGGCGAGGAGCGCCAGCGCGTCGTCCCGGGTGGTGAGCGGAGGGTTCACGCGGCAGGAGCCGTCGTAGGCCAGGGCCGGGTCGAGCGCCGCGTGCGGGTCACCCGGCTCGTCCCAGGCGAAGCGACGGTCGCCGGCGACCCAGGCGTCGGTGAGCGCCAGGTGCTGGGGGGTCACGTCGCAGGTGACGCGCACCCCGCTCGCCTTCGCGCGGCGCACCGCGTCGAGCGCGGCCGCCGTCGACAGATGGGTGACGTGCAGCCAGCCGCCGGTCTCGGCGGCCAGGGCGATGTCGCGCTCCACCACCGTCAGCTCCGCGGACGCCGGCCAGCCGCCCAGCCCCAGCCGCGTGGCGACCGGGCCGGCGCGCATCACGGCTCCCTCGGCCAGGGCGGGATCCTCGGCGTGCTCGATCAGCGGCAGGCCCAGCGGGCCCAGGTAGGCGAGCAGCCCGCGGGTCAGGCGGGGGGAGGCGACCGGGGCTCCGTCGTCGCTCACCCCCACGATGCCGAGCCCCGCCAGCTCGCCGATGTCGGTCAGCGCATCGCCGGCCCGGCCCCGGGTGGCGGCGGCCACGACTCGAACCCGGCAGGCGGCATCGGCCGCCCGCACGGCGACCCAGGCCACCCGGGCGGGCTCGTCGAGGGGCGGCTCGGTGTTCGGCATGGCGCAGACCGTGGCGTATCCGCCGTGGGCGGCCGCGCGCGTGCCGCTGGCGATCGTCTCGGAGGCCTCGCCACCCGGCTCGCGCAGGTGGGCGTGAAGGTCGCACAGGCCGGGGATCGCCAGCAGGCGGTCCGCGTCGATGCGGACGGCATCGGTCGGGAGGTCGGCCGCCTCGACGAACGTGCCGTCGTGGATCGCCAGGTCGGCCACGGCATCGGTTCCGGAGCCCGGATCGACGACGCGCGCGCCGCGCAGGAGGAGGCTGGCGGGAGCGTCCGCCAGTGACCCGAGCCGGCTCACGGCGCCAGGAGCGCGAGCACGGCCATCCGCACCGGCACGCCGTTGGCCACCTGGGTGCCGATCAGCGAGCGGGGGCTGGCGGCGAGCGAAGCGGTGAGCTCCACCCCCTCGTTGGTCGGGCCCGGGTGGAGCAGCGGAGCATCGTGTCGCGCGAGGCGCATGCGCTCCTCGGTGAGTCCCCAGCGCCGGCTGTACTCGCGCAGTGACGGCACGCCGCCCGCCGCCCGCCGCTCGAGCTGGACGCGGAGCGTCATCACCGCATCGGCCCCGTCAAGGGCCTCCTCCAGCCGATGGTAGACCGATACCCCCGGCCAGGTGCCGAAGGCGCGGACCCAGCCCGGCGGGCCGGCCAGGCGCACGGTCGCGCCCAGGGCGGTGAGCAGGTGCAGGTTCGAGCGCGCCACCCGCGAATGGCCGATGTCGCCCACGATCGCCACCGTGCGGCCGGCGAGATCGCCGAGGGCGTCGCGCAGGGTGAGCGCGTCGAGCAGCGCCTGGGTCGGGTGCGCGTGGGTCCCGTCGCCCGCGTTCACGATCCGCGCCCCGCAGGCGCGTGTGGCCAGGTACGGCGCCCCGCTGGCCCCGTGCCGCAGCACGATCGTGCCGATGCCGGTGCGCTCCAGCGTGCGCAGCGTGTCGGCCAGCGACTCGCCCTTGTTCACGCTGCTGGCCTCGATGGGCAGGTCCACCACCCGCGCCCCCAGTGCCAGCGCGGCGATCTCGAACGAGACGCGGGTCCGGGTGGATGCCTCGGCGAAGGCGAGCCCCACGATCTCGCGGGCGAGCTCCGTGCCCGTCTCGCGCGCCTCGTGGCGCTCGCGCATGACGACCGCCAGGTCCAGGCATTGTTCGATCTCCTCCGGATCGAGCGCATCCACGTCGAGGAGGTGGCGGGACCGCCACCGTTCCGCGGGCACGGGTTCGCCGGGCGCGGTTGCGGTGGGGACGGCGGCGTGAACCACGGTGGTGCTCCTTCGCGGCCTCACGGGACCGCCCTTAAAGGTCGGGCCGAGTATACGCGTGGCATCATGCCACCGTGTCCGACTCCCCACTCACAGGGCCGCGTCAGCTGACGCTGCTCTTCACCGACGTCGAGGACAGCACGCGCCTCGTGGACCGCCACGGTGAGGCGGGGACCGAGGCCCTCGTTCGGCACCACGCCCTCGTCCGCGAGATCGTCGAGGCGCGCGGCGGCCGGGTCTTCGAACGGATCGGCGACGCGGCGTACTCGATCTTCGCGGATGCGGCCTCCGCGCTCGGCGCCGCCCTCGAGATCCATGCCCGCCTGGCCGACACCGACTGGGGGCCCATCGGCCGCGTGCGCGTGCGGATCGCGCTCGACTCGGGCCCGCTCGAGGAGCGCGAGAGCCGGTATTTCGGTCGCCCGCTGTACCGCTGCGCACGGATCCAGTCGCTGGCCCGCGGCGGCGAGACGCTCCTCTCCGACGCCACGGTGCGGGAGGTCGGCGAGGGGCTGCCGACCGGCCACCGGCTGCGTGACCTCGGCGCACAGCGTCTCCGCGGCCTCAGCGAGTCGGAGCGGATCTGGGGCATCGTCCGCACCCGGTCGGAGCGGCGCCACGAGCCCGGCGCCCCGATCAAGGTGCTCCTCGTCGACGACTACGAGGTCGTG
>DATBIK010000030.1:0-20503 GCA_036556985.1 Candidatus Limnocylindria bacterium | reverse complement strand
TCCAGGACTTCGCGCAGGTACGTGACCCGCGCCTGCTCCACGTACGACGAGACGACGGCGTTGTTCACGTGGCCGAAGGCGTCGATGTCGCGGAAGCGGACCTGGACGGACGTGCGGTGGCGGAAGTCATCGCTCACGGAGGCTCGATTCTACACAAGCCTCCGTCGCCGGCAGTCAGAGCGCCTGGCCGATGCGCGTCATGAGCGCGGCGAGGAGCGCGGTGCGCGGTACGACGCTCGACAGGTCGAGCCACTCGTCGGCGGAGTGGTCGTCGCCGCCGATCGGGCCCAGTCCGTCCAGGGTGGGCAGGCCCGCCCCCGAGGTCGTGTTTGCGTCGCTCGCCCCGCCGGTGGCGGTGTGCCGCAGCGGGAAGCCGAGCTCGCCGGCGAGGGCGACGGCCAGCTCGGCGAGGCGCTGGTTCGCGGGCGATGGCTCCATCGGCGGGTGGAAGGCGATCCGCTCGCTGTCGGTCGTCACGTCGGCCACCGCCGGCTCGGCGGCCAGCCGGGCCACCTCGGCCTGGGCGGCGTCGAACTCGTCGGCGTGGACGCCGCGGACATCGACCTTGACGAGGCACTCGGCGGCAACGACGTTCGGGCGCGTTCCGCCGGCGATGACGCCTGCGTTGACCGTGACCCCCGGCCAGCGCCCGTTCAGCGCGTGAAGCGCCACCACGGCGTGCGCGGCGGCGAGCACCGCGGAACGGCCCTTCTCCGGCTCCACGCCGGCGTGCGCCGCCCGTCCGTGGAAGCGGAGATGGATGTCGGCCACCCCTTTCCGGGAGCTCACGATGTCGCCATTGGCGCGGGCGCACTCGAGGACGAGCGCGGCATCATGCTCGGCCGCCAGCCGACGGATGTGCGGCGTGCTGAACGGCGATCCGATCTCCTCGTCCGGGTTGGCGACGAACGTGACCGACGGTCGTACGCCCGAGGCCTGGAGCGCGCCGATGGCGTGCAGGCCGGCCAGCAGGCCGCCCTTCATGTCGCTCGTGCCCGGCCCCAGCGCCCGCTCGCCGTCGACGCGGAAGGGCCGCTCGGCCGCCGTGCCGTCGTCGAAGACGGTGTCCATGTGCCCGATGAGGAGGAGGCGCGGACCCTCCCCGGCGAGGCGGCCGATGACGAGGTCGCCCAGCGACCCGTCGGGGTGCGGCACGCGCTCGACCGTGGCGCCGAGCTCGCCGAGGGAGGCGGCCACGCCATCGGCGATGCGGTTCACGCCCGCCGGCGAGTACGAGCCGCAGTCGGTGTTCACCATCGCCTCCAGCTCGGCGAGGTAGCGGGGATAACGGTCCTGGACGGCCTCGAGCAGGCCCGGGGGGAGCGGCATGGGCGCGTGAGTATACTGCCGGCCATGCCGCCGGAGGCGCCTGCCCGCGAGGGTGTCGAGCTGCTCGAGCTGCGCGTCCTGGACGGCGCCAACCGCTTCTTCACGCGCCCCGCCGTGAAGCTCGAGTTCGGGGCCGATGCGCCCGGCGCCGCCGCCGAGGCGGCGACCGCGGCAGGCGAGGCGGTGCGCCGGCTGCATGTCGGCCTCGACCTCGCGGCACCGCGCCTGACGATGCGCCACTCGGCCGACGCGCGCCGCGCGGTGGTGGCCTTCCCGTGGCGGCGACGCACGATCGCACAGGCCATCGGTGCCGCCGCCTCGCGCCTGGCGCTGGGCATCGGTCGCGAGTCGCGCGAGCTCCGTGCGCTGCGAGCCATGGCGCTCGGCCCGCTGTCGGCCCTGCCCAAGCCACGCATCCCGATCGTGGCCATCACCGGCACGAACGGGAAGAGCACGACCACGCGGCTGCTGGCGCACATCGCCACCACCGCCGGGAAGCGGGTGGGGATGACGAACTCGGACGGCATCTACGTCCGCGGCGAGCTTGTCGAGGCTGGCGACTGGACCGGCTTCGGGGGCGCCGGACGCGTGCTCGCCGAAGAGGGGCTCGACCTGGCGGTGCTCGAGACGGCGCGTGGCGGCATCCTGCTGCGCGGCATCGGCTACGCCGAGAACGACGTGTCGATCGTGACGAACGTGAGCGCCGACCACCTCGGGCTGCAGGGGATCGACACGCTCGACGAGCTGGCCGAGGTGAAGGGCGCCATCGTGCGCATCACGAAGCGCGACGGCTGGGCCGTGCTCAACGCGCAGGACGAGCGCGTGTGGGCCATGCGCCGCCAGACACGCGCCAACCGCTATGCCTTCAGCCTGGACCCGGATGCCCGGGCGGTGCGACAGGCACTGGACAGCGGCGGCCGCGCGGCCGTCCTGCGCGACGGCTGGCTCGTCCTGCGGAGGGCCGGGCGGCGCGCGCTGCGGCTGACGCCGGCCGACGAGCTGCCGGTCACCTTCGGCGGCCTGTCGCAGTACAACGTGGCGAACGCGCTCGCCGCGGCCGCGGCGGCCGACGCGCTCGGCATCCGACCGGCGCGCATCCGCCAGGGCCTTCGCTCCTTCGCGCAGGACACCTCGTCGAACCCGGGGCGCATGAACCTGTTCGCGCGTGACGGGCGCATGGCGCTCGTCGACTTCGCGCACAACGAGGCGGGGCTGTCCGGCCTGCTCGACGTCTGCAGGCGGCTGACCGGGGACGATGGCCCGCGGCCGGGCCGTCACGGACGGGTCCGCGTGGCGATCGGCACCGCCGGGGATCGGTCGGACGAGATCCTGCACAACATCGGCCGCATGGCGGGGGAGGCGGCCGACGAGATCGTGATCTGCGAGAAGCGCCATTACCTGCGCGGACGCGAGCTCGAGGAGATGAACCGCATCCTGCGCGAGGGGGTCGCCGCCGGCGGCTACCGGCGCGAGGTGCCCGCCCATCCGACCGAGCTCGAGGCGCTCCAGGCCCTCCTCGCCCGCTCGCGGCGCGGCGACGTGGCGGCGGTGATGGCCCACGTCGAGCGGCAGGACATCTTCGACTGGCTGGCGAAGGAGGGCTGGCGACCGGCAGGCGTCGACGAGGTGCGTCGCATCCTGGCGGGCGATGTCGGGAGCGGCGGTCGCCGCGGGGGCTAGGCCTCGAGCTCGAGCTCGGCGAGGTCGGTGAGGGCCCGCATCGAGGGCTGGCCGGCGCTCGAGGCACCGTGCTGGCGGTGCTGGAGCTCCTTCCAGACCTCGTTCGGATGGTCGACGCAGACGACGACGATGTCGCCCTCGGCACCCATGTCGAGCGCGGCACGGGCCGCCTCGAGCTCGTCGAGGACGGTCGACACCTCGGTCGTCCGTCCGCCATCCTTCATCCCGGCGCGAACGCCCCGCTCGATGAGGGCAGCGGTGTCGCCGCGCGGTCGGCCCCGATTGTTCGCGTCCTCGCGGATGACGATCGTGTCGAAGTAGTCGGCCGCCAGGCGGCCGAGCTCGACGATGTCCTCGTCGCGCCGGTCACCGGCGGTGGCCACCACCCCGATGCGCCGCCCGGTGACGAGCGGGCGGTTGCCGCCGGGCGAGGGCCGGGTAAGCGACTCGACGAACTCGCCGAGGGCCTGCATCGCCGGCGGGTTGTGCGCGTAGTCGACCACCACCCGGTAGCCGTCGAGCTCGAAGACGTTGAGGCGCCCGGGGGCCATGAAGTAGCTCGTCGTGAACGTTCGCAGGCCCTGGCGGATGTCGTGAAGGTGCGCCCCGCCCGCCCAGGCCGCCGCCGCGGCGGCGATCGCGTTCTGGACGTTCATCCGCGCCCGGCCCTCGAACGTCGCCGGCAGGAGGTGGGTCCACGCCAGCGGCATCGACTTGCGGCCGTGGCGGAGCACGATCAGCTCCCCGTTGCGCCCCGGCTCGACGACGACTGCCCGCCGCCCCCGGGACGCCTGGCGCTTGATGATCTCGTTCTCCGGGTCCATCGAGAAATAGATGACCGATCCGGAGCAGTGGCGGGCCATGGCCGCCGCGAGCGGGTCGTCCGCGTTCAGCACCGCCACGCCGTCCCGCGGCACCGCCTCGACCACCACCTGCTTCACCGCCGCGAGCTGCTTCAGCGAGTTGATGCCGCCCAGGCCGAGGTGGTCGCCGGTCACGTTGAGGACGACGCCGACGTCGTTGCGCTGGTAACCGAGCCCCTCGCGCAGGATCCCGCCGCGCGCCACCTCGAACACGGCGAAGTCGACGGTCGGGTTCTGCAGGACGGTGGAGGCCGAACGCGGGCCGCTCATGTCGCCGCGCCGCACCGGCCGACCGTCGACGAAGATGCCGTCGGTCGATGTCATCCCGACCTTTCGGCCCATCCCCTTCATGATGTGGGCGATCATCCGCGCCGTCGTGGTCTTCCCGTTCGTGCCGGTCACCGCCACGATCGGGATGCGTGACGGGGAGCCGGGCGGGAAGAGCGCGTCGATGACCGGTTTGGCCACGTACTGCGGCTCGCCCTCGGTAGGGTTCGTGTGCATCCGGAATCCTGGTGCGGCGTTCACCTCGACGATGCCGCCGCCGGTCTCGCGCACCGGCACGCTGATGTCCGGGCAGATGAAGTCGATGCCGGCGATGTCCAGCCCGACCACGCGCGCAGCCAGCTCGGCGATCTCGGTGTTGTCGGGGTGGATCTCATCGGTCCGGTCGATGCTGATGCCGCCGGTGCTCATGTTGCCGGTGCGCTTCAGGAAGACCCGGACGCCGCGCGGCGGGACGTCGCTCAGCTCGAAGCCCTGCTCACGGGCGTAGGTGATCGATTCCTCGTCGACCTTGATGCGGGTCAGCACCTTCTCGTGACCGATGCCGCGGCGCGGGTCGGCGTTCGTGATCTCGACGAGGTCGGTGAGCGAGTGCTCCCCGTCGCCCACGACGTGGGCCGGCACCCGCTGCGCCACCGCCCGCAGCACGCCGCCGATGACGAGGCAGCGGTAGTCGTTCCCGGACAGGAACGACTCGACCACCACGCCGCCGTTGCGCGACTGCGCCCGGGCCACCGCGTAGCCGTTGCGCACGCTGCCGTCGTCGCCGAGGTTGAGCATGACCCCGCGGCCGTGGTTGCCGTCGAGCGGCTTCACGGCGACCGGGTAGCCGATGTTCGTCGCCGCGGCCGCGGCCTCGTCCTCGTTGCGGACGATCTCGGAGCGCGGCACCGGGACGCCGGTGCTCGCCAGCAGCTTGTTCGTCAGCTTCTTGTCCGAGGCGATGTCGACGCCGAGCGAGCTCGTCTGGCTCGTCATCGTGGCCCGGATCCGCTTCTGGTGGATGCCGTGGCCGAGCTGGACGAGCGACTGCTCGTTGAGCCGGATCGAGGGGATGTCGCGCAGGCTCGCCTCGTCGAGGATGGCCTGTGTCGACGGTCCGAAGGCGGCGCGCTCCGCGAGGAGGACGAGCTTCTCGAACTCGGCGACGAAGTCGAACTCGGCCTCGGCCTGGACGAGGTGGTTGACGAGCCGCACGGCGAGGCGCCCGGCGGCGAGCCCCACGCTCTCCTCCGCGTACGAGTACACGACGTGGTAGCGCCCCGGCTCGCCGGTGCTCCGTGTCTTGCCGCGCCCGACCTCGGTGCCGGCGTCGCGCTGGAGCTGGAGCGCCACGTGCTCGGCGACGTGCCCGAGCCAGGTGCCCTCGCGCAGGCGCTCGGCGAAGCCGCCGGCCTTGCCGGTCGAGCACGAGTGCAGGCCCACGTCCGGCAGCAGGTCGAGGAGCCCATCCACGAAGCCCGGGATCGTGTTCGAGGGGAACTCCTCGAGCACCCCCAGATCCACGACGAGCTTGATCGCCGGCTCGTAGTTCCAGTAGTTCGGCCCGCGGTAGACCCGCGTCTCGAGCACCCGCAGTGAGCCAGTCGGCTTCAGCTTCGCCCGTCGTGCGCGCCCGGCCTCCTGCTTGCGCACCGACGCCGAGGCGATCGGCTTCTTCGGCGCCTTCGCATCGGCCCTGCTCGTCTTGGGGCGAGACGTCATTCGCTCGCCTCTTCCTTGCGCCGCGCGTACAGCGCGCGTCGTCGCGCGCGCTCGGGAGCCGAGTCGTCCGCGCCCTCGGCCGCGATGCGCCGGATGAGCTTGCGGGTGGCGGTCCCGGCGCGTTCCAGCTGGGCGAGCTCGCGATCGGTGGCCGACACCGGACGGAGCGGCGCCAGCAGACGCCGCTTGCGCAGGTCGTAGCGATAGCCGGAGGGCAGCGAGTGGAGGATCACGCCGGAGATCATCATCGGCCGATGGCGCTTCACCTCGTACGCGTCGGTCTGGATGCGCGCCGGGTCGAGCAGCGTGACCGACCCCTTGCCGATGACCTCCAGCACGCCGGACGGGCTCACCAGCGCCGCGGTGTCCTCGTCGACGCCCATGCCCAGCAGGGCGGGGGACTGCGCGACGAGGGCGAGCAGCCGGCCCAGCCGATTCCGCTGCTCGAAGTGCTGGTCGATGATCACGCCGGGCAGCAGCCCCAGGCCGGCGCTCATCTGGGTCATGCGCTGCTTCGGCGTGGCGCCGCTGGTCCCGAAGGCGACCATGTGGGTGCTGATCGCCGAGGCGCCGGCGCTCGTGCCGGCCACGATCGTCCCGCTGCGGTGGCGGTCGATGATCGTTCGCCCCAGGGCGGTGCCGCCGATGACGCTCGACAGGCGGAGCTGGTTGCCACCGGTCATGAAGATCCCCGTGGCATCGGCCGCCGCCTCGCACAGCTCGGGGTTGTTCGCGTCCTCGCGGGTCAGCGGGCGCAGCCCCCGCACGTCGGTGACGCCCATCTGGTGGAAGAGGCTCTGGTAGAGATCGGTCGCCTCGTCGCCCAGCGAGGAGGCGGTCGAGATCACGGTGACCCGCGCATCGGCGCCGCCGGCGAGGCTGACGAAGCGCGACAGGATCTGTCGCTGGCGCAGCTTGTCCTCAGCGCCACCGATGATGAGCAGGTGCCCGGCGCGTGGACCTCCCGGGCGGGTGGAGGCGGCCATGTGGCGGTGAGCATACTCAATGCGCCTCGTCGTATCCTCGCCCGATGGCCAGCGAAACCGCCTCCGCGGCACTCCGCACCGAGGAGCGCGACTTCTACGAGGTGCTCGGCAGCGAGCCGTCCGCGTCCGCCGACGAGCTGCGCGCCGCGTTCCGCGAGGCCGTCCTGCGGCACCACCCCGACCGCAGCGAGGCCGGCAACCTCGCCACGCGCCGGACCTCGATCCTGAACCGGGCGTGGTCCGCGCTGCGCGACCCGCTGCGCCGGCTCCACTACGACCGGGCGCTGGAGCACGGCGGCGCCGAGACGCTCGCCTGGCCGCTCGACGCCGACGAGCGGCCGCGACCCGTGCGGGTGCGCCGGCCGCGGCTGCGGCCGACCGAGCCGAGCCGATGGCACCAGCCCGAGTGGCGCAACGTGGCCGGCTTCCGCGTGCCGGTCGAGGTGTTCATGGCCGGGCCGGCGCGGCAGAACGCCTGGATCGTGGAGCACCACATCGCCGGCGAGGACTGGCGCACCCATGGCGAGCGCTACTGGCTGCGGTACGCCGCCGATCACTACCGGGAGCGGAACCGGCTCGATGACTGGATCGGCGCGCTCGAGCGGCTCGTCGAGCTCGACCCGGGCTACGAGACCCTGGTCCGGTCCAACCTGCGGCAGGCATACGTGGCCTCGGGCATGCTCCTGCGCGGCATCGGCTTCCTGCGTGGGATCGCCGGGCGGTACGCGGCGGACACTCCGCAGCGTCGATGGGTCGACCGCGAGCTCCGGGCGCTCCTCGGCGAGTTCCGTGACCGTCGCGTGCGCCGCGGGCGGGCCGCCGACCGCGCCGAGGCGGCGGAGCTGCTCCTCAACTTCCTCGAGGCGCTCGGCATGGAGCCCGGCTTCCCGGACGTGCGCGCCGCCATCGCCGCGCACCGGCGGGCGGGGCACCCCGGCCGGGCGGCCGAGCTCGTCGAGCGCGTGGCCGGCGCCCCGGTGACCGAGCCGGCGCGCTGGTTCAGCCTCGTCCAGCTCCTCACCGAGGCCGGCCAGCTCGACCGCGCCTCCGACCTGCTGGCGGCGATCGCCCGCGGCGACCATCCCGACGCGCTCGACCGGCGCAAGATCGGCGGCGACCCGGTGCGGCGCATCGGCGCGGCACGACGGCGCCTGGCGCGAGCGCGCGCCCGGCAGCGGACCCTGCGCTAGGCTTCCGCCATGGCGAGCGTGACCGTCGGATGAGCCTGCGCAGCCTGGTCGGCGGGACGCTGGCGGGCGTCGCCGCGGCCGGGCTGTCCGTGCTGTTCACGAGCGCGACCGGCGAGCCGGTCATCTCGGTCCTGGCGCTGCTCGTGGTGGCGGTGGTTGGCCTAACCCTCGGTTCCGCGGCGGCACTGTGGGCGTATGGCGTCACCGGCCTCTTCCTGGTCGTGCAGGCCATCCTTGCCCCGGAGGGCCGCTTCGGCAGCGGCGACGTGGTGCGCCTCGTCTCGTTCGTCCTGGGCGCGCCGCTCATCGTCATTCTGGCCCTTCGCCTCGAGCGCGAGCGCGACGCGAACCGGGTCGCCCATGAGCTCGGGGCCGAAGCCACCCGGCAGGCAGTCGGCGACCGAGCCGATGCCGAGGCGGCGCGCCGCGAGCTGCAGGTCGCGCTGCGCCAGGTCGAGGAGCAGCGCGCTCGGCTCGAAGAGGTGGCGGGTGCCGTGCCGGAGCCGCTCATCGTGTACGACGCGGAGGGCCGCGGCGTGTACGGCAACCGCGTGGCACTCCGCACCTTCGGCCGATCCTTCTTCGACCGCCCGCTCGAGGAGTGGGGCAGGCTGGCGGAGCCGCGCGACGAACGCGGCCGTCCGCTGCCGCCGGAGCAATGGCCGCAGGCGCGCGCCCGGCGCGAGCCCGTATCGCTGCGCATGATCGTGCACCTGCCGATGGCTTCGCGCGAGCTGACGGTCGACGTCGAGGGCACGCCGCTCGTCGGCGGCGGCTGCGTCCTGCTGCTCCGCGACGTCGGGCAGGAGGTCGACGAGCAGCAGCGGCTGTCGCGCTTCGGGAGCTTCGTGGCGCACGAGCTGCGCAACCCGCTCGCCGTGGCCAAGGCACGGATCGAGCTCGGCACGCGTGAGCCAGGGCTGACGGCGCGAGCGGTCGATCACGGGCGCCGCGCGCTCGAATCGGTCGACGCGGCGATCGCCATCCTCGAGCGGCTCGAGCTCTTCTCGCGCGCGGAGGCCGGGAGCGTCGATGCGGCCGCCGAGCCCTTCGACCTGCGCGACGCGGTGCGCGCCGCGACCGAGCGCCTGCGGGCGCGCGGCAGCGAGCGTCCGGTGGAGGTGACGACCGACGGTCCCACCACGATCATCGGCGATCGACAGCTCACCGAGCAGGCCGTGACGAACCTGCTCATCAACGCGGACCGATACGCGGACGATCACGGCCCCGTCCAGGTGCGCATCAGCTCGACCCCCGTCCCCGAGGTCCGCGTCGCGGACAGCGGCCCGGGCATCGACGACGACGTGGCCGATCGGCTCTTCCACGACCGTGTCGCCTCCGGCCGTGGCCTCGGGCTGGGGCTGTACCTCGTCCGCGCCTGCATGGAGGCGCAGGGCGGTGCCGCGATCCTCGAGCAGCGCAGGCCGGGCGCCGTCTTCCTCCTGCGCTGGCCGGGAGAGGCACACGGCGCCACCCACCCCGAATGAACGGGCCGACCGATCCGACGAGGCTCCTCCGTCTCCCCGATGCCGTTGACCCGTATCCCATGGAGCCCTCGGACGAGGAGCTCGCGGACTCCCTCGGCCTGCCGCGCGACGCGGTCCTGCGCTTCGACATGAACACGCTCGGCGGCGGCCCGCTGCCCTCCGTGCATCGTGCCCTGCGCGGATACGATCCGGCGCGGGTCGTGGAGTACGGCGACCAGGCCTACCGCGCCCTGCGCCGCGCGCTGGCGACCCTGACCGGGGCGGCCGAGCACCGGATCATCCCCGGTGCCGGAGCCGACGAGCTCATCCGCCTGGCGACCACCATGGTCGTCGGCACCGGCGACGCCGTGGTCGTTCCGACCCCCACCTTCCCGATGTTCGCGGTCGAGGCGCGCCTGGCCGGGGGTCGGGTTGTCGAAGTGCCACGAACGTCACCCGGCGAGCGACAGTCGGCTGCCGTCCTGCGTGCCGCCGCCGAGGCGCACGGCGCGCGGCTGGTATGGATCTGCTCGCCGAACAACCCGACCGCCGACCAGTACGAGCCCGACGAGATCGCCGCGGTGGCCGACGGGCTGCCGGCGATCGTCGTCGTCGACGCCGTCTACCAGGAGTTCGCCGAGGCCAGCCTCGGCGAGCCGCCGGAGGCGCGCTCCCTGATCCCGCTCCAGGAACGGCTGCCGAACCTGCTCGTCCTCCGCTCGCTGGCGAAGTCGCACGGCCTGGCCGGCGCGCGGATCGGCTACCTCGTCGTGCCGGATGGCCTCGCCGCACGGTTCGACGCGGCACGCCTGCCGCTCGCCGTGGGCGGGCCGTCGGAGGCGGCGGCGCTGGCGGCGCTCGCCGAGCCGGAGGAGGCGCGCGAGCGACATCGGCGCATCCTGGACGAGCGCGAGCGGGTGGCCGCCCGCCTGGTGAGCGCGGGGTGGGCGGTGCTGCCCTCGGTGACGAACTTCCTCCTCGTGCGGCCTGACGGCCCGGCTGCGGAGTGGGCGACGGCGCTCATGGCCAGGGGCCTCGTCGTGCGCAGCTACCCGGGTGGACCGCTCGTCGACTGGCTGCGCATCACCGTCCGCTCGGCGGACGAGAACGCCAGGCTGCTGGCGGGGATCGAGGAGATCGCGGCAGCCCGCGGAGCCTAGGGGCTCACCACCTCGACGCCGCCGAAGCCCCCGGCGGCGACCTCCTCGCGGATCCGCGTCGCGTCGCCGACCACGAGCATGAGCAGGTCGTCGGGCCGGACGAGGTCGCGGGCAGCGGCAAGGACCGCCTCCGGGTCGACTGACTCGAGGTTGGCCCGATACGTCTGCCAGTAGTCGTCGGCCAGGCCGTACACCGCCAGCGGCTCCATGGCCACCGCCACGCCGCCCGTCGTCTCGAAGCGGAGCGGGAAGACGCCCACCAGGAAGTCGCGCACCTCGCGCAGCTCGGCAAGGTCCGGCGCCCCCTCCCGGATCCGCTCCAGCTGGACGAGCATCTCGCGCATCGCGTCGGCGGTGACCTCGGTCTGCACCGCGGCCGCCGCACTGAACGGGCCCGCCGCGCGCCGCGGGTCGAAGCCGGCGCGGGCGCCGTAGGTGTAGCCCAGTTCCTCGCGCAGGCGCCGGTTCAGCCGCGAGCCAAAGACGCCGCCGAGCAGTGCGCCGAGGACGAGCGCCGGGAAGTACCGCGGGCTCGTGCGCTCGATGCCCGGGTGGCCCATGCGCAGCTCGCTCTGGACCGATCCCGGCCGATCGACGATGACGACGCGCCGTCCGCCGCCGGCGGCCGAGGTGAACTCTCGGTGCCCGGGGCCGGAGCCCTGCCAGTCCCCGAGGCGCATCTGCGCGGCGCGCATGACCGCCTCAGGGTCGATCGAGCCGACCACGATGAGATGCGCGCCGTCCGGCTGCCAGTGGGTTGCATGGTGGCTGCGGACGTCGTCGAGGGTCAGGCCCGACACCGTCTCGGGGGTCCCGGCCGACAGGCGACGATACGGGGTCGAGGCGTCGAAGACGTGGCGCAGGAACATCTCCTCGGCCAGGCGCCCGGGATCGGAGCGCGACTGGAGGATCTCGTTCAGCCGCTCGGCCCGGAGGCGCTCGAACTCGCCGGGATCCAAGCGCGGCTCGCGCATCATCTCGGCGAGGAGCTCGATCCCGTTCTCGAGGTGCTCGGGCAGGGACTGGAAGGCCGCCCGCGCCGAGTCCCAGCTCGACTCGCTGCTGACCTCGATGCCGAGCCGCTCGGTGGCCTCGGCGAACTCGGAGGCGTCCAGCCGCCGCGTCCCGGTGACGAGCAGCTGCGCGGTGAGCGCCGCCACGCCGCCCCGCTCCTCGGCCTCGGCCGCCGCGCCCGCGTCGACGACGAAGTGGACGTTTGCCATGGTGGCGCCCGGCAGCGGCACCATCCACACCGTGAGGCCGTTCTCCAGTCGGCGGCGGTCGAACTCCGGGAAGCGGTACGGCCGCGGCGCGCCGGACGCCGGGCGCATGGGGTTGGGTGCCAGGGTCACGATGCCACCTCCTCGGCCCCCGCGGCGGCTGCCACCTCGCGCTCGCCGGGCAGGTACGTCAACGACAGCCGGTTGTCGGCGCGGAGCGTGTCCGCCATCGCCGCGCGGATGCGATCCGGCCCGACGGCCAGGTAACGGCTCACCTCGGTGTTGATGCGCTCCGGCTCGTCGAAGAGGCAGGCGTACATCGACAGCCGGTCGGCGCGCTCGGCGATGCGCTCCAGGCTGGACTCGACCGCCGCGGCGTGGAGGTTGCGCACCCGCTCCAGCTCAGCGTCGGACGGGCCGTCGGCGGCCAGCCGGTCGATCTCGGCCACCAGCGCGGCCTCCAGGTCGGCGGGGTCCACGCCGGGCCGGGCGGTGGCCCACATCGTGAACATCGAGGCGCCTCCCACGATCGGGAAGGGGAAGACGGTGACGTCCTGCGCCAGCTGGCGCTCGCGGACGAGGACGCGGTACAGGCGCGAGGCGCGCCCGGCGCCGAGCAGGTCTCCGGCGACGTAGAGCGCCTCGAACGCATCGGTCCCGAACACGGGCATGCGGTGGCCCAGGTACACGCGGGGGAGCGAGCACATGTCGGTCATCGTCTCGCGCAGCCCCGCGCCCAGCAGCGGCTCGACCGACATGTCCGGCGGTGCCGGAAGCGAGGGGTTGGCCGGAATCGGTCCGAAATGGCGCTCGATCATCTCGAGCGCGACCGCCGGCTCGAAGTCGCCCGCCACGGTGAGGACCGCGTTGTTCGGCGCGTAGTAGGTCGCGAAGAACTCGGAGACGTCCTCGAGCGACGCGGCGTCCAGGTCGGCCATGGAGCCGATCGTCGAGTGGTGGTAGGGATGGCCGACGGGGTAGATGAGCTCCTGCAGGCGTTCGTCCCAGGTCCCGTAGGGCTGGTTGTCGACCGACCAGCGGCGCTCGTTCTTCACCACCTCGCGCTGGTTGTCCAGCTTCTCCTGGGTCATCGCCGGCACGAGGGAGGCGAGCCGGTCCGCCTCCAGCCACAGCCCCAGCTCCAGTTCGTGGCTTGGCAACGTCTCGAAGTAGTTCGTGCGGTCCAGCCAGGTCGACGCGTTCAGCGTCCCGCCGGCGGACTGCACCAGGGCGAAGTGCTCGCCCTTGGCGACGTGCTCCGAGCCCTGGAACATCATGTGCTCGAACAGGTGGGCGAACCCGGTGCGCCCCGGCTTCTCGTGCTTGCTGCCGACGTCGTACCACAGGTTGACGGCGACGATCGGCGCCAGGTCATCGGGCGAGAGCAGGATGCGGAGGCCATTCGGCAGCGCGTGGCGCTGGATCGGTACCTGGGGCAACGGGGGAGTCCTCTGGCGAGTGCGGTGGGAGCGTCCGGAAGGCTACCACGCGACCGCCGGACGGGAGGAATCGGCACCCCGGAGGCATGACAGACTAGAGGCCGATGAGCGACGAACGACCCGACCGCGCCACCGACCCGCCCGTCGGAGCCGGTGCCCTCGACCAGGGCCTGGCGCAGCGCTACGACGTCCTCGCCACCGGTGAGAGCGACGAGGCCAACGACCAGGTCCTCAAGCACGACGACGCGTTCGCCGTCTTCGACCTGCACGGCGACATCCGGCCGGAGCGGCTCAGCGAGCACGGCGTGTACTTCCGCGGCACGCGGCACCTGTCCGGCCTGCTGCTGACCCTGGCGGGGACACGGCCGCTGCTCCTCGGCTCGACCGCCAAGCGCGACAACTCGCGGCTGGCGGTGGACCTGACCAACACCGACCTCGACGGCGGGCGCCGGATCCCGCACAGCACGATCCACCTGGCGCGCACGAAGGTCCTGCTCGACGGCACCTGCCACGAGCGCCTCATCCTGCGCTCGTTCGCCGAGGAGCCGCTCGACATCACGCTCGAGCTCCATTTCGAGGCCGACTTCGCGGACGTCTTCGAGGTCCGCGGCATGGTCCGCGCCGAGCGCGGCCGCGTGCTGTCGCCCGGCATCTCGGAGCGCAGGGTCCTGCTCCGTTACCAGGGCCTCGACGGTGTCGTCCGGCGCACCCGGATCTCGTTCTCCGCGCGCCCCATGGAGCTCACCGCGGGCCGCGCTCGCTTTCGCCTGCGGCTCCCGCCGGGGCGGGCGACGAGCCTGGACGTCGGCATCAGCTGCGAGCAGGGTTCCACCCGTCGCCGAAGCGTGCCGACCATCGAGGAGGCCGTCGTCCGCGCACGGCGGCACCACGCTGCCGTGCGACGCGGGGGCGCACGGCTGACGAGCTCGAACGAGCGGTTCAACGACTGGCTCGATCGCTCGGAGGCGGACGTGGCCATGCTCACCGCCCGCACCGGGCACGGGCTCTACCCCCACGCCGGGGTGCCGTGGTTCAGCGACCCGTTCGGCCGCGACGGGCTCATCGTCGCGCTCCAGTGCCTGTGGGTCGCGCCGCAGGTCGCCAAGGGCGTGCTCGGCTACCTCGCCGCGAACCAGGCCGATGCCGCCGATCCTGCATCGGACGCCCAGCCGGGCAAGATCCTGCACGAGGTCCGCCTCGGCGAGATGGCGGCCACCGGCGAGGTCCCGTTCCGTCGCTACTACGGCTCGCACGACGCCACGCCGCTGTTCGTCCTGCTGGCGGCCGAATACCTGCGCCAGACCGATGACGAGGCCACCGTCCGCGCCCTGTGGCCGCACGTCGAGCGCGCCCTGGACTGGATGCGGACCGATGGCGACCGCGACGGCGACGGCTTCCTCGACTATCACCGCCAGAGCGACGATGGCCTCGCCCAGCAGGGCTGGAAGGACTCCTGGGACTCGATCTTCCATGCCGACGGGTCCCTGGCGTCGGGACCGATCGCCCTCGTCGAGCTGCAGGGCTATGCCTACGGCGCGCAGGTCGGGGCGGCAGCCATTGCCGCGCGCCTCGGCCACGCCGAGCGGGCAGCGGAGCTGGAGGCGTCGGCCGTCCGGCTCCGCGACGCGTTCGACGCCGCGTTCTGGGACGAGGAGCTGCGCACCTACGTCATCGCCCTCGACGGGGAGAAGCGGCCGTGCCGCGTCCGATCCTCGAACGCCGGCCACGCGCTGTACACCGGGATCGCCCGTCCCGAACGGTCCGCGGACCTGGCGGCAACACTCCTCGCCGACGCCTCGTTCAGCGGCTGGGGCATCCGCACGGTGGCAGCCGGCGAGGCGCGCTACAACCCGATGGCGTACCACAACGGCTCCATCTGGCCGCACGACAACGCGTTGGTGGCCCGCGGCCTGGCCCGCTATGGCCATGTCGACGAGGCGGTGCGCGTCCTGGAGGGGATGTTCGAGTCGAGCCGCCACTTCGACCTCGCCCGCCTCCCGGAGCTGTTCTGCGGCTTCACCCGGCGCGACGGGGAGGGGCCCACCCGCTACCCGGTGGCCTGCTCACCCCAGGCCTGGGCGGCCGGCGCGGTGTTCATGCTCGTGGAGGCGGCGCTCGGCATGGAGGTCGACGCGGCGGCGCACGAGGTCCGGCTGCGGCACTCGCGGCTGCCGGCGTTCATCGACCGGCTCGCGCTGCGGGGCCTGCGCGTCGGATCCGGGCGACTCGACATGGAGCTCGAGCGGCAGCGCCACGGCGTGGGGATCCGTGTCACGGATCGGTCCGGCGACGTCGAAGTCGTCGCCGTCAAGTAGTGAGGATGGTGAGCGGCCAGGGATTCGAACCCTGAACCTAGTGATTAAGAGTCACTTGCTCTGCCGTTGAGCTAGCCGCCCGCGGAGATGATGCCACCCGCCGTCAGAGAGGGTCAACCGAGTAGACGCGCTCAGGCGGCGGGCTGGCCGGGACCGCCGAAGGGCTCGGGCGCCTCGCCGTAGTGGTCGTCGAGGAAGGCGCGGATCTGTTCGACGTCCGCCTCGTCCTGGTAGAGCATCCAGTTCCATGCGGTGGCCGCGATCGGGTGGCCGAAGTCCTCGCCGGCCCACGGCGAGAGGATGACCTTGAACTTCGCCGACCGGATCTGCGACTCGACGTACTGGGTCAGGGCCGCCACGTCATCGGAACTGGCCTGGTCCGGCTGGTACCAGATCACGATCCCGCCGTGCTCGAGGTTGTGGACGACGGCCGGCTCGGGCACGGGGGTCTGGTACACGCCCCAGTTCATGGGTGCCACGCCACCGCCCACGTTCCAGTGCTGCCCGGAGGTCGCCGGCCGCGACTCGTAGGTGGGAACGGTGCCCTGGGCCACGTGCCCGGCGCCTTCGTCCGCAATCCGCTCTCCGACACGCGCCGCACCGCTGCCGCCGAAGAGGACGACCACCACGAGGATGACGAGCCCGATAACGAGCACGCCGCCGATGAGCAGGATGCGCGGGTCGAGCGCCGCCCCGCCGCTGCTCGACGTCACCCGGCGGTTCATCGCCGCCTCGCTGGCGCGACCGCGTCGCTGGATGCCGGAAGTCCGTCGCTTGGCCATTGGCGCGACAGGATAGCCGAGGTGCCGCGAGGCCGCCCGAACCGGGTTCCGGCCCATCGCTTGCTAGAATTCGGGAGAACCGCCGCTTCACGCGGCGGCGAACTGTCCCCGGAGGAGTCATGACCCAAGCCGACGAGCCGCGTCGCGACAGCATCCCCGGCCTCGCCAGGCGCCTGGTGAGCGGGTTCGTCCAGCTTGCGAAGCTGGAGGTCACCCGCGGGCGGCAGGAGATGGGCGAGATGCTCGGCGAGGTGAAGGGCGGGCTGGTCCTGATCGGCATCGGGATCGGCCTGCTCGTGCTCGCGCTCATCGCCTTCGTGGCCTTCCTGATCCTGGCGATCGCCGCGCTCACCGGCCTGCCGGAGTGGCTCGTCGCTCTCATCGTGTTCATCGTGCTGACGGCGCTGGCCGCGGTCCTGGCCTACGCCGGCGTGCGTCGCATCAAGATCGGTCCGCCCGAGGAGACCATCGAGGCGGTGAAGGAGGACATCGCGTGGGCGAAACGCTTGCTGAAACGCGGCTAGAGATCGACGCGCATCGGTCAGGCATGGAGGCGACCGCCTCCGAGCTCGAGGCGCGCGTGCGCCATGCGGTGGACCTCAAGGCCCGCTTCCGGGAGAACCCGGCGCTGTTCGTTGGGGTCGCCGCGGGCACGGTGTTCCTGGTTGCGGGTGGACCGATCCGGGTCGCCCGCCTCCTACGTCGGCGCCTGCGCCCGACCACCGCAGAGCAGGCCTACGACGCCCTTCCGGGACCGATGCAGGCCTGGGTCGACAGCCTGGTCGACGAGGTCGGTCCGAAGGCCGACAAGGCCCGCCACGCCCTCGTGGAAGAGCTCCAGCGCTGGCGGCAGGAGCCGCTGAAGAGCAAGAAGGCGCGCAAGGAGCTCGCCAAGGCCATGGTCGAGGGGCCGCCCGGCCCCGAGCGCACGATCTGGAAGGCGAGCGAGGCGGCGCTCACCCTGCTCTCCGCCGCACTGGCGCGCAAGGCCATCGAGGCCTTTATCACCGGCGAGCGGCCCGGCGTAAAGTCCCCTGGCCTCAAGGGGCCGCTAAAGGTGGCACCGCCGACGCCGCAGACCGCCGCGGTCGAGTACTCCGGCATGTCGGAGCGCGGCCGCTCCTGACCCCTGGTCAGTCGCCGACGTACGCTCGTTCGAGCGCGTCGACCTCGAGCTTGCCCATCTGCAGCATCGCCTGCATGGCGCGCTCGTTCGCCGCCGCATCGGGGCTGTCGAGCAGCTCGTAGAGGCGCTTCGGCACGATCTGCCACGACACGCCGAAGCGGTCCTTCAGCCAGCCGCACGGACCGTGCTCCCCGCCATCGGCCACCAGGGCATCCCAGAAGCGGTCGACCTCGGCCTGATCGGCACAGTCGACGACGAACGAGATCGACTCGCTGAATGTGAACTCCGGCCCGCCATTCAGACCCATGAACGGCTCCCCGTCGAGCGTGAAGTCGACGGTCAGCACGTCGCCCTTCTTCCCGCTCGGCGTGTCGGACGCGGCGCGCGTCACCTTGTCGACGCGGCTGTTGGAGAAGATGCCCGTGTAGAACGCGGCGGCCTCTTCGGCCTCCCCGTTGAACCAGAGGCAGGGATACGGCTTCGGCATCGGTCTTTGGTCTCCTCAGGTGGGTATGCGACATGGTGACGCTCGGCGCGGCGCCGACTCATCGGTCGATACGTGAGCCTACGTGTATTGATCTTTCGCCGCCGCGCGTGAGTAGGACCGACATGCGCACCATCGTGTTGGTCGCGACCGCCATCGTTCTCTCCGCGTGCGGACAACCGGCGACGACATCAAACGCATCGACGGCGGTCGCGACGACGAGCCCGAGCCGAATGCCGTGGCCAACCGAGCAGCTGGAGCCACTCCCGCCGGGCCGTTACGCGATCTCGCCGCCGTTCGACCTCGAGATCAGCCTCGACGTTCCCGCGGGGTGGCACACGCTCCACCTCCACGGCGAGTTCACCGATATCGGCTGGTTCGCGGGATCCGCGGCAGACGGCGTCCCGGAGCGGATCATCGCCTTCGGCCACCCGACCACCGTGCGCGGCCAGGACGACGTCCCGGCGGCCGGGCTGTCTGCCGACGAGGTCGCCGACCTCTACCGCAGCCGCGCAGACCTGGACGCCGGTGAGCCGGAGGCGTTCCGCCTGGACGATCGGGACGGCCTCTGGCTCGACGTCCTGGCGCCCGAGTTCGACACGCGCCTGTTCAGCGGACCGGGCGACGACGGCCTCGGCATCGGCCCGGACCAGGCCGTGCGGGTGGTCGTCATCCCGCTCGCGGGCGGCGAGCTGCTGCTGGTGACGGTGCACGCGGACCCCGACGACCTGTCGGCCACCTGGGACGCCGCGCTGCCGATCCTGGCCAGCGTCGACCTGCCGGGATAGGGTTCCGCCGCGCCCCGCCGAGCCCGGGTACTCTGTACGATCTGCCACGGGCGAGTGGCGGAACGGCAGACGCGCCGGTTTTAGGAGCCGGTGTCGCAAGACGTGCGAGTTCGAATCTCGCCTCGCCCACCACGCATGGGAGTGACATGGTCAACGTTTCCACCAGCCCGCAGCCCGGCTCGCGGGTGCAGCTCGACATCGAGGTGCCGCCGGACGAGGTGAGCCGCCACTTCGCCACCGCCTACCGGCACGTCGCCGAGCGCACGAAGGTGCCCGGCTTCCGCCCGGGCAAGGCGCCGCGCCACGTCATCGACCGCTTCGTCGGCCGCGGCTCGGTGCTGGCCGAGGCGATCGACCACCTCGTCGGCGAGAGCTACGACGCCGCGCTCGACCAGACCACGCTCATCCCCATCGACCAGCCCCAGGTCGACATCGACCCGAACGCGGTGGTCGAGGGCCAGACGGTGACGTTCACCGCCACCGTTGCGGTGCGGCCGGAGGTCGCGCTCGGCGCGTACACCGACTACCCGTTCACGCTCGAGACCCCGGAGACCACCGACGAGCAGGTGGACGGCGTCATCGAGGAGCTGCGCAACGAGCAGGCCACCCTGCGCCCGGTCGACGAGCGCGGCGCGGCCAAGGGCGACGTGGCGGCCGTGAAGTTCGCCGGCACCATCGACGGCGAGCCGTTCGAGGGCGGCAGCGCCGACCGCCTGCCGCTCGTCATCGGCGACGACCGCATGATCCCGGGATGGGAGGACCAGCTCATCGGCCTGAAGGTGGGGGAGACGAAGGGCTTCGACATCGGCTTCCCGGACGACTACCGGGTCGAGGAGCTGCGCGGCAAGCAGGCGCATTTCGAGGTCGAGCTGCTCGACGTCCGCGAGCGCATCCTGCCCGATGTCGACGACGAGTTCGCGAAGAGCGTCGGCGACGTCGCCTCGGTGGACGAGCTCCGGGCCGAGATCCGCGACGCGCTCGAGAAGCGGGCCGCCGCGGAGGCACGTCACGCCTTCGCCGACCGGATCATCGACTTCGCCGCCTCGAACGCGACCGTCGAGCTGCCGGAGGTCATGGTCGCCAACGAGATCGAGATCATGCGCGACGAGCTGGGCAACCGGCTCGCCCAGCAGCGGATCGGGATGCAGCAGTACCTCGAGCTCGCCAAGCAGACGCCGGAGGAGCTGGCCACCGAGCTGCGCGAGCCGGCCGAGCGCCGGGTGAAGGTGCTCCTCACCCTGTCGGCCATCGCCGAGAAGGAGGGCATCGACGCCACCGACGACGAGATCCAGGCCGAGATCGACGAGCAGCTGGCGCGCTACGGCAACGACCCGCGCCTGGCCGAGTCGCTCGGCTCACGCCGCGGTCGCAGCTACCTGCGCATGACGATCCGCAACCGTAAACTGGTCGACACCCTCATCGATCGCGCACTCGGGACCGATGACGCCGCCGGCGAGGCGGCGACATCGGGCTCGGACGATTCAGCCCAGGAGTAATTGCATGCTGGTCCCCATGGTCATCGAGTCGAGCGCCCGCGGGGAGCGAGCCTTCGACATCTACTCGCGGCTCCTCAAGGAGCGGATCATCTTCCTCGGCGACGCGATCGAGGATCACATCGCGAACCTGGTGATCGCGCAGCTCCTCTTCCTCGAGAGCGAGGACCCGGAGAAGGACATCAGCCTCTAC
>DATBIK010000029.1:0-12614 GCA_036556985.1 Candidatus Limnocylindria bacterium | reverse complement strand
GAGCGGACCCAGGAGGAGTTCTTCCACACCTTCAACGCCATCCACGAGGCGGGCAAGCAGGTCGTGCTCTCCAGCGATCGGCCGCCGAAGGCGATCACCACCCTCGAGGAGCGGCTGCGCAGCCGGTTCGAGTGGGGCCTGATCGCCGACCTCACCCCTCCGGACCTCGAGACGCGCATCGCCATCCTGCGCAGCAAGGCCGAGGACCAGCTGCACCTCATCCCGTCCGAGGTCATCGACTTCATCGCGCGCAAGGTGGTGAGCAACGTCCGCGAGCTCGAGGGCGCTCTCAACCGGGTGGTTGCCTACGCGAGCATGAGCGGGATGCCGGTCAACATCGAGCTCGCGTCGGCGGTGCTCTCCAACGTCATGTACAACCCACGGAAGAAGTCGATCACGCCGCAGCGCATCGTGCGCGCCGTGGCCGACTACTACGGGGTCAACCTCGATCAGCTGCGAAGCAGCAAGCGGGACCGCGCCATCGTCGTGCCGCGGCAGATCGCGATGTTCCTCATCCGCGAGGAGACCGACATCAGCCTGCTGCGCATCGGCGCCGAACTGGGCGGCCGCGACCACTCGACCGTGCTGCACGCCTGCGACAAGATCGCCCGGGAGCTGGCGGAGAACGACGAGATGCGGCGCGAGATCAGCGCCGTGCGGGAGATGATCTACTCCGAGTAGGACCCGACCGGCCACTTCGTCGTGGATAAGTCGGCCGAATCCGTGGATATGCCCCGCGCCCTGTGGAGAACCCGCTCGCCGGTCACGATGGCCCGCTACCCTGCGGGGCAGGACCGTCCACCGCGCCGTCCACCGCGGGCCGGCGAACGGAGGGGGTCGATCCACAGCGACGGACCGGTTGTCCGCAGCGCCCCGAATCGTCACCGCAGCGTGCCGGGAGCGTGGCCGGGCCCATCGGTCCACACCGTCCACACCCCTACGGGGGACGACGGCCAAAAGGTATTCTTCTCTCAGTTCAGTAATGGAATCGCGGATCCGCGTGGAGAACCGACATGGTGGCTGGCCCGGTTGCAGGTGAGGTCGGAATGAACGTCTCGGTGATGCAGGAGAACCTGGCGCGCGGGCTGGGCATCGTCAGCCGCGCGGTGAGCAGCCGGGCGACGCTGCCCGTGCTCGCCAACGTCCTGCTGAAGACCGACAACGCGGGGCTGAAGCTCACCGCCACCAACCTGGAGATCGGCATCAACTGCTGGGTGCCGGGCAAGGTCGAGGCCGAGGGCGAGATCACCGTGCCGGCCAAGCTGCTGACCGACCTGGTGGCCAGCCTGCCGAACCAGCGCATCGACCTCCAACTGTCGGCCAAGGACCGCACCCTGAAGGTCACGTGTGGCGGCAGCCGGTCGAGCATCAAGGGCATCGACGCCGACGAGTTCCCGGTGGTGGCGGCCATCGGCGAGGCGCCGGCCACCAGCGTGGACGCTCGCGCGCTGCGCGAGGCGCTGGGTGAGGTCGTCTTCGCGGCGGCCACCGACGAGAGCCGCCCGATCCTGACCGGCGTGCTCACCAAGCTGGCCGGGTCGGAGATGACCCTGGCCGCGGCCGACAACTACCGTATCGCGGTCCGCACCCTGGCGCTGGCCCAGCCGGTGGCGGCCGAGACGAGCATCGTGGTCCCCGGCCGCTCCCTGGCCGAGCTCATGCGCATCCTGCCCGATGCCGAACAGCCCATCGAGATCACGATCACCCCGAACAAGAGCCAGGTCCTCTTCCATGTCGAGGGCATCGACCTCGTCAGCCGGCTCATCGAGGGCCAGTTCCCGAACTACGAGCCGGTGATCCCCACCTCGCACGCCAGCCGCGCGGTCATCGATCGCGAGGCGTTCCTGGCCGGCGCGCGGCGGGCCAGCATCTTCGCCCGTGACAGCGCGAACATCGTGAAGGTCGAGCTCGGGGGCGACGGGACGAGCGAGGTGTCGATCACCGCGCACGCGGCGGACGTCGGTGACAACGCCGACGCCATCGAGGCCAGCGTCGAGGGCCAGGCGACGACCATCGCCTTCAACGCCCGCTACCTCATCGACGTGCTCTCGAACCTCGGCGCGGAAGAGGCGGCGCTCGAGCTGTCCGGGCCGCTGGCGCCCGGCGTGGTGCGGGGGATCGGCAAGGGCGACTACGTCCACGTCATCATGCCGGTCCGCACGGCGTCCTAGACCGATGCCGAGGCCGGCGCCGGCGGCCACGATCCGCCCGGCGTCGGGACCGGGCCGCTCGCCATGCGCGTGACACGGCTCCTGCTCGAGGACTTCCGCAGCTACGAGCGCGCGGAGCTGCTGCCCGACCCGCGGCTCACCATCGTGGCCGGCGCCAACGGCGCGGGGAAGACGAACCTTCTCGAGGCGATCCACGTGGCGATCGCCGGCCGCTCCCACCGCGCGGCCGCCGACGGGGAGCTCGTGCGCCACGGGCGGGCGTTCGCCCGCGTGCGGCTCGACCTCGCTGGAGCGGCGGACGAGGAGGGCGCGCGCCTCGAGCTGGTGCTCCCCGGGGAGTCGGCCCCGGCCGAGGTGCGCAAGCGGCTCCTCCTCAACGGGCTGCCGCGGCGCACGTCGAGCGTGCACGACGTCGTCCGCTCGGTCCTGTTCCGGCCGGAGGAGATGCTGCTCCTCGTCGGGTCGCCCGGGGAGCGGCGCCGCTTCCTGGACGGGATCCTCGTCCAGCGTGACCGGCGCGCCGCCCGCGACCTCACCGAGCTGTCGCGGGTCCTCGCCCAGCGAAACGCCCTGCTGCGCGCCATCCGGCGCGAGGAGGCGGGGGTCGAGGGCCTGGGCTTCTGGGACGAGCAGCTCGCCGCCGTCGGGTCGCGGGTCATGGCCGCGCGGCTGGTCCTGGTCGGCGAGCTCGCCGCGCGGATCCCGGGGCTGCACGACGCGGTGGCGCCCGACGACGAGCGCCGCGACGCGGTGGTGCTGGCGTACCTCGACACCCTGAAGGAGGCGTGGCCGGAGCGCCGCGCCTCCGCCCCCGGCGACCCGGACGCGCCGACCGCGGAGGAGCTCCTCGCCGCATTCCGCCAGCGCCTGGCCGACGCGCGCCAGAAGGAGCTGTGGAACGGCGTCACCCTCATCGGCCCGCAGCGCGACGACCTGCGGGTCGAGCTCGGCGGCCGCGAGGTGGCGGCGCACGCCAGCCGTGGCCAGCAGCGCACGATCATCCTGGCGCTCAAGCTCGCCGAGCGCGACCTGCTGGGCGCCGACGGCGCTCCGACGCCGATCGTCCTCCTCGATGACGTCTTCAGCGAGCTCGACCCGGACCGCTCGGGCCGGGCCCTCGAGCTCTTGCTGGAGCGCGGCCAGGTGCTCGTGACCACCGCCGACCTGGCCGCGCTGCCGGCGAAGCGCCGGCGCGGCGTGCCGACCTGGACCGTGGGCGAGGGCCGGCTGAGCCTCGCGCCCCGCGTGGCCTGAGGCGGATCGGATGGGATCGGTGAAGGGCACCGAGGAGGCCGCGGCCGCCGTCCAGCGGGCGCTGCTCACCTGCATGGGACCTGCCGCCGCCGAGCAGCTGGCACTGGCCCAGGTCCGCCTGGCCTGGGAGGAGACGGTTGCCCGCGCCGGGCTCGATCGCGGCGGCATGGCGAGCCGCATCGCCCGGCTCGCGAACGGGACGGCCCAGGTCGAGGCCTCCGAGCCGATCCTGGCCCAGGAGCTCACCCTACGCGCCGACGCGTTGGTCCGCGCCGTGAACGAGCGGATGCGCGGCCGCCCCGGGGCGACGATGGAACTGCGCCGACTGGTCATATCGGTGGGTCGGCGGCGGGGTGCCGCCTCCCTATAATCCCCGCGTCGGACGCGCGTGCCCAGGTCCGGCCAGGTCGCATCCAACCGCACAGGACCGCATCAGACCCCACCGAGACCGCTCGAGCTGCCGCAGCAATGTCCGATCGACTGGCGACACGACTGGGCCTGCCGGCGCCGGAGGACCGGCTCCCCGGCGCGCTGGACGTTTGGCGCTTCCACGAGCCGGCGGTCGGCGCGCTGCGGCGCACCAAGGGCAGCCTCCTCCTCCTCGCCCAGCTGACCGGCGGTGGCGCGAGCCTGGCACGCGCGGCGCGCGAGGCGCTCGAGCACATCGAGCGCGACTACTACTACGACCTCTCGGCCGGCGCCACCGGCTCGCTGGGGCGTGCCCTCGCCGCGGCGAACCGCCGCCTCTACCACGCGCGGGGCAAGCTCGGCATCCCGCGCCGCGCCGGCGTCAGCGTCATCGCCGTCGTCATCCGCGGCCGCGAGGCGCACGTGGCGAAGCTCGGGCCGGCCGCCGCGGTCCTCCTTCGGGAGGGGCGCATGTTCGAGCTGCCGCCGCCGCCCGCCGTCGACGAGGAGGACCCGCGGGTCCGGCGCAGGCGCGTTGCCGCCACGCTGGGCGAGGCGCTCGAGATCACGCCGTACACCTGGAAGGGGGAGCTCGCCGCCGGGGACCGCATCGCGCTGGTGAGCCGCAACCTGGCCCAGGTGGTGGGGATCGACGAGCTGAAGAACGCGCTCGCCACGCTGCGGCCCAGGGCGGCGGTCGAGCACCTCGAACAGGTCTTCCAGATACGCGGCGGCTCGGGCTCGGACGGCATCATCGCCATGGACATCACCGAGCTCCCGAGCACCGCCACCACCCAGCGCCTCGAGCCGGTCCATCCGGCCGAGCCGCTGGCGGGGCTGCCCGACCAGAGCCCGGTCCCGCTGGCCGACGCCATCGGGCACGGCCTGCATCGCCTCGGCGACGCCATCGACGGCGCGCAGGCCCTGCTCGGCAAGGCGATCCTGTACGGCTTCAACTTCCTGCTCGCCTTCGTCCCGCGCCGCCGCCCCGAGTACCCCCGCCAGATCATCCGCACCGCCGAGGTGGAACAGGGCCGGCGGCGCCGGTTCGGGATGCTGGGCATGGGCCTCGTGGCGGCGACGCTGGCGATCGGGCTGACGGTTGCGAGCTACCCATCGGTCCATCCCGCGGAGGCCATCCCGCGCGCGAAGGTGGCCCGCGAGGCGATCCTGGAGGCGCAGGGCCTGCTCGCCGAGGTCTCCGAGCGGGTCGAGGGGCGCGACCTCATCGACCGGGCGCCGGAGGCGGCCAAGGAAGCGCTGAACCAGGCGCACGCCGCGCTCGGCCGCGCCGCGGATGCCGGCATCGCCGAGAGCGCCCTGGCGCCGATGCGGAACCGGGTCGACGCCGGGCTGGACACGATCTACGACGTCACCCGCCTCGGCGAGGTGGCGACGGTGGCCGACCTGCTCGCCGCCTACGAGGACGTCGCCCCGCTCGACATGGTGCTCAGCAGCGATGGCAGCCTGTGGATCATCGAGACTGCGCGGGGGCGGGTCGTGCGCGCCGATCCGACGAGCGGCGAGACGCAGGTCGTGTTCCGATCCGGCCAGGCCATCGGCGAGGACACTGCCGGCCAGCCGTGGATGATCGCCACCGCCGCCACCGACGTCATCGTCCTGGACCGGCAGCGCCAGGCGTGGCGCTTCGACCTCGATGAACGGTCGCCGCGGCGGCTGTCCCTGCCCGGGCTGCGTGACATCTCGCCGGAGAGCCGGCTGCTCGCGGCGCTCCAGCACCGGCCACCGCTCGAGATCTTCAACCTGTACGTCGTCGACGCGCGCACCGACGAGGTCGGGAAGTGGACGCCCGGCGACGTGGTGCCGGTCGTCTACCCGAGCCGCCCCGAGCCGTTCCTGCTCGAGGAGGCGGACATCCCGCCCGGCCGGGCACGCGACCTGTTCGTCGACGTCAACCTGTGGCTGCTGCAGGCCAACACGGTGACCCGCGTGAACTTCGGCACGCCGCTGCCCCAGCCCGACTACTCGCTCGACCCGCCGCCGGACGGCGAGATCCGGGCACCGCTCGACTACCGGCTGATCGACGGGGCGACCGTCGGCGACCGGGAGCTGTTCTACGTGTACGACGCGGCGAACGCGCGGATCATCGCCTTCCAGCGCGCCGACGGCGCGTTCGTGCGGCAGTGGATTGCGCCGCGCGGCGGTGCCGACGCCGGGATCCTGGACGACGTGCGCGCCATGCACGTGGCCTCGGTGGCCGACGGCCCGCCGGTCGCGCTGCTCCTCACCGGAGAGCGGGTGCTTCGCGTCGTCCTCGAGTGACCTGCCCTAGAATCGGGCCATGGCTGAGGAGCCCTTCGGGCGCGTGCGCCTGATCGAGATGATGGTCGAGAGCGTGCGCGTGCACATGCTCTCCAGCCAGCACGTGGTCATCCTGAAGGACTCCGAGCGGGACCGATACCTCCCGATCTGGATCGGCCCGTCCGAGGCGAACGCCATCGCCATGCGGCTCCAAGGCCTCACCGCCGAGCGGCCGCTCACCCACGACCTCATGGTCAGTGTCATCTCGGCGCTCAGCTCGAGCATCTCCCGCGTGGTCGTCACCCACGTGACCGACGGAACCTTCCACGCGCGTCTCTACCTCGAGGCGGCCGACGGCACCGAGGCCGAGATCGACTCGCGGACCTCGGACGCGATCGCGCTGGCGGTGCGCACCGGGTCCACCATCTACGTCGACGAGCGGGTCCTCGACGAGGCCGGCGTCGAGCCGGACCGCGACGAGGATGGCGAGGAGTCGGACGAGAAGCTGGCCGTGTTTCGCGACTTCGTGAACTCGCTGGACGTCGACCTGGAGAGCGGCGAGAAGGGGCCCCCGGCCGAGGAGCAGGGCAGCTAGCACTCGGCCCGGCGCGTCTGCACCCCTCAGTCCCGCGCTCCTGTTCCGATCTATCGGTACGACTCGGCCAGAACGACGATCTGGGATTCGTTTGTCACATCTATCGGTGCGCTCCTAGCACGAGGGGCACCTCCGGGCGCGGTCCAGGCGTGCGGTGTACCGATAGATCGGTCAGGCGGCACCTCGTACCCCGCTCCGGCGCATCCCCGCCGATCTATCGGTAGTCGGGAGGGCCAGACGGCAGCCCAGCGGCTCAGCGCCCCAACACGGACGAGCGGCGGAACCAGAGCCGCAGCCGGAGCACGCCCAGGTCGCGGAAGGTGCGGAGGATCTTCGTGAAGCTGGCCCCCGTGTTCGTGCCGGCCGCCCGCGGGTAGTGGTTGACCCCGACCTGGGCGATCCGGACCCCGCGTGCCTTCAGCTTGATGAGCAGTTCGGCGGAGAGGAAGGGACCATCGGCCTCGAGGAGCAGGCCGTCGAAAGCCTCGCGGCGAAACAGCTTCATGGCGCAGTCGATGTCCCGCACGCGCAGGCCGAAGAGCACCGACACGATGGCGTTGTAGGTCTTGGCGATGAACAGCCGATGGAACGGGTCGCGGCGCTTGATGCGGTACCCGATCACCGCGTCGACCGGCTGCTTCTCCCCATCGTGCAGCCGGTCGAGCAGGCGCGCCATCTCCTTCAGGTCGAACTGCAGATCGCCGTCGCTGAAGCAGACGAGCTCGCCGCGGGCGTGCGCGAAGCCGGCCTTGAGGGCGCCGCCGTAGCCGCGGTTGGGCTGGTGGTGGACGCGGACGGCGGAGTTCGCCGCGGCCAGCGCATCGGCCAGCTGGGGGGTGCGGTCGGCGGAGCCGTCGTCGACCACGAGGACCTCCAGGGAGCCGTCAACCAGCGGGCCGATGTCGGCCAGCGCCCGCTCCACGGTGGCCTCGACGTTCTCCTCCTCGTTGTAGGCAGGAAAGAAGAACGTGAGCCGCGGCCGTGCGTCGGTTCCGTCGGGCGCGGGCGAGCTCACTCGCGCCCCACGACGCGCCACAGCTCGCTGTAGCCAGGGTAGGTCTGGATGGTCTCGATCTCCCAGTCGGCGAGGATGGCGTCCATCTCCCAGCTCGGCGGGACGATGTACACCGGTCGGCGTCCGAGGAACGTCTCGACGGCGGTGCCGATCGTACCGTAGCCGTCGTCGAGGATGTTCCGCTCGTCGATGATCTTGACGTCCGGTCGCTCGCCTTCAATCCACCGGTGGTACCAGAGCGGGGTGGAGTAGCTCCACCAGCTGATGATCACCGCGTCGGGCGGCAGGATCTCGTGCACGGCGGCCACCCAGCGATCGGCGTCGTTGTCGGCGCTGCGGTCGCGCTCGCGGTAGAGGGTCACCAGGCCGCCGAGCGGCAGCGCGGCGGCGAGCAGCACGACGAGCGCCACGCCCATGACCGCCGCCCGACGTCGCCCCGCGATTCCCAGCCCGCGGCGCGTGGCATCGGCCAGCGCCCTGCCCGCCGCGGCCCCGACGCCGCTGACCGCCACGCCGATCAGGACGGCGCCGACCCACGCGGTGAGCAGGTAGTAGCGGTCGATGTCGCCATCCCGGAAGTTCATGGCGTACACCACGTTGGCCGCGACCAGCAGGCCGAGGAAGACGAACGCCCCCAGCCGTCGCGCGGCCAGGACGGCCGCCCCCACGCCGGCGATGAGCCAGCCGGGACCGATGAACTGCCGCTCGAGGACGCGCTCCGCATCGGCCCACTTGAAGGACAGGTCGGCGAGTGGCGCGTCGAAGGGTCGGAACAGGTCGCGGAACTGCTCGGCAAAGACGAGGTAGCGGAACCGCTCGAGGGTGGTGGGCCGCGCGTAGAAGAGCGGCGGCTCGGGCGGGGTCCAGGCGCGGAGCAGGATGTAGCCGTACAGCGCCAGCCCCAGCGCGAGGAGCAGGGCACAGCCGAGGATGAGCCTCCATCGGCGCCAGATGCGCGGGTCGATGATGAACAGCCAGGCCGCGATGCCGAAGGCCGCCAGGCCGGTGAGCGGGTGGTTGCTCATGCTCACCCCGAAGGCGAACGCCGCGGCCAGCAGCCAGCGATCGGCCCGCGGCGAGGCGGCCGCGCGCGCCGACGCCCAGGAGACGAGCAGCCACACCACGAGCGCCACGAGCAGGATGTGCAGGGCGTGGACGTCGGCGCGGACGGCGTTGCGCCACGGCTCCGAGGCGAAGGCGAAGGCGAGCCCGGCGATGCCGGCCGCGGCGGCCACCGTCACCCGGTGCCGCTCCTCGACGAGCTGTCCCACCACGAGCGTGGCGAGCGCCGCGGCGCCGGCGACGCACACCCCCGACAGCACGTTCATGCGCCACGCCACCTCGCCCACGGGCAGCTGGCTCCACAGCCACCCGACGAGCGTGTAGGTCGGGAAGCCGGTGGGGTGGAAGATCGAGAGGGTGTGCGGGACGGTCTGCGCCTCGGCGGTGTCCCAGAACGAGGTGCCCGGCAGCATCGTGCGCAGGTAGATGGCCAGGCCCACGAGGAACACCGCGCCGGCCGTCCAGGCCACCTCGGGCGTGGCATACGGGATCGGCGAACGGGCGCTCCGCCGCGGAACAGGCACCCGGCCGGGGGCGTCCGACCCCCGATGTATACTCACCGCCACCTTGGCGTGCGAGACCTGCCGGCCCGCATGACGGAGCCGGCACCGATGACCCGCGACTCCGTGAGGCGGCGGGGCGCGGGGCCAGTCGGCTTCCCGCTGCCGCGCGATCCCGTCACGGTCGCGCTCGTGCTCGTCATCGTCGGAGTGCTCCTCCGGGTCTTCGTGGGCGGGGTGCTCCTCCCCCTGAGCGGCCTCGGGAACGACATCGGCGCGTTCGCGGCCTGGGCGCAGCGGCTCGCGACCGTCGGGCCCGGCGAATTCTACGAGGTCGGCTACTTCGCTGACTATCCGCCGGGCTACCTGTACGTCCTGTGGCTGCTCGGCACGATCGGGCTGGCGCTCCAGCCGCTCGTCGGCGTGGACATCACTCCCGGCCTGGTGAAGGTCCCGGGCGTCCTGTGCGACGCCGGCGTGGCCTGGATGCTCTTCGCCTTCGCCCGGCGGCACCTCGACGGGTGGCTGCCGCGCTTCGACGGGACGCGGATCGGGCTGGTGGCGCTCGTCATCTACCTCTTCAACCCGGCCGCCATCTTCGACTCGGCGATCTGGGGCCAGGTCGACTCGGTCGGCACGCTGGCCATGCTCGTGACGCTCTACTTCCTCGCGCGCGGCTGGACGGAGGCCGCGGCCGTCGGCGCCGTGGCGGCAATGCTCATCAAGTTCCAGTTCGCGCTGCTCATCCCGGTCGTCCTCATCGTTGGCTTGAAGCGGCACCTCCTGGGCCGATCCTCGGACCCGGCGCACGCCGGACGCCCCGACGCGCTGCGGGTGCTCACCTCGCTTGCCGCCGGGATGGGCACGCTCGTGCTCGGCATCTGGCCGTTCGGCATGGCCGTCTACGCGCCGCTCCCCGGCGGCAACCCGACCGGCCTGCTGGGGTTCCTGCCGCAGGCCGATCCGGTGACGAGCCTCGTCGGCAAGCTCACCGAGGCGGCGGACACGTACAGCGGCCTCACCATCAATGGCTTCAACCTGTGGCGCAACCCGTGGAGCGGCCTCGGCGACACGATCACCTGGGGCTGCGACGTGCCGAACGCGAGCTGCGTGGACGGCGCGGGGGTCGCCTTCAGCATCGGGTCCACGCTCGTCAGCTGGCAGTCGGTTGGCGCGGTGCTGTTCGCCGTGGCGGCGATCGTCGCGCTCTGGCAGATCGCACGCCGCGACGACCCGGTGGGCCTGCTCGAGGGCTCGCTGCTGCTGGCGGTCGCCTTCTTCGCCTTCCCCACCCGGGTCCACGAGCGCTACCTCTTCCCGGCGCTGGCCCTCGCCGCGCCGCTCGTCCTGCGCGGCGGGCGCTGGATGCTGCTCTACGGCCTGCTCACGCTCTCCGCCTTCGCGAACATGTACTGGGTCTACACCGCCGACTGGTCGTTCGTGCAGGACCAGGTCATCAACCCCGGCGTCGACGGCCTGCCCATGGCCCGCGACCCGTTCCTGGCCTCGACCCTGTTCACCGACTGGGGCATCTACGCCATCTCCTGGCTCATCGTGGCGGTGGCCGTGGTGCTCACCGTGCGCGCGGCCCGGGTCGCCTGGTCGACGTCTCCCGCCGTGTCCATGCCGGCACCGGAGGCGCCGGCCCACGCGCCGCCGCCGATGTCCGAGTCACCGCCGCTTCCCGAGTCCGGGTGGCTGGCCCGGGTCCGCTCCTGGCTGACCCCGGATCCCGCCGATCCCTACCTGCGCGAGCCGATGCGTCGGCTCGACCGGCTCGACCTGGCCCTTGTCTTCGGCTTCATCCTGTTCGCGCTCGTCTTCCGCCTGTGGCGGCTGGACACCCCGCGCTCGATGCACTTCGACGAGGTCTACCACGCCCGCTCCGCCACCGAGTGGCTGACCGACTGGCAGGAGGGCTGGACGCGCGACACCTACGAGTGGACGCACCCGCACCTGGCGAAGTACCTCATCGCCGCGGGCATCGTCGTCGCCGACCCGAACCGGCTCGTGGAGGAGACGCCGCTCGACGCTCCTGCGCCGGCGCTCACGGTTGCCCCGCAGCGGACACAGCGCGGACGCCCGGCGTCGATCGCCTTCACCGCGGCCGGCGCGACGATCACCGCGCGCGAGGTGATCAGCGGCGAGGTCGTGGCCAGCTGGGCGGCGCCGGGGATGGTCACCACCCTGGCCTACGACGAGGACAACGAGCGGCTGCTGGTCGGCACTTCCGACTCCGGCGAAGCGTACGCCTTCGCACTCGCCGACTTCCTCTCGCGCGAAGGGGAGCGGGCGCCACCCGTCGGCGGGCCGCCGGTGAGCACCGGCCTCGCGGCGGTGAGCCAGATCGTGGTGCCGGACGGCGAGTCCGTCATCCTCTTCCGGGGCCCGGACGGCATCGTCCTCTCCGAGCGCAGCACCGGCGCCGAGCTCGGCCGCTCCGACCTGGCCGCCGGCGGGGTCGGCTATCTGCCGCCGGGCGGCGACGCAGGGGCGCTCGTCGTCGCCACCGACCAGGCACTGGGCGCCCTCGTCGTGCTCGACGGTGAGACGCTGCGGCCCGACCACACCGAGTCGCTGCCCGCGCCGCCGGCCGGCCCGCTCGTCGTCCGCGGGCGCGGCGACGACGCGCAGGTCTACGTGCCGGTCGGCGGGCTGCCAGCCAGCGAGGAGCACCCCGCGGTGGACGGCGGCCTCACCGTCTTCGACGAGCGAGGTGAGCTCATCGACACTGCGCCGCTCCCCGGCAGCCCGCGGATCATCGGCTGGCAGCTCGTGGCGAACATCGTGTACGTGGCCGGCATCGACGCGTCGTCGGGGGAACCGGCGGTGTGGACGGTGCAGCCCATCGGCAACGGGGACCCGCAGTCGGCCGGCTTCGCCGCCTTCGACACGACACCGCTCCCCGGGGAGCCGCTGGCGCTCGCCTTCGACATCAGCGACCACCGCCAGGACGACGATCACGCCCGCCTTGTCGTGACCACCACCGGCGACGCCGGCGCCGGGGCCCTCGTGCAGGTCGACGCCGGCTCGAACGCATTCGCCTGGCGGATCAGCGGGGTCGCCTTCGGATCGGTCCTGGTGGGGCTGATCTACCTGCTGGCGGCAACGATGTTCCGCCGCCGCCGCATCGCCGTGCTGGCCGCCGCGTTCGTGGCCGTCGACGGCATGAGCTACGTCATGAGCCGGATCAGCATGAACGACATCTTCGTGGCGACCTTCATCGCCGCCGCGTACCTCGTCTTCTGGCAGGTCTGGTCGGGGCGCTGGCAGCGCAGCGCCTGGTGGGCCCTGCCGCTGGTCGGCGTCCTCATCGGCCTGGCGGCTGCCACCAAGTGGGTCGGCAT
>DATBIK010000028.1:0-18387 GCA_036556985.1 Candidatus Limnocylindria bacterium | reverse complement strand
CAACGGTCAACGGCCCGCCGGCCAACCCGCCTAGACTCGGCCGATGACGGAACGCGTCCTCGTCCTCCCCCGTGACCGGGTGCCCGGCGGCTGTGACTTCACTGGCCTCCGCCGTACCGATGCCGCCACGCTCGAGGAGGTGCGCGCGGCGTTGGGGGCGCACGGCATGTTCGTGGAGCGGCCGCTCGCCGAGGAATCGCCGCACCTGAAGCAGCTGATCCCGTACGTCGTCGTACGCGACGGTGCCGATGTCTTCCTCATGGAACGGACCGATGCCGGCGGCGACCCACGGCTCCACCGCAAGGCGAGCATCGGCGTGGGTGGACACCTCAACCCGGTGGACGAGGGTGAGGACCCGCTCAGCGTCGGCCTGCAGCGGGAGTGGGTGGAGGAGCTCGCCGCCGAATGGGAGCCGCGGTTCGCGCTCGTCGGCCTGCTGAACGATGACTCGAACCCGGTGGGATCGGTCCACCTGGGAGTCGTCTTCGCGGTCGAGGCGGACGGACGCCCGGTGGCGGTGCGGGAGACGGAGAAGCTGAGCGGCCGCTTCGCCTCACCGAGCGAGGTCCTGGCGGTGTGGGACCGCCTCGAGACCTGGTCGCAGCTCGTCGCCGCGGAGCTCATCGAGGCCGTGCGCCCCTAGCCGAAGTCCGGCCGCAGGGTGTTCGGGGCGAGCGTGCGTATACTCGGGCCAATGGTTCGGATGCGGCGGGCCCTCGCGGTCGTCGCCCTCCTCCTCGGCGTTGCCGGCCTGGCGGCGCCGGTGCGGGGCGCGGATGACCACGTCGTGCGCCTGGAGCTCGATGGCGTCATCGACCAGATCACGGCCGCCTACATCGAGGAGGGCATTGCCGCCGCCGAGGAATCGGGCGCAGCGGCGGTGCTGCTCGTCATCGACACGCCGGGGGGCGAGCTGACGAGCACCGACGAGATCACGAAGTCGATCCTGAACAGCAGCGTGCCGGTCATCACCTGGGTGGCGCCGGAGGGGGCGCAGGCCGCCAGCGCGGGGACCTTCGTGACGATGGTCGGCGACGTGGCGGCCATGGCCCCGAACACGACCATCGGCGCGGCGGCGGTCGTCGGCGGCGGCGGCGAGGAGCTGCCGGACACGATCGCCGACAAGGTCAACAACTCGAACATCGCCAAGCTGAAGGGTTACGCCCGCGAGCACAATCGCAACGAGCAATTCGCAGAGGACGCGATCCGGGACGCGGCGAGCGTGTCAGCCGGCGATGCGATCGCGATGGAACCGCCGGTCGTCGACCTCGTGGCGACCGACGAGACGTCGCTCTTCGCGGCGATCGACGCCGGAACGCGAGCCGACGGCCACCCGCTCACGTTCAACGGAGAGCCGCTTCCGCGCCTCGCCGGGCTGGAAGTGCGCGAGGTGGGGATGAACCTGGGCCAGCAGTTCCTGCACCTCCTGTCCGATCCGAACATCGCCTTCATCCTGTTCACCATCGGCTTCTACGGCATCGTCAGCGAGCTGTTCCACCCGAACTTCTTTTCGGGGCCGGTGGGCGCCATCGCGCTCGTGCTCGCCTTCATCGGCTCGAACAGCCTCCCGCTCAACGTGGGCGGGTTGCTCTTGATCCTGCTCGGCATCGGCCTCTTCGTGCTCGAGCTGAACGTCACCTCGTACGGCCTGCTCACTGCGGGTGGCGTGGTGTGCATCGTGCTCGGCGCGTTCGCGCTGTGGACCGGGGTCGACCCGCAGGAGGACGCGATCCGGGTGCAGGTCAGCCCCTGGTTGCTCGTGGCGGTCATCGGCCTGTCGCTGGCCTACATGTTCGGCGTGGTCCGGGCCCTCATCGCCATGCGCAAGCACCCGGCAATGCCGCGGCCGATGATGTCCCTGGTTGGCGCCGGCGGGGTGGCGCAGACACTCATCGCGCCGACGGGCATCGCCTACGCCGGCGGCGAGGCATGGTCCGCGCGGAGCAGGGGCGACGAGATCCCCCAGGGCACGCCGGTGCGTGTGGTCGGCGTCGACGGACTGGAGCTCATCGTCGAGCCCGGCCCCGCGGAAGCGGAGGACCGCGAGCCGTGAGCCGGCCGGCAGAGCAGCTGCACGGCGAGGAGGCGCCGGTCGAGCCGGCCGCCATCGCGCGGGCCGACCGCGCCGGGCCGAGCGGCGTGGCCATCGTGGGCGTGGCGAACAGCGCGCTCGTCGAGTGGTTCCTCGACGGCGTGGCCGAGCACCTCGAGCGGCGCGGCCATCCCGTCCACCGGCCGCAGGGGCGCGACGCTCGCCACCTGCCGAACGACGCGCGGGTGATCCTGAACGCCATCGACCCGGCCGCGCCGACCAGCTTCCGGCGGCGATCGCGCGACATCTTCGTGGTCGGACTGGCCGACCTGGGCGCGCCGCCGGAGGACATGCTGCAGGCCGGCTACTCCCTCCTCGTGCGCTCGCTGTCGAACGTGTTCATCCCGATGGTGGGCAACGGCAGCGTGCCCGACGCTCACTTCATCACCATGGAGCAGGGCTACCACCGCTTCGCGCACGCCGGTGACGAGGCCGCCTTCTTCGACCAGGTCGTCGATCGCCTCGTGCCGCTGGCCGAGTCCCGGCTCGTCATCGACAACGAGTTCGTCCCCGACCTGCCCCGGACGCTGTGGGAGGGTGACGAGCACACCGCGGCGATCTACCGCGCCGGGCTGCGGATGGCGGAGCTGGACCTGCTCCCCGCGCCGTGGCCGATCGACGAGCTGCTCTCCCCTGAGGAGCTACGCCACGTGAAGCGGCTGTTCGGCATCGGCGGCCTGTCGTACGGGAACGCGAGCGCCCGCCACGAGGGCGACGTGTTCTGGATGAGCGCCAGCGGCGTCGACAAGAGCCGCCTGCGTGAGGTCGGCACCGAGATCCTGCTCGTCACCGGCTACGAGCCGGAGCGCGGGGTCATCCGCCTCAGCGTGCCGCCCGACGTCCAGCCGCGGCGGGTCAGCGTCGACGCCATCGAGCACCTCACGATCTATCGCGAGCACCCTGAGATCGGCGGCATCCTCCATGTCCACGGCTGGATGACCGGCGCGCCGTCGACCGAGACGGTATATCCCTGCGGCACGGAGGAGCTGGCGCTCGAGGTGGCCGGGCTGCTGCGCGAGGTGCCCGACCCGGCGCACGCCGTCATCGGCATGAAGAACCACGGCGTGACGATCACCGGCACCAGCCTCGACGAGATCCTGGAACGGGTGGGCCACCTCCTCGTGCGCCGCGTCCCGATGAGCTGACCCCGAGCGCATGCCCGAGCGCACGGTTCGCGGCGTCCGGCAGCGCTTCGCCGCATCGCCCCTGAACTACCGCGCCCTCCAGCTCTTGGGCGGTGTGGTGCCACGCCTGGCACGCGGCTGGATGCCCTGGGTCGGCCTGGACCGATACGCCCCGCCGGCCCTCCCCGGGCCGGGCTGGGTGCGGCTGCGACCGATCCTGTCGGGGCTGTGCGGGACGGACATCGCGCTCCTCACCGGGAAGACGAGCGCGGCGATGTCGCCGTTCGCCTCCTTCCCGGCGGTCCTCGGCCACGAGATCGTGGCCCGCGTCGCGGAGAGCGGGGAGCGGGTCGTCGTCGACCCGCTGCTGGGCTGCGTGCCGCGCGGCCTCGACCCGTGCCCGTCCTGCGTCCGCGGTGAGCCGGGGCTCTGTCTGCGGACCGCGGAGGGCAGCATCTCACCGGCGCCCATGCTGGGCTACTGCCACGACCTGCCGGGCGGCTGGTCCGACGAGATCGTGGCCCATTCCAGCCAGTTGCACCCCGTGCCCGACGTGCTGAGCGACGAGGCGGCGGTCCTCGTCGAGCCGCTGAGCGTCGCGCTCCACGCGGTCCTGGCCGCGCCGCCGTCGGACGGGGAGCGGGTGCTCGTCATCGGGGCCGGGACCATCGGGCTGTGCGCGGCGGCGGCGCTGCGCCTCGCCGCGCCGGAGGTTGGGGTGGTCGTGGCGGCCCGACACGCCGCACAGCGCGACCTCGCCGCGCGGTTCGGCACGCACGTCGCGAGCGATCCGCTGGCGGCGGCCGTCGAGCACGCCGGCGCGCGGCGCCATCGGCCCCTGGTGGGGGAGGACGTGCTGACCGGCGGCTTCGCGCACGTCTACGACTGCGTCGGCAGCGCAGCCTCGCTGGACGCGAGCCTGCGGGTGGCCGCGCCGCGGGGAAGGGTCGTGATCCTCGGCGGGCCGGCGATCGTCCGGGACCTGGACTGGACGCCGGCATGGACCCGCGAGCTGCGGGTGGAGGGGGCGTACGTCTACGGCACCGAGCACGGGCTGCCGGGAGCGCCGCACACCATGGACGCCGCCATGCGGCTCCTCGTGGAGCACCCGGAGCTGCCGATCGGCGAGCTCGTGACGCATCGGTTCCGGCTGGAAGAGTGGCGGCTGGCCATGGCGGCCGCGCTCCACCGCCGGCGCTCGGGGGCGATCAAGGTCGCCTTCGCCCCGTCGCGCGAGGGGTAGACTGGTCGCATCGGCCCGAGAACGGAGGGATGTCCCACGACATGGACGATCCGGTAACCCTGGCGATCCTGGTCGCCGCCATCGCGATCCTGCTCTTCCTCATCTGGAGCACGGTCCACATCGTGCGCCAGTACGAGCGCCTCGTGATCTTCACGCTGGGGCGCGTCACGAACGGATCGGCCGGGCCGGGGCTGGTCCTCCTGGTGCCGATCATCCAGCAGCCGGTGAAGGTCGACCTGCGCGAGTTCTTCATCGAGCTGCCGCCGCAGACCTGCATCACCAAGGACAACGCGCCGATCAGCATCGACTTCCTCGTCTACTCCAAGGTCTTCGATCCCGAGCAGTCGGTGACCGCGGTGACGAGCTTCTCCGGCGCCTCGCAGGCACTGGCCGCCACCACGCTGCGCGCGGTCATCGGCGACATCCCGCTCGACGACGTCCTGGCCAAGCGCGAAGAGATCAACAACATCCTGCGCACGAAGCTCGACGAGGTCACGCACCGCTGGGGCGTGAAGATCACCAGCGTCGAGATCCGCGAGATCGTCCCGCCGCGCGACATCCAGGACGCGATGAACCGCCAGATGAGCGCGGAGCGCAATCGTCGCGCGAACATCACCGAGTCGGAGGGCACCCGCCAGGCGACGATCAACGTGGCCGAGGGTGACAAGCAGTCGAACATCCTCCGTGCCGAGGGTGAGCGACAGTCGCAGATCCTTCGCGCTGAGGGCTATGCCAACGCGCTGCAGACGATCTTCAATGCCGCGAAGGGCATCGACGAGAAGACGATGGCGCTCCAGTACCTCGAGGCGTTGAAGGTGCTGGGCGCGGGCGACTCGACGAAGTGGGTCATCCCGATGGAGCTCGCCGAGCTGACGCGGCCGATCGCGAACGGCATGCGGCAGGCCCGGGAGGCCAGCGACCCGTCAGGCGGCGGCGCCGCCGGCTGACATGGCGCAGCGCGGGGAGCGAAGGTCGGGCCGCCGCAGCCTGGCGGCCTGGCTTGGCCGCATCGTGGCCGCCGCAGCGGCGGGCTACCTCGGATTCGTGGGCCTCGAGGGCTCGCGCCGCGTCGTGCGCCCCGGCCGCAAGGCGCTCGAGGCGGAAGCGGGCGAGCCGGCCACGCCGGCGGACATCGGCCTGGCCTACGAGGACGTGCGCTTCACGACCGACGACGGTTTCACGCTCGCCGGCTGGCTGATCCCGGCGGCGCGCGACACGCGCGCGGCCGTGGTGCTGCTCCACGGCTTCAGCTGGCACCGGCTGCCGTGGCTGACCGGCTTCGTGCCGTGGCTCCAGCCGCACTACAACGTCCTGCAGTTCGACTTCCGCGGCCACGGCGATTCGGACGACGCGCCGATCACGCTCGGGACCACCGAGCAGCGCGACGTGGCCGCGGCGGTGCGCTTTTTGCAGAACCGCGGCTACGGGCCGGTGGCGCTGATGGGGATCAGCATGGGCGGCGCGGTCGCGATCATGGCCGCGCCGGACCTCCCGGTCGCCGCGGTGGTGGCCGATGCCGCCTACGGGCGTGTCGAGAACCCGATCGCCAACCGGATGCGCGAGAGCCGCTATCCGCTGGCCGGCCTCGGGGCCCGGCTCATCGTGGCCGCGGCGTCGCTGCGGGCACGGGTCCGGCTGCGGCAGCCGATCGAGCGCGTGGCGGAGATCGCGCCGCGCGGCCTGCTCCTCATCGCGCCGCGTGAGGATCGCCTCGTGTCGTGGACGGAGTCCCGCGAGCTCTTCGAGCGGGCACGGGAGCCGAAGGAGCTGTACGTCGTGCCCGGCGCCGGTCACTCGGAGGCCCTCAGCGTGGCGGGCGCCGGATACGTGGAGCGGGTGCTCGCCTTCCTCGGCCGCCACCTGGACGGGGTGCCGGGACGGGCCGGTGAGGCGCGGGAGGCATCGGTCCAGCCCGGAGCGTCGCCCGTATAATCGCGGCCGGCGCATGCGCCGTGCCACGCCGGATCCGCGTACAGGGGATTTCATGGCTGCCACCAAAGTCCTCGTCGTCGACGACGACCTGAACATCCAGCGCGTCCTCGTCTTCACGTTGAAGCAAGAGGGCTTCGAGGTGCTCGTCGCCTCGGATGGGCAGGCCGGCGTGGATCTGGCGACGGAGCAGAAGCCGGACCTCATCCTCATGGACGCGGCGATGCCAAAGCTGGACGGCTACGCCGCCACCCAGCAGATCCGGGCCGCCGAAGAGGCGGGCAAGCGGGTCCCGATCATCATCCTCACCACCGAGGCGGAAGTGGCCGAGCGGGTGAAAGGCCTGCGCGCCGGGGCCGACGACGACATCGTCAAGCCGTTCCACCCGCTCGAGCTGATGGCGCGCATCAAGGCCCTGCTGTCGCGGACCGGGGCGCTGAGCACGGCGGTCGCCGCGGACTCGGCCACCATGGGACGCCTCTGCCTCTTCTATGGCGCCAAGGGCGGGGTGGGCACCACCACCATCGCCATCAACGCGGCGATCGCCATGGTCCGCGAGTTCCGCCGGCGCACCGCGCTGGTGGACGCCAACCTGCAGTTCGGCGACATGCGTGTCTTCATGGACCTCGGCCTGGACACTGCCTCGGTCGTGAACGCCATCGGCGAGCCGGATCTCGACGCCGACCTGTTGCGCAAGCTCATGGTCCGCCACCACACCGGCATCGACCTGCTCCTGGCGCCGCCGTCGCCGGAGGCGGCCGACATCGTCATGGAGCGTCAGCGAAATGACCCGACCTCGCTGAGCAACGTCCTCAACCTGTTGCGGCGTGCGTACGACTACACGCTCGTCGACATGGTGAAGACGATCGACGACTTCAACCTCCAGCTCTTCGACGAGGCGGATGTCATCTTCGTGATCATGACCGCCGACCTCTCGTGCCTGAAGAACGTGCGGCTCGTGCTCGAGACGATGGACCACCTCGGCTACGAGAAGGGCAAGGTCCAGCTGGTCCTCAACCGATCCAACGCGTACACCGGCATCAACGTGCGCAACGCGGAGTCGGCGCTCAGCCGCAAGGTCGACTATGAGGTCATCAACGAGTACCGCGGCGCGATCAGCGCCCTGAACTCGGGCGAGCCGTTCATGTCCTCCCGGCCCGATGGGCCCCTGGGCCGATCGGTCGCCGACTTCGCGAAGAAGGTCGACGAGCGGACCGCCGCCGAGCTCGCCGCCGCCCGCGGCTGATAAGCCGGCCGTAACCGGGCGGTAACGGCCGCGCCCCTAGCCTGCCCTCGCCGGTCGCCGCTGGAGTTTGGGAGGCGAGCAGGCGGGCGACCGGCACTCTTCATCTCGCGGCTCGCCTCGGCTGGTGGGCCGATGCTGGCGCAGACGATGAGCTCCTCGCTGTTCGGGGTGGATGGCATCCCCATCAGGGTCGAGGTCGACGTGGCTTTCGGACTGCCGTCGCTCACGATCGTCGGGCTCGCCGGCAGCCAGGTGCAGGAGGCGCGTGAGCGCGTCCGCAGCGCCCTGCGCAACTCGGGGTTCGAGCTGCCGGCCCGACGAATCACGGTCAACCTCTCCCCGGCTGACCTGCCGAAGGACGGAACGTCGTACGACCTCGCCATCGCCGTCGGGATCCTGGCGGCATCCGGCCAGCTGCCCGATGTCAGCCGCTTGCCCAGCACCGCCCTGGTCGGCGAGCTGGGCCTGGACGGGACGCTGCGGCCGGTGAGCGGCACGCTCCCGCTCGTCGCCGCGGTACGCGATGCCGGCATCCGGGCCGTGGTGGTGCCTGCCGCGAGCGAGGCCGAGGCCGCCGCGGTCGCCGGCATCGAGGTGCTGAGCGCCGATCGCTTCGGCTCGGCAGTCGCTCATCTCGCCGGGGTGGCGACGCTGCCACCGGCCGTCGGGCGGCCGCTGCCGGCCTTCGCGGCCACGCCCGATGCGCCGGACCTGGCCGACCTCATCGGCCAGCTCGAGGGCCGGCGTGCGCTCGAGATCGCGATCGCCGGGCGCCACAACCTCGCCGTCAGCGGGCCGCCGGGTATCGGCAAGACGCTCCTCCTGCGCTGCGCCGAGCGCCTCCAGCCGCCGCTCGACGACGACGAGGCGATCGAGGTCAGCCGCATCTACTCCGCGGCCGGGCTGCTCGACCGCCGCGCGCCGATCATCCGCCGGCGCCCCTTCCGGGCACCGCACCACACGGTGTCGACCCAGGCGCTCGTCGGCGGCGGCCCGCGGGTCCGCCCGGGTGAGGCGAGCCTCGCCCACCGGGGCGTCCTCCTGCTCGACGAGGCGCTCGAGTTCCGCTCCGACGCCCTCGACGCCCTGCGCCAGCCGCTCGAGGCGGGGACGGTCACGATCGCCCGCGTCGAGGGCGCCTTGGCGCTGCCGGCTCGCTTCACGCTGCTCATGACCTTCAACCCGTGCCCCTGTGGGTGGCTCGGCGCGCCACGGCGGCAGTGTCGCTGCGACGAGGGGCAGGCACGGCGCTACGCCGGACGCCTGTCCGGCCCGATGCGGGACCGCCTCGACCTGTGGGTCCGCGCAGAGCCGCCGCGCACGCGCGGCTGGGACGGTGCCGAACCGTCGGCCCGGGTCGCGGCCCGCGTCGCCGCGGCCTGGGGAGTGCAGCACGCCCGGCAGGGGCGGCTGAACGGCGAGCTGATCGGTTCAGGCGGTGAGGCAGCGCCAGCCTTGGGACGGGCGGTCGCATCCCTGCTGGCGAAGCGCGCCGAGCAGCTGCGCCTCTCGCCGCGCCGGGTGCATCGCAGCCTGCGCGTGGCGCGCACGATCGCCGACCTCGGCGGCAGCGAGCTGGTGGAGGGCGTGCATCTCGACGAGGCCCTCCACTACCGCCCGGAGGCAGCGTCGTGATCGGCGTCGGTACGGCCGGCGCCGCACCCGAGCCCGCTGCGGCGCGGCCCGGCCGGTGGGATGGGCTCGCGCTCGGCCACCTCGATCCTGTCGCGGAGCGGCCCTACTGGGTCGCGCTGAGCCTCGTCCCGGGTCTCGGGCCGGTGGCCTTCGCACGGCTCCTCGCCCGCCACGGGTCCGGTCGAGCGGCCTGGGAGGCCGGGCCGGCGATCCTCGAGGCGCTCGACCGGCCGCCGCCCGAGACGGCGGAGGCGCTGCGACGGATGCGGAGGAGCGGACCACCGGCGATCCTGCGGCGCATCGAGGCTCGGCTGCGCGCCGTCGACGGTCGCGTGCTCACCGCCCTCGATCCCGAGTACCCGCCGGCGCTGCGACGCGCGGACCCGCGGCCGGCGGTCCTCTACCAGGCCGGCGACCTCGCCGCCTTCGTGCCGCGTGGCGTCGCGGTGGTCGGCACCCGGCGGGCGACCGCGTACGGGCGCTCCTGTGCGGTACTGATCGCCGACGAGCTGGCGCGTGCCGGCCTGGTGGTGGTGAGCGGCCTGGCCCTCGGGATCGACGGCGAGGCCCACGCCGCCGCCATCGACGCCGGGGGCCCGAGCGTGGCGGTCCTTCCGTCGCCCATCGACCGGGTCTATCCGCCGCGGCACCGGGACCTCGCCGCGCGCCTGCTGGCGACCGGCGGCGCCATCCTCAGCGAGCTGCCGCCCGGGCATCTGTCGGGGCGGCCGGATTTCGCGCGTCGCAACCGGATCATCGCCGGGCTCGCCGCCGCGACCGTGGTCGTCGAGGCGCCCGACCGATCCGGCGCGCTCCTCACCGCGGCCGCGGCAGTCGACCTCGAGCGGGAGGTGTACGCCGTGCCGGGACCGATCGACGCCGAGGCATCTCGCGGCTGCAACCGGCTCATCGCCGATCACCTGGCCTCGATCGTGACCTCGGCGGCCGGCCTCGTCATCGGCCTGGGCGTGCGGGTGGGGGAGCATCCGGCGGCGGTCGACGTGCTGTCGGACTCGGAGGGCATGGTGCTCGCGCGCCTGCTGAAGCGGCCCGCATCGGTGGAGGAGCTGGCGGCGCAGACCGGCTACGCCACGGGCGCCCTGGCCAGCGCGCTGACCATGCTCGAGGCCCGCGGATTGGCCACCTCGTACGGCGGCGCGACCTTCCATCCGACGCTCGCCGCGCGGCGAATTGGACGCGGTCCATGAACTCGGTCGCAGGACGAGATGACAGCGACACGCGCATCACGGCTATACTGCGGCCGCCTCACGGCTTCCGTCCGTCGTGCCCGACGGGCGTCAGAAACCGCAGGAGTTCATGGTCTATTGCACTCGAATCAGCAGAGCGGCGTGCCCACGCGCCGAATGATCCCCCGTATCGTTTCCGCGCTCCGTCGACACCGGGCCATCACCCGGGTCTCACTGGCGACCCTCTCCCTCGGGGTCGCGCTCGCAGCCTCCCTCCAGGGAGCGGCTGCCGGTCCGGAGCTCACCCCCGTCGTCGCCCGATCGATCCTGCCCCAGGTCGTCGGTTCCGGCGTTGCCACCGATGTGGCTGTCACCATCGCCTTCGAACGGCCGATGGACACCGCCTCAGTCGTCGAGTCGCTCGACCTGCGACCGGCCAGTGCCTGGAGCGCGTCGTGGAACGCCGATCGCACCGAGCTCGCGCTCACTCCGGAGCGACGCTGGCGCACCGACGCGCGCTATGTCGTGACGGTGGGCGCCGACGCGTTGACGGCGGCAGGCCGTGCCATCGGCTCCCCGCAGTCGTACTCCTTCACGACCGAGACGGCGCCGGTGATCAGCGAATTCCAGCTCCACTATGTCGAGGAGACATCCGGCGATCGGGCGCGTGCGGACATGGAGGCCGAGGCGCTGCAGGTCAGCCCCACCGCCATGGCCGCCGACACGAGTGGCGACGTCAGCGCCGCCACGAGCATCACCATCGGCTTCTCCGCCGCGATGAGCCAGGCCGACGTGGAACGTGCGTTCACGATTGCCCCGTCGGTGCGTGGCGACCTCAGCTGGGCGGGCGCGTCGCTCGTCTTCACGCCGCGGGAGCGGCTGGAGCCCGGCACGCGCTACGCGGTCAGCTTCGTCGGCGCCCGCGACGAGCGCGGGAATCCGCTCGGCGGCGACAATTCATTCTCGTTCACGACACGCGGCGGGGCGAAAGTCGTGCGGATGGCGCCGAAGGACGGCGCGCGCAACGTCGACCCCGACGAACTGACGCTCTGGTTCAGCCAGCCGATGGACCGCGCCAGCACCCGCGACGCGCTCCGCGTCCTGGCGGGCAGCGGGCGCGAGGTCGCGGGCAAGGCGTCCTGGAACGAGGCAGGCACCCAGCTGCGCTTCACCTTCGAGCACCCGCTCGGCGCCGGCCGGACGTTCCGCGTCCGCCTCAGTGGCGCCGCGCGCGACGTCGACGGCAACAGCGTCAGCGGGAAGTGGACGTTCAGCACGAAGGCCCCCGTGCGAGCGGAGCCGGAGCCGGCCGCCGTCGCGGCGGCGCCCGCGCCCCCGCCTCCGACCGGCGGCCCAAACGCGCCGTCGGACGTCATCGCCTACGCGCTGTGGCAGATCAACCAGTCCCGCGCGGACTACGGCTTCACGCCCCTCCGCCTCGACGGCGCGATCTCGCAGGTGGCGACCGCTTATGCCTGGGACCTCCTGCGCTACAACTACTTCAGCCACACGGGCCGCGATGGCTCGCGCGTGGCCGACCGGCTGCGGCGCGCGGGCATCAGCTTCGGCCACTCCGGCGAGAACCTGTGCTATCACGCCGGCATCGGCGTGCGGGCCACACTGGACTGGTGTCACAGCACGTTCATGTCCGAGCCGTACCCGGGCTACTTCAACCACATCGCCAACATCCTCAACCCGAGGTTCACCAGGGTAGGCGTCGGCATCGCGTCGGCCGGCGGCCAGGTGAAGATCGTCTGGAACTTCGCCGGCTGACCCCGGCGGGCGGCTCTGCGGCCCGTTCCGACCCGTCCACGACCGGCCCGCGCGGCCGGTCGTGGCATGCTCCCGGGAGCGCCGGAAGCCGGTGCTACACTCCCTGACCGATGCCGACGACCTGTGCGCAGCCCGCCGGACCATCGACGATTCGCCGAGAGGAGGGCTGACACCCCGATGTCGAAGCCGGTCGTCATCGTCGAGTCCCCGGCGAAGGCGCGCACCCTGGCACGCCTGCTCGGGGACGAGTTCCGGGTGGAGGCGAGCGTCGGCCACGTCCGCGACCTGCCGGACAACGCTTCGGAGGTGCCCGCGGCCATCCGCGACAAGCCCTGGGGCCGCATGGGCGTGGACGTCGAAAACGGATTCCGCCCGTACTACGTCGTGCCGCGCGACAAAGCAGGCCGCATCCGCGACCTGCGGGCCGCGGTGCGCGACGTTCCCGAGATCCTCCTCGCCACCGACCCGGACCGCGAGGGCGAGTCGATCAGCTGGCACCTGCGCGAGGTCCTGAAGCCGACCGTCCCGGTTCGCCGCATCGAGTTCCACGAGATCACCGAGGAGGCCGTCCGCCGCGCGATCGCCGAGGCGAGGGAGATCGACCTTCGGCTGGTCGACGCCCAGGAGAGCCGCCGCATCGTGGATCGGCTGTACGGCTACATGGTATCGCCGGTCCTGTGGAAGAAGGTGCAGACCGGCCTGTCGGCGGGACGCGTGCAGAGCGTGGCGGTGCGCCTCGTCGTCGAGCGCGAGGAGGCGCGACGCCGCTTCCGGGCCGGCACCTACTGGGGCCTCGAGGCGGAGATCGAGGCCCCGGACGGGGCCTTCCGCGCCACGCTGGCCCGGCTCGGCGACGAGCGCGTGGCCGGCGGCCGCGACTTCGACCCGGAGACCGGCATGCTGCGCGAGAGCGGCGCTCGGCTCCTCGACGAACGAACTGCTCACCTGCTTCGCGACCATCTCCGCGCCGGTCTGCCGTGGCGGGTCACGTCCGTCGAAGAGCGGCCCGGCCGGCAGTCCCCGTACCCGCCCTTCACCACTTCGACGCTTCAGCAGGAGGCAAACCGCAAGCTCGGCTTCTCCGCCGATCGGACGATGAACGCCGCGCAGCGCCTCTTCCAGGAGGGCCTCATCTCCTACCACCGCACCGACTCGACCACGCTCAGCGATCGCTCGCTGGCCGATGCCGGCACGGCCATCCGCCAGCTCTACGGCGCGGACTTCCACGACGGCGCGCGGCGCTATCGGACCCGGGTGAAGAACGCGCAGGAGGCGCACGAGGCGATCCGGCCCACCGACTTCGGACGCACCCCGGACCGCTTCGGCGGCGCCCTGGGCCAGGACGAGGCGCGCCTGTACGACCTGATCTGGAAGCGGGCCGTCGCCTCGCAGATGGCCGACGCCCGGGTCCTGCGCACGACCGTCGAGATCACCGCCGAGACGCCGGACGGACCTGCGGTCTTCACCGCATCGGGGCGGACGGTGCCGTTCGCCGGCTTCCTGCGGGCGTACGTGGAGGGATCGGACGACCCGGCCGCCGAGCTGGGCGACCAGGAGACGCTGCTGCCGCGCCTGTCGGTGGGCGACCCCGTCGGCGCCGATGGACCAATAGCGCTTCGCCAGCTCGAGACGCGGCGCCACGAGACGACGCCGCCGGCCCGCTACACCGATGCGTCGCTCGTCAAGCGGCTGGAAGAGGACGGCATCGGCCGCCCGTCGACGTACGCCTCGATCATCTCGACCATCGAGCGCCGCGGGTACGTCTGGCGCCAGGGCAAGGCGCTCGTGCCGACCTTCGTCGCGTTCGCGGTCACGCAGCTGCTGAAGGACCACTTCACCGCGCTCGTCGAGCTGGGCTTCACCGGCCAGATCGAGGAGAACCTCGACGAGATCAGCAAGGGGGAGCGGCGGCGCGACGAGTTCCTCGAGGCCTTCTACCACGGGGACGGGGGCGACACCTGGCCGGGCCTGCAGGCGCTCGTCGAGAGCGAGCCGCAGATCGCCTACCCGGCCATCCCGCTGGGGACTCACCCGGAGAGCGGCGCGGCGGTCGTGGTGCGCATCGGGAAATTCGGCCCGTACGTGCAGGTGGGGGAGGGCGACGACGCCGTGAAGGCATCGGTGCCGGAGGAAACCCCGCCGGCCGACCTCACCCTGGAGGCGGCCGTCGAGCTGGTCGCGTCGCGGGCGAAGGGGCCGGCAAGCCTCGGCGACGACCCGGACACGGGGCAGCCGGTGTACCTCATGAGCGGCCGCTTCGGCCCGTACGTGCAGCTGGGCGAGACGCCCGAGAAGGGAAGCACGGAGAAGCCGCGGCGGGCGTCGCTGACGCGCGCGGACGACCCGGCCGCGATGACGCTGGAGCGGGCGCTGGAGTTGCTGGCCCTGCCGCGCAGCCTCGGTCGCGACCCGGACTCGGGGGAGGAGATCGTCGCCAACTTCGGCCGATTCGGGCCCTACGTGAAGCGGGGCGACGAGTTCCGCTCGCTGTCGGGCGACGAGCAGGTCTTCGCCGTCACCCTGGACGAGGCGCTCGAGCTGTTCCGCCAGGAGAAGACCACGCGCCGCGGCGCCAGCCGCACGGTGCTGCGCGAGCTCGGAGCCCACCCCACCTCCGGCGCACCGGTCCAGCTGCTCGAGGGCCGATACGGGCCGTACGTGACCGACGGCACCACGAACGCCTCCCTGCCGAAGGATGTCGGCACGGAGGAGGTCACGCTCGAGGCCGCGGTGGGGCTCCTCCAGGCGCGGGAGGCGTCGGGCAACGGGCGGCGGCCGCGGTCCGGGGGACGGGGTGGCGCTTCCCGCACGAAGGCGCGCAGGGCGCCGGCGCGCAAGCGTCGCGCATGATCCCGGAGCTCCAGCGCTTCCTGGACGCCCTGCGGGCTCGCAACGCGTCGGACGGCACGGTGCGCGAGTACGAGCGCAACGCCGGTGAGTTCCTCGACCACCTCGAGCGTCGCGGGGTCGGCTGGCGGGCGCCGGACCGCGCCACGGTGCGCGCCTACCTCGCCACGCTCGCCGACCGCGGCCTGGCGCCGAGCTCGGTGGCCGGCCGGCTGGCGGCCATCCGTTCCTTCTACCGCCACGCCGCGCGCCAGGGCTGGATCGACGTCGACCCCATGGCGGGCGTCCGCTCGCCGCGACGGCCGGGGCGGCTGCCGAAGGTCCTCAGCGTCGACGACGCGGCCCGGCTCGTGGAGGCGCCAGCGCTGCGCGGCGCGCGGGATGTGGTGGGGGACGCCCTCCGCCGGCGTGACGCGGCGCTGCTCGAGCTCCTGTACGCCACCGGGATGCGGATCAGCGAGGCGGCGACGCTGACCGTGGACCGCATCGACGCTCCGCGGGGGCGGCTCCGGGTGGTGGGCAAGGGGCGCAAGGAACGTGAGCTCATCTTCGGGGCACCGGCCCAGGGCGCGCTGCGCTCGTACCTCGCCGAGGGCCGCCCCGTGCTCGCCGCCCGGGGAGCGGCGACGCCGGCCGTTTTTCTCAATGCCCGCGGCACGCCGCTGTCTGCCCGTGGCGCGCGGCTCGCCGTGGAGCGGTGGGCCGACGCCAGCGGCCTTGCGAAGCGTGCCTCGCCGCACACGCTGCGCCACTCGTTCGCGACCCACATGCTCGAGGGCGGCGCCGACCTGCGCAGCGTGCAGGAGCTGCTCGGCCACGCGAACCTGGCGACAACCCAGGTCTACACCCACCTGTCCGACGCCGCGCTCCGGGGGGCCTACCGCGCCGCGCACCCACGCGCGCGACGCGGCCGCGACGGCGGGGAGCGGTGACCGGACCCGGCCCGGGGGCGCCAGGAACCGCGGGACGACCCGCCGGGGCGCCGGGCGAGGAGCCGGTGCCGGCCATCCCCGAGGGGCCGTCGGCGGGGCGCATCCTCGCCCAGGCCAGCCTCATCCTCACCGTTGCGGCCCTCGCCAGCCGGCTGCTGGGCTGGGTGCGGCTCCTCGTCATCGGCTCCCAGTTCGGGACGGGGCGCGAGCTGGACGCCTACTTCGCCGCCTTCCGAATCCCGGACGCGATCTTCCAGCTCGTCGTGGCCGGGGCGCTGTCGGCGGCGCTCATCCCGGTCTTCTCGAGCTATCGGGCCCGCGCCCAGGAGCGCGAGGCGTGGCGCCTGGCGAGCAGCGTCATCAACCTCGTCGTGATCGCCCTGGCGGTGCTGTCCCTGCTCATGGCCATCTTCGCCCCGCTCGTGGTGCCGATCGTGGCCCCCGGCTTTGACGCGCCGACCACCGAGCTCACCGTGCGCATGACGCGGGTCATGCTGCTCAGCCCGGTCCTCATCGGCATCGGCGCGGTCATCAGCGGCATCCTGAACGCGTACGAGCGCTTCGCGGTGCCGGCCCTGGCGCCGCTCGCCTACAACCTGTGCATCATCGCCGCCGCCATCTTCCTGGCGCCGGTTCTCGGCGTGGAGGGCCTGGCGGTGGGCGTGGCGGTGGGCTCGCTGGCGCACCTCGCCATCCAGCTGCCGGAGCTCGGCAAGGTGGGGCAGCGCTACGACCTGTCCATCGGCCTGTCGCACCCGGGCGTGCGCAAGGTTGCCTGGCTGATGGGGCCGCGCATGCTGGGGCTGGCGGCCGGGCAGATCAACTTCATCGTCTCCACGGTGCTGGCCAGCGGGTTGACGGCGGGCAGCATCACCGCCCTGAACTACGCCTTCCAGCTCAGCCAACTGCCGGTCGGCGTGCTCGGCGTGAGCGTGGCGGTTGCCCTCTTCCCGACGCTGAGCCGCGACGCGGCCCTCGGCCGCCTGCCCGAGATCCGGCGCGCGGTGTCCGGCTCGCTGCGCGTCCTCGTCTTCCTGGCCGCACCGATCATGGCGGCACTGATCGTGCTGGCGGAGCCGATCACATCGGTCTTCTTCCAGTACGGCCTGTTCGGCGAGCAGTCCGCGGAGCGGACGGCCAGCGTCCTGCGCTTCTTCGCCCTCGGCCTGGTGGGGCACATCGTGGTCCATGTCCTGTCGCGCTCGTTCTACGCCATGCACGACACCCGAACGCCCGTGACTTGGGCGGTCATCGGCGTGGCCGTCAACGTCCCGCTCATGCTCTGGCTGGTGGGACCGATGGGCGTCGAGGGCCTGGCCCTGGCCCTCTCGCTGACGACGCTGCTCGAGGTGGGCGGCCTGCTCGTCTTCCTCCACCGCCGAATCGACTCCCTCGAGGAGCGCGAGGTCCTGCGCTCGGCTGGCCGTTCCGCGCTCGCCGGGCTGGCGGCGGCGCTGCTCATGCTCGGCGGGCTGACCCTGGCGCAGGCGTGGGTGCCGGCGCTGCTCGAGAACGGGTTGGCGCGCCTCGTCATCGTCGGGCTCCTAACCGGCGGCGGCGGCGCGATCTACCTCCTCGTCGCCTCGGCCCTGAAGGCGCCGGAGATCGGCCAGATGCGCGCCCTCCTCGCCCGCCGGCGCTCGCGGGGTGCGGCATGATCACCGTCCGGCCGGCGGAGCCGCAGGAGGAGGCCGCCTGGCAGGCCTTCCTCGCCGCCTGCCCGTACGGCGACTTCCTCCACGACTGGGCCTGGGCCGATGTCGCCGCCTTCGACGAGCAGCCGCAGCGCCGCTTCGTGGCCGAGGAGGAAGGGACGCTGGTGGCCATCGCGGCCGCCCAGGTGCGGCGGCTGCCGCTCGGACGCGCGTTCTGGTACGTGCCACGCGGGCCGGTGCTCGACTACGACCACCCGCGTGCCGGCGAGCGGCTGCGGGCGGTGATCATCGGGCTGCGCGAGGCAGCCCGCGCGTCCCGCGCGATCGCGGTGAAGCTCGAGCCGCGCCTCGAGCAGGGGGCAACTCCGACCGAGCAATTCGCGCGGCTGCCGCACGACCCCCGCACGCTCCAGGTGGGCCAGACGCGCCTGGTGCCGCTCGCCGACGACGAGGCAATGCTGGCCGCCTTCGACAAGGACACCCGCTATGCGGTGCGCCGTGCCGAGCGCGAGGGGGTGGCGGTGACGCGCGTGACCGACCCGGCCGACGAGCGGGCGATCGACGAGCTCCACGCGCTCGTCCTCGAGACGCAGTCGCGCGCCGGCTTCCCGCGGCCGCCGCTCGAGCGCTACCGCGCCGCTTGGCGAGGGCTGGCCGGCGCGGGGCGGGCGAGCATTTTCGAGGCGCGCCACGACGGGCGGCTGCTCGCCAGCGGCATGCTCGT
>DATBIK010000027.1:0-4390 GCA_036556985.1 Candidatus Limnocylindria bacterium | reverse complement strand
GCATCGGCGTACTCGGCGGGCGAGACGGATCGGAAGGGAAAGGCGCGGGTCGCGAGCGCCTCGCGCTCGGGGTCCGCCGCAGGCCGCGACGTCACGAGGGTTCGCCGCGCCTCGTGGCGCTCACGCCACCGGGCGGTGAGCCGGTCGAGGCGCGCGCGGCGATCGGTCACGCCGGCTCCGGGGAGCGGCCGCCGACCGCGGGGGAGGCGGAGGCATCGGACGAGTCCGGCCCCTCGTACAGGCCCAGGCGGGCGACCTGGCGCTGCAGCCAGCGCGGGGCCCACCAGTTGACCGAGCCCATGACCCGCATGAAGGCGGGCACGATGATGCCCCGCACGATGGTGGCGTCGATGAGCACGGCCAAGGCCATGCTGAAGCCGAGCGCCTTGATGAAGACGATGCTCGACAGGGCGAAGGCCGAGAAGACGGCGACCATGATGAGCGCCGCCCCGGTGATGATGCCGCCGGTGAGCCCGATCCCCTCCGCCACGGCCCGCGTGTTGTCGCCGTGGGCCAGGTACCGCTCCCGGATGCGGGAGAGGAGGAGCACCTCGTAGTCCATCGACAGGCCGAACAGGATGGCGAACATGATGACCGGCAGCCAGGCCGCGGTGGTGCCCGGCGCGTCGAAGCCGAGCAGGCCGGCGAAGTTGCCCTCCTGGAAGATCCAGACCAGCGCGCCGAACGAGGCGGTGATGCTGATCAGGCTCATGAGCACGGCCTTCAGCGGCAGGAAGACCGATCCGAAGGTGAGGAACAGCACGGCGCCCGTCACCGATACCACGATGAGGACCGCCACCGGCACCGAGGCGTTGAAGGACGCCATGAAGTCGGCCGAGCGGGACGGCAGCCCACCGGTCAGGACCGATGTCCCCGCCGGCACCGGCACGCCGCGGATCTCGCCGACGAGCGACCGCCCCGCCGCCGAGTCGGGCAGGAGATTCGTGAAGACGCGCAGGCGGGCGGTGTCCCCGGCCAGCTGGGTCTCGATCCACTCCCCGACCCCGGCCGCCTCAACGGGGCGTCGGTCGGGGGGCAGGGCGAGGAGCGCCTCGTACTGCGCGGCGTCCATGCCGGCCGGCGGGTCGAGCACCGACTCAGTGCCGGTCACCCCATCCACGGCGGCCACTTCGTCCAGGTAGGCGGCGAGCTCGACCTGGCGCGTCGCCGACAGGTAGCCGCCGAGGTCGTCCGGCCAGGTGACCGCGGCCGTGATCGGGTCGGACTCGGCCGCAGGGAACTCCTCGATCAGCTCCTCGAAGGCGGTGCGCGCCGGCGTGGGCGGGATGTCCTCCAGGTTCTGGCCGGTCGACAGCTCGATGCCCAGGAACGGCGAGCCGAGCGCCAGGAGCAGCACGAGCACCGGCACCGCGATGAGCACCGGCCGGCGCATGACCCGCGCCGCGATCCAGGCCCACACCCCGTGGCCCTGGCGCCGCTCGTCGCCGGCGGCATCGGTGTCGACGAGGTGGAGCGCGGATGGCAGCGGCAGCCGTAGACGGTTCACCCGCGGGCCGAGCAGGGCGAGCAGCGCCGGCAGGACGGTGAGCCCAAAGACGAGCGTGGAGACGACGCTGACGATGCCGCCGATGCCCATCGAGCGCAGGGACGCGGCCTCGAAGACGGTGAGCGAGCTGAGTCCGACCGCGACCGCGATGCCCGAGATGGCGACCGCCTTGCCGACGCTGCCCATCATTCGCTCCAGGGCGATCTCGACCGAGTGGTGGCGCAGCTCCTCCCGGAAGCGGCTGACCATGAACAGCGAATAGTCGATGGCCAGGGCCAGGCCGATCATGGTCGCCACGTTGTTCACGTAGATGCTCATGTCGACCACCGCCGACAGGAGGGCGATGACGGCGAACGTGCTCGGCATGGCCAGCGCGGCGATGAGGAGCGGTAGGCCGGCGGCGACGAGGGTGCCGAACACCGCGAGGAGGATGACGAGCGCCAGCGGCAGGCTGATGAGCTCGGCCTGGAGCAGGTCGCTCTCCACCCGCTCGTTCAGCTCGTGGTAGAGCTGCGCCACGCCGGTGACCTGCATCTCCACGCCGTCGGGGGCCTCGAGCTCCTCCGCCAGGCGGGCCGAGTCCTCCACCGACGACTCGACATCCTCGTCGAGGTAGACGACGGCCAGGGTCGAGGCGCGGTCGGTGCTGAGCAGGGCGTCGAAGCCGGTCTCGCCCCAGGTGTCGATGCGGTCGACCGCCGGGTCGTCGGTGATCGGCGCCAGGCTGTCGCGCACGCGCTCCTGGAACGCGGGGTCCGTGGCGTCGCCGTCCGGCGCGCGGTAGAGGACGAGCATCGTGCTCTCCTGCTCGCCGAAGCGGTCGGCGAGGAGGTCGGCGGCGGCCTGCTCCTCCGAGTCCGGGATGACCCAGCCGCCCTGGATCAGCCGCCCGCCGGCGGCTCCGGCCCAGGCGTTCAGGCCGATGACCAGCGCGAGCCCGATGAGCGGCAGCCAGCGCCGGAAGCGGTAGTCGAAGCGGCCGATGGCAGCGAAGAGCCCGGTCGGATGCGGCTCCAGGACGTGCCCGTCGCGCGGGTCGCGCGGCGGCTGCTCGGCGGCCGGAGCGGGCTCGGACGCGGGCGCGGCTGCGGCCTGCCAGGGCTGCGGGTCGCGGCGGCTCAGCCAGGCGACGATGATCGGCACGCCGAGGCCGAGCAGCGCCCCGGCGAGGGTGATCAGGCGCTTGCGCATCGCAGGTCGAACGGGCCTCCGCGGAAACTCGTGGGCAGGCAAGACTGGGCGCACTCACGATACGCCGCGGCGTGGTTTCGCGCTTCGGGCCGCGGCTATCATCCGCGCGTGATGCTCCCGGGCCGTTCCGCATGACCGTGCTGGCCCCCGCCGCGTGGTGGCGCGGCCTCGGGTCGATGACGCGCTCCGGGAGCGCGGTGGAGGGCCTCTCCTGGGCCCTTTACGACTTCGCGAACACGATCTTCAGCTTCGCGATCGTCTCCTTCGCCATGGGCCCCTGGGCCACGACCCTGCTCGGCGAGACGAGCGGCACCTTCTTCTTCACCCTGGCGGCGAGCGCCTCGGTGGCGCTCAACGCGGCCGTCTCGCCGGTGCTCGGGGCGATGAGCGACCGCACCGGCGGCCGCAAGGGATACCTCCTCGTCTTCACGGTGGGCTGCATCCTGCCCACGCTGGTCATCGGCTTCGTCGACATCGGCCTGGGGCTGCTCGCCTTCGCGCTGGCGAACTTCAGCTACCAGGCGGCGCTCATCTACTACGACGCACTGCTGCCGGACGTCGCCGAGCCACGTTCTCGCGGCCGCCTGTCGGGGGTCGGCGTCGCGCTCGGATACGTGGGCAGCATCACCTCCGCGCTGCTCCTCGGCCTCACGACCGATGCGAACGGCGACATCACCGCCGCCAGCTTCGTCCTCGTCGGCTCGCTGTTCGCCGTCTTCGCGATCCCGATCTTCGTCCTCGTCCGCGAGCGGACCCGGCCGCGCGGCTCGTTCGCCGTGGGCGAGGCGCTCCGCTCGTGGTCGCAGCTGGCCACCACGCTGCGCCATGCCCGCGAGCGGCCGGGGCTGCTGCGCTTCATCATCGGCCGCTTCTTCTATACCGACCCGATCAACACCGCGATCGCGGTCATGAGCCTGTTCGCCATCAACGCGGTCGGCTTCACCCAGTCGGAGGCACGCGGCGTGCTCATCGTGCTCATCGTGGTGGCCGTCATCGCCTCCTTCTTCTGGGGCATCGCCTGCGACCGCATCGGTCCCAAGCGGACGCTCCTGTACGTGCTCGCCTCGTGGACGGTGGGGCTGCTGCTCATCGGCCTCTGGCTGGACAAGGTGCCGTTCCTCATCGCCGGCGCCATCCTGGGCTCCGGGCTCGGTGGCGTGGCGGTCACCGACCGGCTGCTCCTGCTGCGCCTGACCCGGCCGGAGGAGGTGGGCGAGATGCTCGGGCTGTACGGGATGGCCGGCAAGCTCTCGGCGGTGGTGGGGCCGCTCCTGTTCGGCTGGATCGTGCTCGTCATGGACCCGGAGCGGAACGGCCCCTTCGCCTACCAGGTGGCGATCCTGTCGCTGCTCGTCCTCATGATCATCGGCTTCTGGATCGTCCGATCGGTGCCCGAGGGCAGGCCTCCCGGCGAGGACGTGCTGCCGCTGGCGGAGCCGATGGAGCCCGCCATCGTGCAGCCCGGGGAGACGCCGCCGTGACGATCGTGGTCGCCCACCGCGGGGCGTCGGCCGAGCTGCCGGAGAACACGATGGCCGCCTTCCGCCGGGCGGTGGAGCTCGGCGCCGACGCGATCGAGCTCGACGTGCACCTCACCGCCGACGGGCAGCTGGCCGTCATCCACGACGAGACGGTCGACCGCACCACGGATGGCTCGGGCGCGGTGGACGGCATGACGATGGAGCAGCTGCG
>DATBIK010000026.1:0-60886 GCA_036556985.1 Candidatus Limnocylindria bacterium | reverse complement strand
GCTCACCAGCGCGGTGATCGCCCAGCCCACGGCCAGCGTCGCCATGACCGCGCAGAGGAGCACGCCGGCGACGAGCCAGCGACCACGCCGGACCGCCGACGCCACGCCGAGATGGACGAGGCCGCCGAGCAGCAGTGCGCCGCCGAGGGCCATCGCCGCGCCGCCAATGGCCGCCGCGTCCGAGGTGATCTCCGCCGGCAGCATGGCGTGGATTCGCTCCGCGAACGCGAGGCCGGCGACCACGCCCGCCGCTCCGGCCAGGACCAGGACGATCCCGCCGCCGTTGAGGACGAGCGCGGCGCCGGCGGCCCCGCGGCTCACGGCCCGATACCCGCCGCCGGGGTCAGCCGCGCGGCCGGACGAGGATGATCGCCGCGGAGGCGAAGATCAGCGCGGCCACCGCCAGCGCGAGGCTCAGCACGAGGTCGCCGCCCGGCTGGAGCTGCACGAGCACCACGCCGACGGCGGCCAGGATCGCCGTCAGACCCGAGGCGGCGGCAGCCACCGGGCGGCTGCGCGCGACGTCCGCGAGGACGGCAAGGGACGAGCCGGAGAGGACCACGCCGAGCGCCGCCAGGCCGATGCCGCCCAGCACCTGGCCGATCCCGAGATCGGCGACGTTCGGCGGCGGGGTGTCGCCGAAGCGGTTGGCGATGGTCATGCCAGCGACGGCCATCGCCACGCCGGCGATGAAGACGGCGAGGCCGAGCACGGCCACCGCCAGGACGGCGGCGCTGGCCGCCTCGCCGAGGTGCGGGGGCGCCAGCGAGTGGGAGCGACCACGCGCGACCCGGGGCGGCGCCGCGTCGCGGGCGCGCACCCGGCTGGCGGGCTTTCCGACCTTCTTCGTGACCACGCTGGCGCGGCTGCCTCCTCGTGCGTGACGGATGCGTGCGGGAACGCCGGCCCGCACCGGCGGACGGCCACCGATTGTAGGGGACCGATGTCGCAGACGCGACCGTATACTCCGCCCGTGCCGTACGAGCCGCCACCGGACCGGCGCATGGATCGTCGCGGCGCCATCGTGCGTTGGGCGACGTTCGGCATCGTGGCCCTGCTCGTGGCGCTCGTCGCCTACCTCGGGTATGTCGGCTTCGTGGGATCGGCGCAGGCGGTCGACCCGGTCCGCAGCCGGGAGTGCCGGACCCCCGCCGACCTGGATTGGGCGTACGAGGCCATCGGCTACGACATCGCCAGCGACGAGCGGCTGGCGTCCGTGCCGGACGCAGCTGACTGCGACGTCGAGCCGGTGCTCGCCGGCGACGAGCTCGTCGGGGTGGATGGCGTCTCGCTGGCCGGCTGGTACATCCCCGCCCCGGACGCCGGCCCCGAGGCGCCGACCATCGTCATCGCCCACGGCCACGGCGTGAACAAGAGCGCCGTCCTCTCGCGCGCCGAGGTGCTCCACGACGACTACAACCTCGTCCTCTTCGACTTCCGCAACCACGGGCAGAGCGAGGAGGCGATGACCACCATCGGCCTCCGCGAGCGCCTGGACCTGTCCGCCGTGATCGGCTGGCTGGAAGCGAACAAGGCGCCCGCGTCCATCGGCGTGCTCGGCGTCTCGATGGGCGGCGCCGCCTCGCTCATGGATGCCCGCACCGACATCCGGGTGGATGCGCTCGTCGTCGAGTCGACGCACGCCACGCTGGCGAACGCGCTGGGAGCCCGGCTCGACCGGCAGGGCTACCCGCTCTCGCTGCCGGGCGCCTGGGCCATCCTGCTCGGCGGGCTCATCCGCAGCGGCGAGGACATGAGCGCGGCAGACCCGGTCGAGGCCATCGAGGACTATGGCGCGCGGCCGCTCCTCCTCATCGCGGGCGGGATGGACGACACCGTCGGCAGCACCGACGCTCGGGACCTGCTCGCGGCCGCACGAGCAGGCGGCGCCGATGTCACCCTGCAGGTCTGCGCGGAGGCGGGCCACGCCGCGAGCCTGGAGCGCTGCCCGGACGACTACCGCGACTGGGTGCTAGGCTTCTTCGCGGACGCGCTGGGCGGCTAGCCCGCCGTCCGTCCCCGCCCTGCCGAACCCATCCGCGTCGCCGCAGCCGCGACGCCCAAGCGGCCGTTCGCCCGCCGACCGCAGGAGCCCTCGAACAGACCGATGCACCAGCCCGCCTCGGACGCCGACGCGCGATTCGATCGGACCATGAGCCGATGGTTCCGCGACCTCCTGGCGCTCGACCCTGAGACGGCCACCTTCGTCGGCATCCATGAGCATGACCACCGGCTCTCGGAAGGCGGGCGTGCCAACGTGGAGGCTGAGCTCGCCTTCCATCGGTCCAGTCTCGCGGAGATGGAGCGATTCGACGCATCCGAGCTCTCCGCGGACCGCGCGCTCGACCGCGACCTCGTCATCCACGAGTCGCGGCTCGCGGCCTTCCAGCTCGCCGAGCGTCGCACCTGGGCGGGGGCCACCCGCGCGGCCGAGCACATCGGGAACGCCCTCTTCCCGCTCTACACCCGCGACTTCGCCCCGCTGCCCGAGCGCATGGACTCGATCGCGGCGCGGCTCGAGGACGCGCCGCGCTACCTGCTCGCCACGCGCGGGCAGGTCGAGCGTCCGGTGCGGCTGTGGGTCGAGATCGACCTCGAGAGCACCGCGAGCCTGCACGACTTCCTCGACGCGATCCTGGCCGCGGCCCGCGCGGAACGGCTCCCGGAGCCGGCCCTGGATCGCCTGGAACGGGCCACGGACCGGGCCCGCGCCGCGCTCGCCGACCACGCGGCCTGGCTGCGCGACGAGGTTCTTCCCGCCGCGGACGGCACGTGGCGCACCGGTCCGGAGCAGCTCGAGGAGCTCATCCGTCTGCGCGCCCTGGACGCCGATGGCGACGAGATCCTGGCGGTAGGCGAGGAGATGCTCGCGGCGGAGCGCGCGGCCCGCGACGGGGTGGCCGCCGAGATCGACCCGACCCTGGGACCGGAGGAGGTCGCCGACGTCGTGAAGGGCGACCATCCGTCCACGTTCCCGGAGGCGCTGGAGGCCTACCGGGCCGCAATGGCACGCGCCCGCGACTTCGTCGTCGAGCACGACATCGTCACGCTGCCGCCCGACGAATCGCTGCGCGTCATGGAGACGCCGCCGTACGACCGTCCGCTCACCCCGTTCGCGGCCTACCACGACCCACCGCGCTTCGACCCCGACCCGGTCGGCACCTACATCGTCACGCCGCCTGCGGACCCGGCGATGTGGCGCGAGCACAACTACGCGTCGATCAGCAACACCAGCGTCCATGAAGCGTACCCCGGCCACCACGTCCAGCTGTCGGCGGCGATCACCAATCCGAGCCTCGTCCGCGGCCTGTCGCTGTCGGCCGCCGAGTTCGTCGAGGGCTGGGCCTTCTACTGTGAGCGCGTGATGAAGGACGCGGGCTTCGACGCGACACCGGCCCATCGGTACATCCAGCACACGGACGCGCTGTGGCGCGCGGTGCGGATCATCCTCGACATCCGTCTGCATCGCGGGGAGATCGGGTTCGAGGAGGCGATCGCCTACCTCCATCAGCAGACCGGTTTCGAGGAGGCGGCCGCCGTGTCCGAGGTGAAGCGCTACACCAGCACGCCCACGTACCAGCTCTCGTACCTGTACGGGCGCCACATGATCGAGGGGCTGCGCGCTCGGGTGGAGCGCGCGATGGGTCCCGCCTTCTCCCCGAAGTTCTTCCACGACACCCTGATCTACGGAGGCACGATGCCCGTTTCCTTCGCCCACCGCCTGTTCGAGCCGAAGATCGGCAGCCTGGACCGATGAGCCCCACCCGCCGTCGCCCCGCCTTCGTTGCCCTGGCCGCGGCCCTGCTGCTCGCAGGCTGCGGGATCGGCGCCACCCCCACGCCGCGCCCGGCCTGTCCGACCGCGGCGCCGACGGCGGACGCGGCGGCCTCGATCGTCGACGGCGCGGAGCGGGCGGTGATCGTCACCAACAAGGGCGAGCTCACGATGGAGCTGGAGCCGGATGGCGCGCCGATCGCGGTGGCGAACTTCGTGGGACTGGCACGCTGCGGCTTCTACGACGGCGTCACCTTCCACCGGGTGATCCCCGGCTTCGTGGCCCAGGCCGGCGACCCGCAGACCCGCGACAACCACGACGACTTCCAGGGCCTCGGGTCGGGGTCGCCGGGGTATCGGTTCGAGGTCGAGTTCCCGCCGGAGGGCACGTCCTACGAGCGCTACATGGTGGCGATGGCGAACGCGATCCAGTACGACCAGGCGACCGGCGAGATCACGGGCCCCACCGACAGCAACGGGAGCCAGTTCTTCGTCATGCTCGACGACGTGCCGAGCCTGCGGCCGTACTACAGCGTGCTCGGTCGCGTAACCAGTGGGACCGACGTCGTGGATGCCATTGCGCAGGTCCCCACCAATGGCGTCCGCGGCGTGCCCCTCGACCCGGTCGTGATCGAGGCTGTCCGGATCGAGGCCGGACCGCTGGAGAGCCCCGAGTAGCCCGTCCGTACCGCTCTGAAATGTAAAGGATTCTTAGTCCCAGACCGTTGACCCCTGAAGGGGGCGAGCCCTATCATGTGTTCGCTGTTCGCACAGCGATTCACCACTGATCGCAGGGCCATGGGTAGGTTTGGGTTAGGGTAGTGCGGGAAACCGCGCGTGAAAGATGCCCCTGTGGTTAGCGAATCCGGCAGCAACGAGAAGGCCCCTCTTCGGAGGGGCCTTCTTCTATGCCGTGCTTTGTGCGTCTCGGCTGCTTACAGGTTCCCCGTGAGCAGCAGGATCAGCAGGATCAGCAGGATCAGTCCAATGATCCCTCCACCCCAGTACATGGCATTCCTCCTGTATGCGGGTCGTGTTGTTCCCCGACACGAGGAAATGCACTAGGCGTGCCAGCGCCTGCTCGCCGATCGGCCTCAACCGAAAGTCCCGTTTCCGCCGAGCACAGCCGCGCCTAGCCTTCGGCACGCCCGCTTGGGGTGCCACGGAGGGAATCGCCCATGGCCCGATGGGTCTGCCTGCGCTGCTTCGCGTCGAACGAGGAGGCCTTCGCCGCCTGCCAGTCCTGCGGGCTGCCCCGCGGAGAGCAGCCGGCGGCCGAGGACGGGCCCTTCCCCGTGGCCGCCGAAGAGACCTCCCCGGGAGGCCGCTGGATCCAGCGCCTTGGCCGATTCTGGTGGGTGATCCTCGTGGTCGCCGTCTCGGTCGGCGGGCTGATCTTCAATGCCCAGCGCGATGACGACGGCAGCATCAGCCGATCCGGCAATCTCGCCATCTCGGACCTTCGCGTGGGCGACTGTTTCGATCTGAAGGGTGAGCTCGACGAGGACGAGGCGGTCGACGAGATCACGGCCCGCCCGTGTACCGAACCGCACGAGTTCGAGCTGATGCACATCGGGACCGTGGCCTCGGCGACCTATCCGGCGGACGCGGCCTTCGTCACCTGGCTCGACGAGAACTGCCTTCCCGCGTTCGCTGAATACATCGGTCGTTCGTACAGCGAATCCGCTTTGGACGTCTTCTGGTTCCAGCCCACACGTGAGGGCTGGGATGCGGGCGACCATTCGGTGCAGTGCGCCGTGTTCGACCCGGCCAACGACGAGCTCACGGGAGCGCTGCGAGGCGCCGCGCGCTAGACTGGCGCTCCCGCGCGCCGGTAGCTCAGTGGATAGAGCGTCGGCCTCCGGAGCCGAAGGTCGCAGGTTCGAATCCTGTCCGGCGCGCCAACGTCCCGCTACTGGATCGGTCCGCTATCATGCGGGCCTGCACCGGTCCGCACGGCTCCCCATGACGCTGCCCAAGCCGGCAGCGGCCGTGCGTCGGTGACCGTGAGGGTTCGACCCCGGCCGCAAAGGGGGGACGCCGGGTCCTTGGAGGAGCTAGATGACGTACTTCCGACCACTCGCCGTGATGGCCGTGCTGGCCCTTGTGATCACCGCATGCGGCACCGGCGCATCGCCCGCGGAGAGCGAAGCGGCGTCCCAGGCGGAGTCCATGGCGCCGTCCGAGGCCGCGGTGCCCGATGAGCTCGTGATCGGCTTCGTGCCGTCCAGCGAGGCCGGCCAGCTGGTGGAGGACATCCAGCCGCTGGCCGACTACCTGACCACCGAGCTGGGCATCCCGGTCACCGGCATCGTGTCCAACGACTACACCGGCCTGGTGACCGCCATGGAGACCGGCCAGGCCCACATCGGCGCGCTGCCACCGTACGGCATGCTGCAGGCCGTAGACCGCGCCGGCGCCGAGATCATCCTGCAGTCCGAGCGCTTCGGCAGCGGCACGTACCACACCCAGTTCTTCACGAACGACCCGGACAAGTACTGCACCGTCTCGGCGCCTGAGGAGAACACCCGCGTCATCAGTGACGAAGAGGTCACCTTCCTCAACTGCAATGGCACGGCCCGCGCCAACGAGGACACGCCGGAGGGCCCCATCGGCCTCGAGGCGCTCGCCAACGTCGAGGCGGGCACGACCGTCTCGTTCGTGGAGCAGACCTCCTCGTCGGGGTACATCTTCCCGGCGACCGTGTTCCTGACCCAGGGGATGAATCCGGAGACGGACATCAACCCGATCTTTGCCGGCAGCCATGACGGTTCGGTGATCGCCGTGTGCGAGGGCGATGCCGAGGTCGGCGTGTCATTCGACGACGCGCGGACCATCGCCACCACTGAGTGCGACCTCGAGAACAACGTCGTCGTCTTCGCCTACGGGCCGGAGATCCCGAACGACGGCATCGCCGTCTCGGGCGATCTGCCGGACGACCTCGTCCAGCAGATCAAGGACGCGCTCATGGCGTACGCGGACACCGAGGAGGGCGCGGCCGTCCTCGAGTCGATCTACCAGATCACCGCGTTCACCGAGCCGAACATCGAGGGCCTGGAGCTCGTGCGCCAGGCGGTCGACGAGCTCGGCTACGAGGGCTGATCCTCGCAGGGGAGGGGCGGGCCGCAGGGCTCGCCCCTCTTCGTATCCGGACCACCTGAACCGATGATTCGCTTCGAGAATGCCTCGGTCACCTATCCCGGCGGCGTCCACGCCCTGAAGGACCTGACGCTCGAGATCCCCGACGGTCAGATGATGGTCATCGTCGGGCTCTCCGGCGCCGGCAAGTCCACGCTCATTCGCGCCATCAACGGCCTCGTCCCGCTCACGAGCGGCGACGTCACCATCGACGACGTGAGCGTGCGGACCGCGAACGCTCGCCAGCTGCGCCAGCTGCGCTCGAAGATCGGAATGATCTTCCAGACCTTCAACCTCGTGAAGCGCACCAGCGTGCTGAACAACGTCCTCATGGGGCGGCTGCACAGCACCGGCACGCTGCGCTCCCTGATCGGATGGTATCGGCCTGACGACGTCGAGGTCGCGATGCGCGCCCTCGAACGGGTGGGCATCGTGGAGAAGGCCTACGTCCGCGCCGCCAACCTGTCCGGCGGACAGCAGCAGCGCGTCGGGATCGCGCGGGCACTAGCCCAGGAGCCGACCATCCTCCTCGCCGACGAGCCGGTCGCCAGCCTCGATCCCCCGACCAGCCACGTGATCATGCGCGACCTGCAGCGCATCAACCGCGATCTGGGCATCACGACCATCGTGAACCTCCACTTCCTCGACCTCGCCAAGGTCTACGGTCAGCGGATCATCGGGCTGCGGGCCGGTGAGCTCGTCTACGACGGAACCGGCGCGCAGGCCGACGAGCACGTGTTCCGGGACATCTACGGTCGCTCCCTGACCGCCGACGACGTCATGGGCGAGGCGGCTCCCGCGGTCGCCATATGAGCCTTCCCGCCGGCACGGCCACCGCGCGCCCGGCGAAGCCGCGACCCTCGCCGGTCGTCCCGCTCGGAATCGTCGCCTTCCTCGTCATCACCTGGGCGGCGCTGTTCGAGCCGTTCGGCATCGGGCTCGACATCGGGGCCCTGGCCGACAGCATCACCCGCGGTGCCGGGATCTTCGGCGAGCTCCTGGACCCGAACTGGGAGTTCCTGCCGCGCACCGTCGACCCCATGCTCGAAACGTTCAAGATCGCGGTCGTGGCGTCGGTCATCGGCTGCGCGGTCGCGCTGCCGGTCGCGTTCCTGGCCTCACGCGTGACGGCGCCGAACCTCGCCGTTTTCCTGGCCGACCGCAGCCTGCTCAGCGTCGTACGGGCCATCCCCGATTTCCTCTACGCCCTCATCTTCGTCGCCGCCGTCAGCATCGGGCCGCTCGCCGGAGTGGCGGCGCTCGTCATGTTCAACATCGGCGTCGTGGCCAAGCTCCTGTCGGAGACGGTCGACGGCGTCGACACCGGGCCGATCGAGGCCGCGCGCGCCGGTGGTGCGAACCGGATGCAGACCGTGCGCTGGTCGGTCCTGCCCCAGGTGCTGCCGAACTACGTCGCCTACTCGCTCTACACCTTCGAGCTGAACATCCGCGCCTCGGCGGTCCTCGGCATCGTCGGCGCCGGAGGCATCGGCAACCTCATCTTCCTCCAGTACCGCTTCTTCAACTGGAGCAACGTCTCCGTCATCGTGGTCGAGCTGTTCGTGTTCGTGTTCATCATCGAGACGATCTCCATCTGGCTCCGCCGGAGGCTCGTGTGACCGTCGCCCGGCCGGAGCGTCCCTCAAGCCTGAAGCGCCACCTGGCGCTCCTCGGGGCGGCGCTCCTCGTCGCCTGGGCGGCACTGACGATTGGAATCGACCCGGCGGAGATCCTGGAGCTGCCCGGCGGTCTCGGGCGCCTCTTCTACGAGATGTTCCTCGATCCAGGCCCGGACTGGGCCTACCTTGACGACGCCATCGGCTTCACGGTCGAGGACGGGGCCTTCGAGCTCACGACCTCCGGCGGCATGATCCAGTCGCTCGAGATCGCCTGGGTGGGCACCGTGATCGGGGCGATCCTGTCGCTGCCGCTCGGCTTCTTCGCGGCGAAGAACGTGTCCTCCGGGCTCGTCTCGAACCTCATCCGCCAGGTGCTCAACGCGATCCGCGCCTTCCCCGAGGTGGTGCTCGCCATCGCCATCTTCATCCCCATCGCCGGGCTCGGGCCGGTGGCCGGCGCGCTTGCCATCGGCCTCCACTCGGTCGGCACCCTCGGAAAGCTGACGGCCGAGGTCGTCGAGGGCATCGACCCCGGTCCGGTCGAGGCCGCGCGGGCGACGGGCGCGCGTCCGCTCCAGGTCCAGCGCTGGGGCGTCCTGCCCCAGGTGCTCCCCGAGATCATCGCGTTCTGGCTCTACCGCTTCGAGATCAACATCCGGGCTGCCGCCATCCTCGGCGTGGTCGGGGCGGGAGGCATCGGGTTCCAGCTCCAGCAGACGATCGCCTTCCACCGCTACTCGCTCGCCGGAACGGCGGTGATCGTGGTCGTGGTCGCCACGATCCTGGTCGACACCCTGTCCGGCTGGCTGCGGCGGCGGATCATCGAGGGCGCGGAGGCACGGGTCCGCGGCGAGGTCGTGGAGCAGCCCGAGATCGCGGACGTGGCCGCAGCCTAGGCGGCGCGCCGCTCCCAGCGCGGGGCGATCTGCACGACGAGGACACCTACGGTCGCCAGCCCCAGCCCGGCGATCTGCCGCACGTCGAGCGCCTCGCCAAGGAAGGTCCAGGCCATGGCGGCGACCATGACGAGCAGCAGGTTGACGATGACGCTCGACTCCACCGCGGTGAGGACCCGGAGCGTGCGGTTGTAGAGCGTGAACGCGAAGGCGGTGTTCACCGCCGCCAGCCACCCCACGATGAGCCACCCGGCCAGGTCGAGCCGTGGCCAGCCCTCCAGCCACACGCCAACCCCCAGCAGCAGGACGCTGCCGACCGCCATCGACAGGGCGGTCAGGCCGATGGGCCCGCCCAGGCGGGCCTGCGCGTCGCGGTTCAGGTCGCGGGACAGGTGCTGGCCGATCGTCGAGGCGGCGGCGCACAGCACTGCCGCGCCCAGGCCGATCCAGCCGGACGTGCCCGGGTCGAAGCCGCCGAAGTACAGCGCCACGCCGGCCACCAGGACGCCGATGCCCACCACCTGCCAACGGCTGGCAGCCTCCTCGCCGCGGGCCCAGGCCACCGCGCCGACCCAGATCGGGATCGAGGCCAGCACGAGGCCAACGCTCGCCGCCGGCAGGACCGCCAGCGCTGCGAACTGGGCGCCCTGGGCCAGGGCGTACAGGAACAGTCCCAGCGCACCGACATGGAGCAGCAGCCGCCGGTCGAGACCGCGCTCCCCGCGGCGATGCACGCCCCTGATCGCGCGCCAGCCGAGCGGCGCCAGGATCGCGGCGGCCAGGACGTAGCGCAGGCCGGCGAACGACACCGGCTGGAGGTCGAGGTCGTTGAGCCCGACCTTGATGAGCACCCAGGACGTGGCCCACAGGAAGGTGACGAGCAGCGTCTCGGCCGCGGCGACGAGGCGTTCGCGCTCGGTGTGCGGACGCGCGGGGGTTGGCCCGCGGCGGATCGGCTCGTCGGTGATCGGTTCCAAAGCCGGCCACCTTAGCACGACCCCGCCGCGCGCCGGCGTGGCGACTGCCTAGAAGTGCTCGTCCTCCGGGGAGCGGACCTCGTCACCGCCGATCCGGGTCGCTCCCGGCGCGTGCCCGGGCGCCGGGTCGAGCGGTGGCGGCGGGAGGTGCTCCTCCTCGCGGTAGGCAGGATCGTCGCCGGCCAGGCCGTGCTCCGATCCGTAGCCGCCGTCGCGGTCGTTCGGCGGCGTCGCCTCCCCGCGCGCTCGGAGGTTGCCGGGTTCGTCCGGCTCCTCCGCCACGCGGTCCTCGCGGCGGCGATGGACCGCCGCGGTGATGTCGCGAGCGGCCTCGGCGTCCGTGACCTCGCGCGTCTCGGCCGGGACGAACGCGCCGTCCGGGTCGTCGGGCGTGAGTCGTCCGGTCGCTCCGGTCATTCCCCCGAGCTGCTCGGGGCGCTCCCGATCATCCATGGAGGCATCCTCCTCAGCGGGCCGAGGGGCTCTCGACCTCGCCGCGCCAGGCGCCGGTCTCGACGCCGCGCGACTCGATGAACTCCTTGAAGCGCTCGAGGTCGCCTTCGACGCGGCGGTCGAGGAAGCCGAGCGCATCGCCGACGTTCTCCACGAGGCCCTCGGGGTCGGCATCCAGCTGGAGCATGACCCGCGTGGTGTTGTCGTCGAGCCGGTGGAACGTCACGACGCCGGCGTTGCGCGCGCCGCTCGTGCTCGTCCACGCGACCCGCTCGTCCGGATGCTGCTCAGTGATCTCGGCGTCCCATGCCTTCTCCTGGCCGGCGACCTCGGCGACCCAGCGGAGATGGGTGTCATCGGCCTGGGTGACCGACTTCACGCCCTCCATGAAGCGCGGGAATTCCTCGAACTGGGTCCACTGGTCGTATGCGGTGCGGATCGGGACGTTGACGTCGATTGACTTCTCGACGGTGCTCATTGCGTGCTCCTATGCGGGATTGCTTCGTTGTTCCGCGGACCTTCGTTGCAAGCGGCGGGCCACCGGCGTGGCACGCGCGCTGCTGACGTCGGTCCATGCCGGTCCGAGGACGCAGGGGAGTACGGACATGCCGGAAGGTTGGAGCGACAAGCGCGAGCGACAGTACGAGCACATCAAGGACTCGTACGAGGATCGCGGCGTGAGCAAGGACGAGGCGGAGGAGCGCGCGGCCCGCACCGTGAACAAGGAGCGCGCCGAGAAGGGCGAGACGAAGAAGGACGACGACTGACCCATCACACGCGCGGCCGGGTCTGGCCCGATACAGCGGGCCATTTGACGCCTGAGCCCGATCTCCGGCGCAGTTTGGCCTGGTACAGCAGGCCACCGCGAGCGTGAGGTGTGCCAATTGGCGCGCCTCGTGCTCCAGGTGGCCCCGTACAGCAGGCCATTCACGGCCTGAAAGTCGACTCTGGCGCGATATGGCCCGATACAGCAGGCCACTTCACACGGCATCGAGCTTCATGGGTCGGGCATCATCGGTCCATGCAGGCCTTCATCCGGCGCGACCGGGGTGCCCGCGAGGCGGAGGAGGAGCGGCTGAGCCCCTCCGCCACCCGCTCGGCGCAGAGCCGCGGCCGGGCCAGGGAGGAGGCGCCCGACCCGTATCGCACCGCGTTCGAGCGCGACCGTGACCGGATCGTGCACGCCAAGGCCTTCCGCCGGCTGAAGCACAAGACCCAGGTCTTCCTGCACCCCGACGGGGACCACTTCATCACCCGCCTGACCCACACCCTGCAGGTGTCGCAGATCGCCCGCTCGCTGGCGGCCGGGCTATCGCTCAACGAACCTTTGGCCGAGGCGATCGCGCTGGGCCACGACGTCGGCCATACCCCGTTCGGGCATACCGGCGAGGAGGCGCTGTCGCCGTACTTCCCGCCCGACGGCTGGCACCACGCCGCGCAGAGCGTCCGCATCTTCGAGGTGCTCGAGGACCTCAACCTGAGCTGGGAGGTGCGCGACGGGATCCGTGCCCACTCGTGGAAGATCACCCCACCGCCGGCGACGCCGGAGGCGCACACCGTGCGCTACGCGGACCGCATCGCGTACCTGACCCACGACGCGCTCGACGCCATGCGGGCCGGGGTGCTCGCGCCGTCCGACTTCCCGGCGGGCGTCGTCGCGCGTTTCGGGGAGCCCGGGCGCGCCTGGATCGGCGAGATGATCGAGGCCGTCATCGAGCACTCGCTGGGCGCCGGGGCGGTGCGCATGGACGAGGACACCCTGGCCGTCATGCACGAGCTGCGCGACTTCATGTTCGCCCGCGTCTACCAGTCGCCCGAGCAGAGGGTCCGCCAGGAGCGGGCGATCGCCATCCTCCACGACCTCGTGGAGCACCACCTCGCGCACCCCGACGAGATCCCGGACACCTACCGCCAGCACGAGGCGCCGCCGGTCGTGCAGGTCGCCGACTACATCGCCGGCATGACGGACCGCTACGCCCTGGCCACCCACGAGCGCCTGTTCGGGACCGATGCCGGCTGGGGCGCCATTCGCGACTAGGCCGCGTCAGCGAAAGACGCGCAGCGCCCCCGGGTCGACCGCGAAGGAGACCGGCGTGGTCCCGATGGAGCGGCCGTCCGCGTGCGCGGGCAGCACCCGCCGGACGCCGGAGATCGTCACCCGCTCGGCATCCAGGCGGCGCATGCGTGGCTCCCGCCGCGGCCGGCGGCCCGCCACGGCGATCCAGTGGCGCAGGACGGCCCAGCGCGTCATGCCGGAGAAGACAACGACGTCCAGCTTCCCGTCGGTGGGATCGGCCTCCGGGGCGATGGCGAAACCCATGCCCATGTAGGGGCCGTTGCAGACGGTGACCGCCGGCGCCTGCGTGCCGAGCCGGCGCCCGTCGACGACGAGCCGCATCGCCGTGCGGCGACGTCGCAGCGCGCGCCACGCCGACCGCAGGGCGGCGAGCAGACCGTGCCGCTCCCCCACCTGGGTGGCGCCGAAGCCGGCCGCGTCCAGCCCGACGCCGGCCGCCTCGAAGAAGCGCTGCGCGTCGTCCGGCGGCGCGTCGTCGGGGGCGTCGCGGCCGCCATCCGGGTGCCAGGCCAGGCCGGTGTCGATGCGCGTCGCCTCGCCGCGGGCGATGGCGTCGAGCGCCGGCTCGAGCGCCATCGGCACGCGACACGTCATGGCCACGTTGTTCCACGAGCCCATGGCCAGGATCCCGAGCGTCGCCTCGGTGTGGCACAGCGCGCCGGCCACCGGGCCCACCGTCCCGTCGCCGCCGCCGGCCACGACGTCCATGCCGCGTTCGGCGGCCGCGCGGGCCAGCGCCGGCGCGTCGTCGTCCTCGCCGAGGACGTGCAGCTCCACCTCCAGCCCGCGGTCGCGCAGCGCGGCGAGCAGGGCGCCGGGCTCGAGGGCCTCCGGGTCGGCGTCGAGCACGTCCGGCGCCCCGAGCTTGCCGCCCGAGACCGGGTTCACGAGCAGGAGGAGCGGTCGGCGGTCGCTCACGGCGAGGCGTCGGGGCCGGTCGGCGCGTCGTCCCAGCGATAGACCTGGAACGTGCCGTCCGCACAGTCGAGCGCGATCAGCGACGGGCGGTCGGCCGCATCGGTCGATGGCGAGCTGCCCGCCGGTCCGTACGTGCGGCGGGTGATGGGGCCCATGAAGGTGGAGCCGATGTACACCGGATCGCCCGGTCCGAGGTCTGGCGACGGGGCGGGGGTGCCCTCCGCGACGTATGCGCGGTCCTCCCACTGGAGCGAGGGCGGGCAGCCCTCCGCGTCCTGGAAGGCGAGCGACAGGCCCCAAACGCCGAGGCCCACGAAAACGGCCACGCCGACGACAGCGCAGCCGACGGCGCGCAGGTTCATCGGCGCGAGATCTCGAACCGCTGGAAGGTGCCGGACGCCGGCTCGCGGCTGGCGTCCACCTGCTCGACCCGCGCGCTGGACGGACCGATGCGCAGCAGCCGTTCGAGCTCGTCGAGCTGCGGCGGCGGGCCCTCGGCCACGAGCGTCACCGAGCGCTCATCGTCGTCGTTCGCCACCCACCCGGTGAGCCCCAGCGACTCGGCGCGCGTGCGCGCCCACCACCGGAACCCCACCCCCTGGACCCGGCCGACGACGCGGACGACCATTCGCTCCAGGCTCACACGTCCGGCCAGCTGAGCATCGCCCGCTCCAGGGCCAGCCGCGGCGCGGCGTTCTCGAGAATGCCGTCCCGGATGCGCTCGAGGAGCGCGGCGAACGCCACGAGCGCCGCCGGTCGCAGGCGCCGTGCGGCGTCCTCGAGGTCGGGCAGCAGCTGTGTCGAAGGGGCATAGGCCGGGCGGCCCGCGGCCGCCACGAGCAGGTCGCGCACGAGCCCCTGCCAGGCATCGACGATCGCCAGCGCGGCGGCGCGCTGAGCCGCGGCCGCGGGGCGGGCCGGGGCGCCGTCGTCCGGGGACGCGGCGGGCTCCTCGACGACCGCCGGCCCGGTCGGTGGGGCGGCGTCGAGGAGGTCGCGGACGGTGGTGAAGCGGTCCGCGCGTCCGCGCTCGAGGAGGGCCAGCAGCTCGGCCTGCGTGCGACGACGCCACTCGACGAGCTCTGGCTGCCGAGCGAAGCCGATGGCGCGTCCGGGGAGTCCGTCGGCGATGCGGGCCAGCGCATCGGCCTGGTCGGCGGGCAGTCGCTCGCGGTCGACGAGCCACGCGGCGAGCTCCGCGCGCGGCACGGCGCCGACGCGGAGCCCCTGGGCGCGGGAGACGATGGTGGGCAGGACGCGGCCGATGTCGTCGGCGACGAGGACGAACAGCTGCCGGCTCGACGGTTCCTCGAGCCCCTTGAGCAGGGCGTTCTGGACGGCCTCGCCGGCACGGTCGACCCCCTCGACCAGGATGACGCGGCGCGCCCCGGCGATGGGGGTGCCGGCGCTGGCCAGGAGCCAGCGCCGGGCGGCGGCCACGATGCTCTCGCCGGTCGAGCGCTCCTCGCGCCAGCGCTCCGGCGAGCCGATGACGAGGTCCGGGTGGGCCCGAGCCCGCGCGTCGCGACAGGCCCGACACGCATTGCAGGGGCGGCGTGCGACGTCGGCGTCCGCGCACAGCAGCAGTGCGAGCACGTCGTCGACGAATGCCCCCTTGCCCGCCCCGCGCGGGCCGTGGACGAGGAGCGTCGTGCCCAGCCGATTGCTGGCGGCGGCCTGCTGGAGGACGCGCCGCGCGACGGGTTGCCCAAGGCTCAGGAAGCCCGATTCAGCCTCGATGACGGACACCGGCTGAGTATAGGTAAGCCGCCGGTAAGCGGCCGATGATGCCCAGGCGCCATGCTGTGGACGGTGCCCGCCGGGTGCCGGGCACGCTGCGCTGGCGGCCGGCCGGCAACCGGCTCCGCCCGTTGGGACGCGCCGGGCGGGCACCGCCTTCGAGTGGCATACTTTCTGCACCGACCCCTGCCCGAGTGAACGAGGAGGACGACATGGCCGATGAGGTCTCCACGCGGGTCCGATCCGTCGTCGAGAGGATGCTCGAGGCAGACGTGACCGACCAGATCGCGCGGCGCGGTCGCGAGCTCGCCGCCGCGGTGGCGGAGGCGACCGAGACCGTTTCGGCGCGCGCCAGCGATGCCTGGCACGACTCCGAGCCGCAGCGCAGGGATGCCGAGAAGGCTGCCCGCCGCGCCGGCAAGGACGCGATGAAGTGGTCCCGGCGCACCTGGACGAAGGAGCTGAGCCCGGCGCTTCGCGACCTGTGGAAGCGGCGGACGGTGGCGATGAGCGCGGCCGGTGCCGCAATTCCCGCAGGCCAGCAGCTCGCCGAGGACGCGGCTGCGCGGCTCGGCATCCGCAAGCAGCGCGAGCGGCGCCACTGGCTGGCGTTCTTCCTCGGGCTGCTCGTCGGGGCGGCGGCCGGCGCCATCGTCGCGATGCTGACCACCCCCAAGCCGGGGCGCGAAATGCGTGACGAGATCGCCGACAAGGCGCGGGATGCCGCCACGCGCGCCCGCGACGAGGCGGGCGACTGGGTACCGCTCTTCCAGCGCGAAGGCACGAACGGCAGCCCGGCGGAGGAGGCGGAGCCGGCAGAGGGCGAGGTTCCCGCCCCGGAGACGATCGATGCCGCCACCGAGGGGGACGAGAAGGCTTAGCCGATCCGCCCCGCGTACATACGAAGGCCGGTCCCAGCGGGACCGGCCTTCTGCATGTCGGCGAGCCGACGGCTACGAGGAGCGGCTGCGCCCCCGTGCGGAGCGGAAGCGCTGCCAGATGCCCTCGGTCTCCTCACCGGAGCCCTCGGCGGCAGCAGCCTCGCCCGCGGACGACGCCTCCTGCTTCTTCGCCGGCCGACGGCGGGCGGGCTTCTTCGCCTCCGCGGTCTCGCCGGCGTTCGCCGCGGTCCTGGCCGATGACTTCCGCGGACCGGAGGCCGAGCTGGACGCGCGTGACCGCGTCGTCCGCTTCGGCTTCTCCTCCGCCGGCGCGGCGTCGGTCCCGCCCTCCACGCTCTCGGCCGTCTTGCGGGTCGAGCGGCGGCGTGCCGGCTTCTTCTCCGTCTCGGCCTCCGCGGGCGCCTCGGCATCGGCCTTCGGCGCTGCCGTGCGGGTCGAGCGCCGGCGTGCCGGCTTCTTCTCCGCCTCGTCCTCCGCGGGCGCCTCGACCGCGGACGCGTCGCTGATGCCCAGCTCGGCGAGGGTGTCGGCGTCGGCCTCTTCGAAGGTGTACTCGCGTTCGGTCTCGAGGGCGTCGCTGCCCAGGTCCACGCCCTCGAGCTCGGCGAGCTGCGACAGGTCGTCCAGCTCCACCCAGCCGATCTCGCCGGACTCGGCGGGAGTCCCCCCGGCGCCGGCCTCCTCGGCGTGGCCGCGACCACGACGGCCGCGCCCGCGACCACCGCGGCGACGGCGACGCTTCCGCTGCTCGCCGTCCTCCCCGGGACTGTCGGCCTCGACGGTCATGGTCTCGACTTCCGGCGCCTCGGCCGCCGCCTCGGCTGCATCGGCTGCCTTGCCTCGGCCGCGACCGCGTCCACGGCCCGTGGAGGAGCGGCCGGCGGATCGGCCGTCACCATCGGACTTGCCCTCGCGCAGCGCCGCCAGGGCGGCGGCGGCCACACCGGGCGATGCCTCCCGGAAGCCGAACTCGGGCACGACCTCCTTGGCGGGCATCTCCGGCGCGCTCATGCCGCGCTGTGCCTTGGCCTCCTTCGAGCCGCGACCGATGCCGGCGATCTTCATGACGTCGATGAACTCGTCGGCGACGGCGATGAGGTCCGACGAGGTGTTCGGCCGGAAGCTGATCACCTCGCAGCGCACGCCCTTGTCCTGGAGTGCTCGGATGGCCGGGGCGAAGTCGCCGTCGCCCGAGACGATGACGGCGATGTCCATGCGATCGGCCAGGCGGAACAGGTCGACCACGAGCTCGATGTCGAGGTTCGCCTTGACCCGGCCGTCACCGAACTTGCGGATGTCCTTGGTGAGGACCTTGTAGCCGTTCTTGTTGAGGAAGTCGATGAACTTCCGCTGATTCTCGTTCTCGGGATCCAGACCCGAGTAGGCATAGGCGCGAATGAGGTCGCGCCCCTTCGTCGCGGACTTGAGCAGGGCGACGTAGTCGACGTCGACGTCCTGTCCGCGAGCGGAGTAGTAGAGGTTGGCCACATCTACGAAGAGGGCCACGTTCTTGCTCACGCTGAGCTGATCTCCTGTTGTCGTGTGTGATGGACGGCTGGCGTCGTGGCGTCCCGGCTCCGGCGCGGCGTTCGGCTTGGCAGATGCCTAACCGATGGCGCGGCTCAGGAGCACCCCTTGTCGCTCGAACCCGGCCCCTGCAAGGAGGTCGGGCTCGGCGCTCGCGAGGGGATCGGTGACCTCCACGTGCGCACAGCCTTTGTTGCGAGCCGATGCCACCAGGTGCTCGATGATCGAGTGCCCGATGTCCTGCCGGCTCGAGTCGTCCGCCGCCTCCTCCGCCATTCCCAGCGCGTCGATCACGCCCACGAACGGGCCGGGACGGACGGACGGCCGGATCGAGAGGACCCCGGCCCCGACGAGCCGCCGTTCCGCCTCGGCAACGACGACGGTCGCGGCCGGAAGGAAGAGCAGGCTCCGCAGGCGATCGGCTCCGTCGCGCTGCTCGCCGGGATCGAACGGTGCGCGCAGCACGAGGCGGAGCGCGGAGTCGACATCGGTGAGGCGAGCGCTGCGGACGTGATATTCCACGGGGGCCTCTCGGGCGAATCGCAGCGAGGCTGCGGACGTACCCGGAAGAGTCTACCACGGATGGGCGGGTACCTTCGCCTTGAGGGCGCTCACCGGGCCCGCCTATGATCCGGGGAATGTTCGCTGGGCCGCCGATCTCCCGGGTGCCGGTCGCGGCGCTCGGCCTCCTCCTCGTCGGCTGCACGTTGACCGTCACGCCGCCGCCTGCCCCAAGCAGCGGTGCGTCGCAGACGCCCGACACGACGACGGGCCCGGCGGCCGAGGCCTGCGCCTCCGACCCGTTCGGCTGCGTGGAGGTCGCGGCGGGGGACCCGATCCTGATTGGCACGGCGCTGACCCTGACCGGCCCGAACGCCTCGCTCGGCCTCGACAGCCAGTTCGGCGCCCAGGTCGCGCTCAACCTGCGCGGACCCGTGGCCGGGCACGAGGTGGAGCTCGTGAACCACGACGATCGGTGCAGCTCCGAGGGCGGCACCGCTGCCGCGAGCCTGCTCGTCGAGCTCGACGCCTTGGCCGCCGTGATCGGCACGAGCTGTTCGTCCGCCGCGCCGCCGGCGGCCGACATCCTCGGCGAGCATGGCGTCCTCCTCCTGTCGCCGTCGAACACGGCTCCCCACCTCACGGCCGAGGAGCCCTCGCGACCCTTCTACGCGCGCGTCGCGCCGAACGACGTGGCCCATGGTCGTGCCATGGCGGAATTCGCCTGCGACGAGCTGGGCGTGCAGACGGCGGCGACCCTGCACGACGGCAGCGCATACGGGCAGGCCCTCGAAGAGGCGTTCGCCGATGAGTTCGCGTCTGCCTGCGACGGGCGGCTGACCGAGCGCACCTGGCTGGACGAGGGGGCGACGCCCGGGGACCTGCTGGAGCGGCTCGCGACCTCGAACGAGGGTGGTCCGCCGGAGCTGTTGTACTACCCGATCGCCGACGCGGAACGCGCGACGGTAACGCGCCGTGCCCGACGGACGGCGGGGCTGGAGGATACGATCCTGGCTACCATCGGCGTGGGTGAGGACGGGATGCCGGCGGCCAGCCTCAACGACGGAACGTACGTGTCCGCGCCGCTGCTCACCCCGTCCGGCGACTTCTACACCGCCGTCTTCGTGGAGGAGTACCGGAACGTCTCCGCCATGGACGAGCCCATCGGGGCGTTCCACGGCCAGGCGTACGACGCAACCAACCTGCTGCTCGACGCGGTGGAGGCCGTCGCCATCGACGAGGCCGGCACCCTGTACATCCCCCGCACCGGCCTTCGCGACATGGTCCTGGCCGCCGATGGCTACGAGGGGCTGTCCGGCGCCTTCACCTGCCGGCCGTCCGGCGATTGCGGGGCCGCGACGATCGCCATATCCCTGGTGAATGACGGCGTGCTGGAGCCGGTCTGGCCCTGAGGGGCGACCCCCCGGCATTGAACTGAACCTCGTCCAGGAATCGGCCCTACATGACGGCATACCGGCGAACATCTTGCGCCGGCGATGGGGGCGCCCTTATGATGCGCCCCACTTTTCCGGGCCGCGTCCGAAACGCCGTCCCGAGCATTTGGAGGAGCAGCGAATGGTCAAGCATCTGCGGTGGACCGCACTCTTTGCGATCCTCGCCCTCGTCCTCGCCGCGTGTACCGGCGACGGCGGGACGGAGCCCAGCACCGCGGCCAGTGCCGCCCAGAGCGTGGGCGAGGACCCGACTGCGGTCTGCGACGCCGACGAGTTCGGCTGCGCCGAGATCGCGCCCGGGGCGGACATCACCCTCGGAACGGCGCTCGTCATCACGACCGCCGACGCCGACCTCGGACAGGACAGCCAGTACGGCGCCGTGGTCGCCGGCAACCTGCGCAACGAGGACGGCGGCATCCGAGGCCACAACATCGCCTGGGATCACCAGGATGACCAGTGCTCGGCGGAAGGCGGCACCACGGCGGCACGCGCCCTCGTGGCAGACCCGACCATCGTGGCAGTGATCGGCACCAGCTGCTCGAGCGCCGGCGTCCCGGCCGCGCAGATCACGAGCGAGGCGGGCGTGCTCATGGTTTCGCCGTCGAACACGGCGCCGTCGCTCACCCACCCCGACACGCACGAGCCGTTCTACGCCCGCACCGCGCACAACGACGAGGTGCAGGGGGCGGCGATGGCCACCTTCGCGTGCGAGGAGCTCGGGGTCACCCGGGCAGCCACCGTGCACGACGGCAGCCCGTACTCGGAGCAGCTGCAGCAGGTGTTCGCGGACGAGTTCGAAGCGATGTGCGGCGAGATCACGACCCAGGAGGCCGTGGCCCCGACGGACACCGACTTCCGGACCGTGCTGACGACCATCGCGGCGACCGATCCGGAGCTGATCTACTACCCGATCTTCACGCAGGGCGGCGCGCTCATGACCCAGCAGGCGCGTGAGAACGCCGACCTCGAGGGTGTCGACCTGGCCGGTGCCGACGGCATGCAGAGCCAGACCTTCCTCGAGACCGCGGGAGAGGCCGGAGACGGCGTCTACACGTCGGGCCCCGACCTTGCCTTCGAGTCAAGCGTCTACGCCGACACCTTCCTGCCGGCGTACTACGAGGTGTGCAACTGCGACCAGACCCTCTCGGTCTTCCATGCGCACGCCTTCGACGCAGCGAACATGATCTTCGACGCGATCGACGCGGTGGCGCTCGAGGGTGATGACGGCACGCTGTACATCCCCCGCACGGCCCTGCGCGACGCCTTCTTCGGGACGTCGAACTACGAGGGCATCACCGGGACCCTGACCTGCGACGAGACCGGCGACTGCGCCGATCCGAAGATCTCGGTCAGCCTCATCGGCGATGGCTCGTACGAGCGCATCTGGCCTGAGGAGTAGCCACACGCATCCGGTGCCGGACTGCGGCACCGGAGCATGACCCAATGGTGCGGGTGAGCCGAACCTCGGCTCACCCGCACATCGTCCAAGCGCATACCAGCCGTCGGAGGAGAGATGCGCCTGCGGCTCCCGGAGCGCCTATCACTCGTTGACGTCATCCTGTGGGGGCTGCGCGTCGGCGTCGTCGTCTTCGTCGTCACCGGCTCGTTCGCCACGCTCTCGCAGGGCCTGCTCGGCTTCGACAGCTGGCGGAGCCTCGTCATCGTGGGCCTGGCGCAGGGCGCCATCTACGCACTCATCGCCCTCGGTTACACGCTCGTGTACGGCGTCCTGTTCATGATCAACTTTGCCCACGGCGAGGTCTTCATGGCGGGCACCTTCACCGCCTTCTTCGCCGCCACGGCGCTCGCCGACGCCGGCATCCTCAATGCCAATCCCTTCTTCGGCCTGGCGGTCATCCTCCTCGTCTCGATGGTGACCTCCATGATCGTGGCCGTCCTCCTGGAGCGGATCGCCTACCGGCCCCTCCGTCGCGCGCCGAGGCTGGTCCCGCTGATCACCGCCATCGGCGCGTCACTCTTCCTCCAGTACACGGTTCGGAGCATCTACGGCTCGGGCGTGCGCTCCTATCCGCGGATCGACATCCTGGTCGGCACCTGGGACATCTTCGGCATCCCCATCCAGAAGACGCAGGCGGTCGTCATCGTGGCGGCCGTCCTGCTCATGATCGGGCTCTACATCTTCGTCCAGCGCACACGCACCGGTCGCGCGATGCGGGCCGTGAGCGAGGACAAGGACGTGGCGGCCATGATGGGCATCAACGTCGACCGGGTCATCGCCACGACGTTCGCCATCGGCGGCCTGCTGGCCGGCGCGGCGGGCATCCTCTACGTCTTCCTCTTCAACGTCGTGTCGTTCAGCATGGGCTTCCTGGCCGGCATCAAGGCCTTCACCGCGGCCGTGCTGGGCGGCATCGGCAACATCGTGGGAGCCATGCTGGGAGGGCTGTTCCTGGGTCTGCTCGAGTCCGTGGGTCCGTTCCTGTTCCTGTCGGGGTTCGGCGTCCCGTCCACCAACCAGCTGCGCGACGTGGTCGCCTTCACGCTGCTCGTGCTGGTCCTGATCTTCCGTCCGTACGGCATCCTGGGCCGCAAGGAATGAGGGCGCGGCAATGAACGAACCCACCCTGGGACGCTTCTACCTACGGGCGCTCGGCCTCGGCGCGCTCGGTGCGGTGGTGGTGATCTACCTCGCGCTCATCGGCATGATCGACCGCTTCGAGGCGCGGAACATCATCAACGGCGTGCTGACCCTCGGTGTGCTGGCGCCGGCATTGGGCGTGCTGATCTTCGCCTACCGCAGCACGCAGCCGCCGAAGGCCTGGAGCTTCGTACCACCCGCTGGGCATGTCATCGGCGCGGGCCTGCTCGCCGGCGGCGTCGCCGGGTTGATCAGCGCGGCGTTCCTGTTCGTGAACGAGGCGGTGGCGCTGAACGCGGTGCTCGTGAACGCCACGCCGCGCATGACCGATGCCCTCACCCTGGGAGCCGGCCTGCCGACCGGCGCGGCACTGCTCGTCGGCGCCGGCCTGGTCGTCGGCCTCGGCGCGGCCGCCCTGCGGCTGGTCCCGGATCGGTTCCGGAGGCCCCTCGTCGCCGCCCTCGTCGCGGTGCTGCTTCTCAGCCTGATGGAGCCATTCCTGCGCGTGGTGCTGCTCCAGCTCGAGCTCCCAGCCATTGCGCACTGGCTGTACGAGGCCGGCGGCCTGACGCTGCAGGGCGCGATCGTCACCTTCATCGTGGTGCTGGCCGTGCGCCTCGCGGCCGAGTTCCGCGGCAATGCGGTCCGCGAACGCGTGGACGCCATGCCGGCCGGGCAGCGGCGGAGCCTGCAGATCGGCGCGCTGGTCGCCGGCCTCGTCATCCTCGTGCTCCTGCCGCAGATCATCGGCTCGTTCCTGTCCGAGGTGGTCGGGACGGTGGGCCTGTACGTCCTCATGGGCCTCGGCCTCAACATCGTGGTGGGCTACGCCGGCCTCCTGGACCTGGGCTACGTCGCGTTCTTCGCCATCGGCGCGTACGCCACCGCGATCCTGACCTCCCCGGTGTCGGCGCTCGGCAGCGAGCTGGCCTTCTGGGTCGCCATCCCGATCGTCATGCTCATCGCCGCGGTCTCCGGCCTCATCATCGGCGCGCCCGTCCTGCGGCTCCGCGGCGACTACCTCGCCATCGTGACCCTGGGGATCGGCGAGATCGTGCGCATCCTGCTGCTGTCCGACGCGCTGCGGCCGTGGACCGGCGGCGCGCAGGGCATCCTCCAGATCCCGCCGCCGCAGCTGCTCGACATCGAGTTCTTCCGGCCGCAGAACCTGTACTACCCGATCCTGGCGTTCGCGATCGCGGGCACGTTCGTGGCGCTCAGCCTCGCCAACTCGCGGGTCGGCCGTGCCTGGAACGCCATGCGCGAGGACGAGGACGTGGCGGCGGCGACGGGCATCAACGTGACGAACTACAAGCTGCTCGCCTTCTCGCTGGGCGCCGTGTTCGGGTGCATCGCCGGTGCCTTCCTCGCCGTGAAGCTCGGCTCGATCTTCCCGCACAACCTGAACATCCTCGTCTCGATCACGGTGCTGAGCCTCATCATCCTCGGCGGCATGGGCAGCATCCCGGGCGTCATCGTGGGTGCCTTCGTCCTCGTGGGCCTGCCCGAGCTGCTCCGCGAGTTCGCCGAGTACCGGCTGCTCATCTACGGCGCCGTGCTGGTGATGATGATGCTGTGGCGCCCGGAGGGCCTGATCCCGTCGGCGCAGCGCCGGCGCGAGCTCCACGAATCGGAGGACGACGAGGAACAATGGGACGAACGGGTGGGCGCCGGCACGCCCCCGCCGGTGGTGGAGGGGACGTAGCGTGAGCAGCGCAGTGCACGCCCAGGCACCCCAGCCGGGTCCGGACGCCACCTCCACCGCGGACGATCTCCTCGTCGTCCGCGGCCTCACCAAGCGCTTCGGAGGCCTCGTCGCGAACCGCGACGTGGACTTCGACGTTCCGCGCCGCGGCATCATCTCGCTCATCGGTCCGAACGGCGCCGGCAAGACGACGTTCTTCAACCAGCTGACCGGGATGATGCCGCCCACCGGCGGCACGATCACCTTCAACGGGGTCAACCTCGTCGGCCTGCCGCCGCACGCCATCGTGGAGCTGGGCATCGGCCGGACCTACCAGAACATCCGGCTCTTCAACGACATGACCGTGCTGGCCAACGTCATGGTCGGGCGCCACGCCCGGATGAAGTCGCAGTGGTACGAGGCGATCTTCCACCTGCCGAAGGTGCGCGACGAGGAGGAGCTCACCCGTGGGCGGGCGCGTGAGCTGCTCGAGCTGGTCGGGCTGTCACGCCGCTACGAGGACTCGCTGGCGCGCAACCTGCCGTACGGCGACCAGCGCCGCCTGGAGCTGGCGCGGGCACTGGCCAGCGACCCGCTGCTCCTTCTCCTCGACGAGCCGACCGCCGGCATGAACCCGGGCGAGACGGCGCGGATGACCGAGTTCATCGGCCGGCTGCGCAAGGAGCTGGGCCTGTCGATCCTGCTCATCGAGCACGACATGAAGGTGGTCATGGGCGTCAGCGACCGTATCACCGTCCTCGACTACGGCGAGCGCATCGCCGAGGGCCGGCCGGAGGAGATCCGCCGCAACCCGAAGGTGATCGAGGCCTACCTCGGAAAGCAGGCGAACGCATGACCAGCGCCGAAGGCTCGGGCCACCTCCTGCAGCTGGACGACGTCCACACCTATTACGGAAACATCCGCGCCCTGCGCGGCGTGTCGCTCCACGTCGACCAGGGCGAGATCGTGACCCTCATCGGCTCGAACGGCGCCGGCAAATCCACCACCCTGCGCACGATCAGCGGCGTCCTGCGCCCGCGCCACGGCTCGGTGTGGCTGGAGGGCCGGCGGGTGGACACGCTTCCCGCCCACGAGATCGTGAAGCTCGGCCTGGCGCAGGCGCCCGAGGGGCGGCGCGTCTTCAGCCGCATGACGGTCTACGAGAACCTGCAGATGGGAGCGTTCTCGCGGAAGGGCGCCGTGCTGCACGACGAGGTGGCGCGTGTGTATGACCTGTTCCCACGGCTGAAGGAGCGACGCTCGCAGGCGGCCGGGACCATGTCCGGCGGCGAGCAGCAGATGCTGGCCATGGGCCGCGCGCTCATGGCCGCCCCCAAGGTGCTCCTCCTCGACGAGCCGTCGATGGGCCTCTCGCCCATCCTCACCGAGCAGATCTTCAGCATCATCACCGAGATCAACGGCCAGGGCACCACCGTGCTCCTCGTGGAGCAGAACGCGCTCATGGCCCTCAACGTCGCGCACCGCGGCTACGTCCTCCAGACCGGGCGCATCATCCTGCACGACACCGCCGCCAACCTCGCCGCCAACGAGCAGGTCCGCCAGGCCTACCTCGGCGAGATCTGACCCGCCCTGTCGGACCGATGTCCTCGCGGCCCCCGCGACCACCCTCCAGCTATCGGCCCGACCTGCGCCCGATGCTCATCCTGGTCGGCCTGCTGGCCGCGGTCGTCCTCGGCTGGCTGCTGCTGGGGCCGATGATCCTGCCGGCCGCCTGACGCGGGCCGACCCGCCTAGCCCGGGCGACGGACCGTGAAGCCGACGCCTGCTCCGTACAGGAGCAGCGCCACGCCGGCAGCGGCCGCCGCGATCCCCGGCGACTGCTGCGGCAGCGGCAGGAAGCCGAGCATCCACAGCTCCCAGATCCGCCAGCCGAGCGCGGCGGCGGCCGCGATGCCGAGCACGAGGTAGGCCCACGGGGCGTCGAGCACGAAGCCCCACCGGCCGCGCATGTAGCCGATGTCCAGGAGCACGAGTGCGGCGATGGCCGTGCCGAAGATGACGAGCCCCGGCCCCTCCAGCCCGATCCCGCGCGCGGCCGGCACCGCCACGCCGCTCACCGACTCGCCGCCGGCGTGCCACCACGGCAGGAAGCCGGCGGCCACCATGAGCAGGCAGCCGAGCAGGATCGGGATCCGGAAGCGGCGGCCCTGCGGCATCGGCTCAGGCTCCGGCCTCGCCCTCCGGCGGTGCACCCCCGTAGACCGATGGCTTGAGCACGCCGATGTACGGCAGGTTCCGATAGCGCTCGTCGTAGTCGAGGCCGTAGCCGATGACGAAGCGGTCCGGGATCGTGAAGCCGCGGTAGTCGATCGGGATCTCGGCCAGGCGTCGCGCCGGCTTGTCGAGCAGGCAGCAGATCCGGATCGAGGCCGGTCCCTTGTCGTGGAGGTAGCGCAGCAGGTAGTTGAGCGTCAGCCCAGTGTCGATGATGTCCTCGACCACGATGACGTCGCGCCCCTCGATCGGCTTGGACAGGTCCTTGAGGATGCGGACCTGGCCGCTCGTCTCGGTCGAGGCGCCATAGCTCGAGACCTCCATGAGGTCGATCGAGACTGACGTCTCCATGGCGCGGATGAGGTCGGCGAGGAAGATGAACGAGCCCTTGAGCACGCTCACCAGGACGGGATCGCGTCCGGCGTAGTCGGCGGCCAGCTGGGCGCCGAGCTCGGCCACGCGGCTGGAGATTTGCTCCCCGCTGAGCAGGATCTCCTCGACGTCGTCGTGGATGGACGGGCGAGTGGCGGCGGCATGCATGTTCATCGGTCCTGCGTCAGTCCTCGCCGCCGGAGCGGTCGTTCAGCGGCCCGTTCCCGTTCATGGCGGTCACGTCAGCCAGGAAGTCCAGGCGCCCGTACTTCAGCATCAGCGCCTTGAAGTCGCGGGCGTAGAAGAGCTTCACCCGGACCTCCGGGTACAGCTGGCGCAGCCAGCGCATCTTGCGGTTCTTGCGGCGCACGAGCGACTGCTTCAGCGTCGTCAGCTCGACGTAGAGGTCCACCTCGGGCAGGTAGAAATCGGGCGCGAACGACTCGGTGACCACGCCGTCGGCGTTCCAGGAGATGGGGAAGACGTCGGGTTCGTATCGCCATCTGACACCGTAGAAGTCGAGGATCCGGGCCAGCTCCGCTTCGCTGTCGTGCGCGAAACGCGGGGGCGGACTGTCGGTCAGTGTCGCCGCCACCTACTCCTCGATCCTACCGTCGCCGGGGTGCCGGGGCGCCATCGGGGCTGAGTATATCCGGGTGACTTATCCACAATCTCGGCGACGGTGCGCGATTTGGTGGATAACCGGGCTTGTTGTCCACGCCCGCGGCGGGTACGGTTGCCGTCCTGCTTCCCCGGCGGCCGAGTACGGTAACCGGGCGCCTGCGGGGCCGATGCGAAAGCCGGCCGTCCAGACCGCACGCGACCGGGAAGACCGAAACGCCACCGGAGGAGGCATTTCCTTTTGTCCCCCCTGCCCGATGTCGAGGCGGCGCGCGCGGCGCGCCAGGAGCTGGAGCGTCTGCTGCGCGACGCGCCGCAGCTGGCTGCCGGGGTGCCCGGCCCGTCCCTCGATGGCGTGGAGCGGTACGTCGCCTTGCTGCTCGACGCCAACCGGCGGGTGAACCTGACCCGGGTGGTGGCGCCCATGGAGGTCGCGCGACTGCACCTGCTCGACGCGCTCGCCGCGCTGCCCCTGCTCGATGCGGCCGCGCCCGACCGCGTGGTGGACCTCGGCTCGGGGGGAGGAGTGCCGGCGATCCCGCTGGCGCTTGCCCGCCCCGACGTGGAGTGGGTCATGGTCGACTCGGTGCGCAAGAAGTCCGCGATCCTGGCCTCGTTCGCGGCGGCGCTCGGGCTGGGGAACGTGACCGTCGTCGCGGAGAGGGCGGAGGTCCTCGGTCGCGATCCCGGGCACCGCGAGCGCTATGCGCTCGTCACCGCCCGCGCCTGCGCCCCGCTCCCCGTCCTCGCCGAGCTGGCCCTGCCCCTGGCGCGCGTCGGCGGGCGGCTCGTGGCCTGGAAGGGACCGCTGGGCGATGACGACGAGGAGCTGCGGCGCGGCCGCGCCGCAGTCGGCCAGGTGGGGGGCGCGCGTCCGATCGTCGCCCCGGCGGGGGTCGCGGCGCTCGGCGGACACACCTTCGTGGTCGTCGAGAAGGTGGGCCCCACCCCGGCACGATTCCCGCGGCGGCCTGGCGAGCCGTCGCGCCGGCCCCTGGGCTGAGGGCAGGAAGAGCGCCCCAGCCCGATCCACGAGGTCAACTCTCACCAGGTGACACGTACCTCGGCTGGACCCCCTGAATCGCCCCTTCTCCCAGCGTACCTCTCACCCGTTGGGAGATGGCCGACGGCCCAGGTCCCCTCGCTGGCGTGAGCGCCACCCGGTGACAGATCGCCAGCATTCGGCGGTCCCGACCTCGATGGCCGGACCGCGGGCTTCCGGCGGACGATCGGTATACTCGCGGTCCCGTGCGTCTCGCCGTCCTGTCCGACATCCACGCCAATCTCGCCGCGCTCGACGCGGTGCGCGCCGACCTGCCCGAGGTCGACGAGATCTGGGTGCTGGGCGACATCGTGGGCTACGGGCCCCAGCCGAACGAGGTCATCACCGCGCTCCAGGAGATGGGCGCACGCAGCGTCCTCGGCAATCACGACGCCGCCGCCATCGGCACCATCGACGCCTCCTGGTTCAACCCCGATGCCGCCCGCGCCATCGGCTGGACGGCGGACGTCATCGACGACAACGCGCGCGCCTACATGGCCAGCCTGCCCGAGGTCCGCACCGAAGGCGAGCTCACCGCGGTGCATGGCTCCCCGCGCGACCCGATGTGGGAGTACATCACCGGCTCCGACGTGGCCGCCGCGAACCTGCCCGCCTTCGAGACGAGTGTCTGCCTGCACGGCCACACCCATGTGCCGGTCGTCTTCCGCGCCGATGATGGGCAGACCGGCGCCGTGCCCTCCACCCCCGGCGAGCCCGTCTCCATCCGCGCCGGCCGATCGCTCGTGAACCCCGGCAGCGTCGGCCAGCCGCGCGACGGCAACCCGGCCGCCTCCTATCTCGTCCTCGACACCGATGCGAACCTCGTCGAGTTCCGCCGGGTGGCGTACGACATCGACGCGACGCAGAAGGCGATGCGCCACGCCGGCCTCCCACCGCGTCTCGCGGAGCGCCTCAGCTACGGGCGCTAGACCGATGCGAACGCGCGCCACGCTCGCCGCCCTGTGCCTGGCAGCGGTGACCGCCTGCACCGCCAACACGCCGCCCCCCGAGACGCCGCTGCCAACCCCGAGCGGGACGGAGACGCCGGTCCTGACCCTGGACGACGTCGATGCCGAGCCGCGGAAGATCCGCGAGGAGACGGTGGCCGTCGCCTTCGACGAGGCCGAGGCCGCCGAGCTGGTGACCGCGGTTCCCGACGACCTCGATTTCAGCGAGCACGCGCTCGTCTGCGTCTTCCTCGGTCCGCGGCAGACCACCGGCTGGTCGCTCGACCTGCGGACCGCGAGCCTCACCGGCGGCGAGCTGCGGATCCGCGCGCGCGAGACCGCGCCGCGCACGGAGACGCGGCCGGAGACGACCTACCCGGCCGATTGCGCGCTCCTCAGCCGCGGCGCGCTCGCCGCCGGCGAGCTGCGGGTGTGGGCCGACGACACGGTGACCGACGAGTTCATCGCGGACACCGTCATCGACGTGCCCCCGGCGTAGGATAGGAGCCCACATGATCTTCGGACGCCGCGCCGACAAGCGCGCTCCCCTGCTCGGCTTCGAGCGCATCCTCGTGCCCGTGGGCGGAACGGTCGCCGACGAGCCGGCGCTGCGCCTCACCGCGCTGCTGCTCGGCGAGACGAACGCCCAGGCGATCCTGCTCCACGTCATCGAGGTGCCGTTCGAGCAGCAGCTGGACGCGGAGGACGCGACCGCCATCGCCTTCGCCGACGAGATCCTCGGCCGGGGCGAGGCGCTGCTCAGCGAGCAGGGCGTCGCGGTGCGGACCTCGATCTCGCAGGCCCGGGCGGCGGGGGCGGCGATCGTCGACGAGGCGGTCGAGCAGGGCGCCGACCTGATCGTGATGGGACTACCCTATAAGAAGCGCTTCGGAGGAGGCTGGGACGCGGGACGCACGGTCCCGTACGTGATGCGGAACTCGACCGCCCCGGTCTGGTGCCTCCGCGCGGAGACGGAGGACCTGGCACACACGCCATGAGGGTCATCATCATCGGCTGCGGTCGCGTCGGTGCGCGCACCGCGGCGGAGCTCGACAGCCGCGGCGAACACGTCACCGTCATCGACGTCGACCAGCGCGCGTTCAACCGCCTGCCCTCGTCGTTCGGCGGCGTGACGGTGCGCGGCAGCGGGGGTGACGAGGACGTGCTGCGCGGCGCGGGCGCGGAGATGACCGACCTGCTCATGGCGCTCACCGAGGGCGACAACCGCAACGCGATGGCGGCGCAGCTGGGCAAGCACACCTTCGGCATCCCGCGCGTGATCGCCAAGATCAACGACCCGGTGCGCGCCGAGGCGTATCGGTCCCTGGGGCTGGAGACGATCTGCCGCACGGTCATCCTGGCCGACGCGCTGGTGACGGCCGCCGCGGAAGGCCCCGAGGCGACGAACGGGCACGTCCAGGCACCGACCGCCGAGCCGCTGCGCGGTGCGCCGGCCGCCGGCACCAAGGCGGCCGAGGAGGCGGAGGAGGCGATCGCCGAGGGCGAGGCATCGGCCCCGGAGGAGGAGGCCTAGATGTACGTCGTGGTGGTGGGCGGTGGCCATGTCGGCTACTACCTGACCAAGGAGCTCCTCGCCGCGGGCCACGAGGTGGTCATGATCGAGAAGGACCCCTCGCGCGCGCGACAGATCGCCGACGAGCTCGGCAGCATCGTCATCCCCAATGACGGCTGCGAGGGCCGATACCAGGAGCAGGCCGGGATGGCCCGGGCCGATGTGGTGGCCGCCGTGACCGGCGACGACGAGGACAACCTGGTCGCCTGCCAGGTGGCGAAGATGCGGTTCAACGTGCCGCGCGCCATCGCCCGGGTGAACAACCCGAAGAACGAGCAGCTCTTCCGGCAGCTGGCCATCGACGAGACGGTGAGCCCGACCCGCACGATCCTCGGCGTCATCGAGCACGAGATCCCCGTCCACGACCTCCTCCATCTCGCCGAGCTCGAGAAGGGCGAGCTGCAGATCGTCGAGGCGCAGCTCGATGCCAGCTCCCCGGTCGTCGGCCGCGAGCTCCGTGAAGTGGAGCTGCCGGAGGGAAGCCACATCGCGGTCCTCATCCGCAACGATCGCGCCCTCGCCGTCCGGCCGGAGACCCGCCTGCTGAACGGCGACAAGCTCCTTGCCGTGACATCGGGCGAGCAGGTGGCGGAGCTGCGCTCGCTGCTCATCGGGGAGTGACCGTCCCGCCGGAGCGGGCGCTGCGCCTGGCCCTGGTGGGCTGGGGACTCGGGGACCTGGCCATGGGCCGCCGTCGCGCGGCCGTCGCCTGGCTGGCCGCCGAGGCGGTCGCCATCGCCGTCCTCGCCGCCGCCACGATCCTCCTCGCCGACACGACCTGGTACCTCGTCCCCTATCTCCTTGGCGTGGCGTTCCTCGTGGCCTGGGCCGCGAAGGCGATCGCCACGTTCCGGCGGGCGCGGGCCTTCCAGGGCGCCGCCCCGACCGCGCAGCCCCGCTCGCCGGCGGCCACGATCGCCTGGCTGGCGGTGCCGCTCCTGGTGTGGGGCACCGGCTTCTGGCTCGTCGCCGCCGAGCGTGCCACGCCTGCCGCGGTGGTCGATGCCTACGTGACGTCGTGGGCGGATACCGCCGGACCGGGCATCATCCTGGAGGGCGCGCCGGGTGAGGCGCTTGCCCGCCTACGGCAGCTGTGCGACGCCGGTCGCCTCGCCGAGGATTGCGGCGATGCCACCCAGAACCTGCTCCGCGACGTTCGCGTCGTGATCACCCAGATCGAGCCCACTCGTGCGACCGCGAACGCGGAAGTCGTCGAGTTCCAGCGTCGCCCGACGAAGGTGTTCGGCATCTTCGACGGAAGCGAGCTCGTGCCGGTGCCGATCGCGTCGGTCCTGCGCCTGGATCTGGAGGCGCGGGCAGCCGCGCTGGGGTCGCGGGAGTGGGTGATCGTGAACGCCACGGCCCTGTGACGGGTAGCCATGGCATGACCGAGACGCTCGCCCAGCCCTCGGCCGAGCATGGTGTGCCCCGCGGCGACCGCTTCCTGGAGCAGGTGGGCGGCGCCGTGTCGGCGGCCGTGGTCGGCGCGGAGGAACCGCTCCGCCTCCTCGCCACCGCCCTGCTGGCCGAGGGCCACGCGCTGGTGGAGGACGTGCCCGGCGTCGGCAAAACGCTGCTCGCCCGCGCCTTCGCCGCCTCGCTGGGCCTGCGCTTTGCGCGCGTGCAGGGCACGCCCGACCTGCTGCCCGGCGACGTCACCGGATCGAGCATCCTGGAGGGGACGTCGTTCCGCTTCGTCCCGGGGCCGGTGTTCACGAACGTGCTGCTCGTCGACGAGATCAACCGCGCCACGCCGCGCACCCAGTCAGCACTGCTCGAGGCCATGCAGGAGCGCCAGGTGAGCGCCGAGGGCGAGACACGGCCGCTGCCGGACCCGTTCCTCGTGCTGGCCACCCAGAACCCGATCGAGCTGGAGGGGACGTTCGCGCTTCCCGAGGCACAGCTCGACCGATTCCTGCTGCGCATCGCCATCGGCTACCCGGACGAGGGTGCCGAGCGCCGCATCGCCGCCCGTCACCAGGCCTCCGCCGAGCCGATGGACGGCGTGGGCCAGGTCGCCTCGGCCGACGACGTCCGCGCCCTGCGCGAGGCGGCGCGCACCGTCCGCGTGGCGGAGGACGTGGAGCAGTACCTCGTCGCGCTCGTGCGGGCGACGCGCGACCACGACGACGTGCGGCTCGGCGCCTCCCCGCGCAGCAGCGTCGCCCTGTACCGCGCGGCGCAGGCCTGGGCGCTCCTCGACGGTCGCGACTTCGTCCTGCCCGATGACGTGCGGGCGCTCGCCCACTCCGTGCTCGAGCATCGGCTCCTGCTCGACATCGACCGCGAGCTGCGCGGCGCGACGGTGGCCGGCGTGGTGGACGCGGTGCTCGAGGGCGTGCCGCTGCCGCTGCCCGCCGACGGAGACGCCTGAGCGCGGACCGATGAACCGCTGGCTGCTGCTGGCCCTGGCCCTGGCGCTGGCCGGCGCGGCCCTGTCCGCGCCCGGACTCCTGCTCGTCGCGGCGGTGACGTTCCTGTACGCGTCGCTGACCCGGCTCTGGACGCGCTTCGGCGTGCGCCGGGTGGAGTACCGCCGCGACATCGGGGCGACGCGCGCGGTGGCCGGCGACTCGCTGCCGCTCGATGTCACGATCTGGAACCGCAAGCCGTTGCCGCTGCCCTGGGTCGGGGTCGAGGACCTCGTGACCGACGGGCTGGAGATCCGCGAGCGGCCGCACCTTGACCGCGACAACGAGGTGACCGGGCGGCGGATCCTGCACAACGCCTGGTCGCTGACCTGGTACGAGCGGGTGGTGCGCCACTTCCACCTCGACGAGGTGCGGCGCGGCGTCTACGACTTCGGACCGGTGCGCATCCGTGTCCGCGACATCCTCGGGCGGGACGCGGTGGACGAGGCGCTCGAGATGCCGGCCTCCCTCGTCGTCTCGCCGCGCACGCTCCCCGTGCGCCGCGCCGGCCAGGAAGCCTCGCCGATGGGCGAGCGGCGCGCGCGGCGCTCGCTGTTCGTGGACCCGGCCCTCTTCGGCGGCGTCCGGCCCTTCCAGCCCGGCGACACGCTGCGCCGCGTGCACTGGCGGGCGACGGCCCGCCTCGGCAGCCCGGTGAGCCGCCGCTACGAGCCGGCGCGCGGCCGCGAGGTGCTCATCGCGCTCGACGTGCAGACGCTGCCCGGCCCGCACTGGGAGATGACCTGGGACGAGCCCGCCTTCGAGGGGCTATGCGTGGCGGCCGCCTCGATCGCGCGCCGCCTGCTCGACGACGGCGCCTCGGTGGGGATCGCGGCGGCGAGCTTCACCGGCACGCCGCAGCGCTTCGCCTGGCTGGCGCCGCAGGCGTCGGCCAGCCAGGTCGGCCGCGTCGGCGCACTGCTGGCACGCATCGGCCCGATCAGCTCCGGGCCCTACGGCGGCCTCCTCACCTGGCTCACCCGCCGCCTGGCGCCGGGCGGCACAGTCCTCCTCCTCTCCGTCCGCGACCCGCGGACCTTCCTGCCCGCCGCCCGCCGCCTGGCCCGCAGCGGCTACAGCGTCGAGCTCGCCGCCGCCGGGCCGGATGGCCCGGCGCACGCGACTGCCGCCCGCGCCGCGGGGATCGCCGCGGCGAACGCGAGCCTCGTCCCCACCCAGGAGCACCCCGATGCGCTCGTCCTGGGCGGCTAGGTACCTCCTCCCCGCAACGCAGGTCGTCGCCGAGGGCAGCTGGCTGGCGGTCCTCTACGCCGCGATCCAGGCCCTCACCGGCGAGCCGGCGTGGCTCGGCCCGCTCGAGCTCGCCGTGCTGGCCGGCGCTGGCATGGCCTGGGGACGCCGTCGCGGCTGGCGCTCGCCGGCGGCCGAGGCGCTCGGCCTGCCGCTGCTGGCCCTCGTGGCCGGCGCCGCCGGCTGGATCATTGACCCGGTCGTCCGGCAGTCCATCGCCGGCGGCGACCTGTTCGCCGCGCTCGGCACGCACGCCGCCGGCTGGCTGGGGGCGATCGCCTTCTGGCGCGGTGAGCTGCATCGGACCGCGGAGGACGACGACGCCATCCAGGACCGGCTCCTGCGCTGGGGCGTGCCCGGCCTCGCCATCCCGTGGGCCGTCGGCCACCTGGCCAGCAGCGGGAGCGTGGAGCAGGAGTTCACCGCCGCCGCCTTCATCGGCACCGTCTTCTTCGTCGGCGCGGCCTTCACGGCCATGGGGCTGGCGCGGCTCGAGGCGGTGCGCGCCACGACCGGCAGCGACTGGCGCGCGAACCGGTCGTGGGTCGCCCTGCTGCTCGGCATCGCCGTGGCCGTGACCCTGCTCGCCATTCCGGCCGCTGCCGTCCTCGGCATCCCGGCCCGCGCGCTGTTGGTCGCCATCCTCGGCCCGCTCCAGGCCCTGTTCGTGGCGCTCCTCCTGCTCGCCACGCCGATCATCTACCTGGCGGCGGCCCTCGCCGACGCCATCGGCCCGTTCCTGCCGGAGGGCTTCGGGATCGGCGAGATCGAGCTGCCGGACCTCACCGTCGACCTGCGCGAGGTGACCACCCGGGCGCCGATCATCATCTTCTACGTCGTCGTCGGCCTCATCCTCATCGTCGAGCTCGTCGTGCTCGGCATGATCCTGTGGATGCGCTGGCAGGAGCGGAAGCGGATGCGGATGGCCATGGCCGATCCCTTCGAGGAGCGCTCCATCGTCGTCCCGCCCGACGAGGAGGTGGAGCGCCCCGCTGCGGCGCGGCCGACCCGACGCCGCCGGCCGCGGGCCGGGGATGCGGCGTCGGCCTACCTCGCCGCGCTCGAGGCGCTCGAACGGGACGGGCGCTGGCCGCGGCTCGCCGAGGAGACGCCGGCCGCCCACGTCGCGCGGGCGCGGTCCGCCGGGCTGGAAGGGCCGGCGCTCGCCCGCCTGGCGGCTGCCTTCCAGCTCGTGCGCTACGGCGGACGCGACCTCGGCCCGCGCGAGCGGTCGCGGGTGACGCCACGCCTTCGGACACTCCGGGATCGGCTCCGCCACTGAGGTCTGTCACGACCGGCCCGCTGTATCGGGCCAAACGCAGCCTGGTGGTCGTTTCTGGCTGGATTCGGCCCGATGTGCAGGGCCACTTGCAGCATGAAGGACGCCACTCGGCACCGCTCACGCTCACGGTGGCCCGCTGTATCGGGCCAACCGCAGCCTACGGGCCATCCCTGGCCATGTCTGCCCTGCTGCAGCGAGCTCAGCGCAAGCCCGCCACTCCATCGGTCGTGATAAGACTCTTGACAGCGTCATTGTCAGGGTTTAGGGTAACGCCACGGTCCGATTTCACCGGCTTGTGAAGGAGGTTCGAAGGAGCACTTCAATGGCAAACATCACCCGATTCGACCCACTCGGCGAGATGGTCACGCTGCGCCAGGCGATGGACCGCCTGTTCGAGGACTCGTTCGTGAGCCCGCTCACGCTGCGCACCTACAACGGCGAGGGCACCTCGCCGGCGCTCGACGTGCACCAGACCGCCGATGAGATCGTCGTCACCGCCGCCCTGCCGGGCATGAAGGCCGAGGACGTCGACATCACCATCACCGGCCAGACTCTCTCCATCCGCGGCGAGTTCAAGGCGGACGAGAAGGTCGAGCGCGACCAGTACCTCTACCGCGAGCGCCGCTACGGCTCGTTCCACCGCCAGCTCCAGCTGCCGGTCCGGGTCCAGGGCGACGCCGCCACGGCCAACTTCGAGGACGGCGTCCTAACGCTGAGGATCCCGAAGTCCGAGGAGGTCAAGCCGCGACAGATCCATATCAAGGCGGCGCCGAAGCAGGTCGAGTCATCGACCGATGGCGACGCGACCGCGTGAGCTCGCGGCTCAGCGGCGAACCCAGCGAACCGACGCGCGCGGCCGGCGCTCGCGTGGCGCGGAGCGGGCAGTGACCTCGCTCCGCGACCCGCACCGGCCGCGCTACTTCATCAGCATCGCCGCCGAGCTGGCGAGCGTGCATCCGCGGACGCTGCGGATCTACGAGGAAGAGGGCCTCGTCTGTCCGCAGCGCCGCAACAACCTCCGCCTCTACTCGGAGGCCGATATCCAGCGGGTGCGCATCATCCGCTTCCTCACCCGACGCCAGGGGGTGAACCTGGCGGGCGTCAAGGTGATCCTGCAGCTCGAGGCGCTCGGAAAGATCCGCGTCTACGACCTGTTCGATGCCGACGATGTCGAGCGATTCATCGAGGAGAGTGCCCCGGACGAGCGTTCCGAGGCGCGGCTCGACGGAAGGAACTGAAGGACAGGCATGAACGAAGACACCCGAGACCGCGACGAGCAGCAGCTGGACCAGATCCAGGTCCTGCCCCTGGTCGCGCTGCGCGACACGGTCATCTTCCCGGAGATGATCGTGCCGCTCCAGGTCGGCCGTGACCGGAGCGTGAAGGCGCTCGACCGCGCCGTCCGCAGCTCCCAGCCCGTCGCGCTCGTGACGCAGCGCTCCAGCGACACCGAGGAGGTGGGCAGCGTCGACGAGCTCTACCCGGTGGGCACCCTGGCCAAGATCGCCCAGGTGATCCGCCTGCAGGACGGCACCATCCGCGCGATCGTGCAGGGCCAGCGCCGCATCCGGCTGCTCGACCTGCTCCAGAGCGACCCGCACCTCGAGGCCCGCGTCGAGCTCATTGCCGACGAGGGTGGCGACACGCTCGAGGTGGAGGCGCTCATGGCATCGGTCCAGGCCCAGATCGAGCAGTACGTCAGCTCGGGCGCATCGGTGCCGCCGGAGGTGGCGGTCGCCGCCCGGAACATCACCGATGGCGGGCTCCTGGCCGACATGGTGGCCTACTCGCCGGAGATGACGACCGAGCTGCGCCAGCAGCTGCTGGAGACCGTCGACGTCGCCGAGCGGCTGCGCGTGGTCGGGCAGTTCCTGGCCAAGCAGATCGAGGTGCTCGAGCTCAAGGGCAAGATCCAGTCCGAGGTCAAGTCCGAGATGGACAAGACCCAGCGCGAGTACATCCTGCGCGAGCAGATGAAGGCCATCCAGAAGGAGCTCGGCGAGGACGACCCGTCGGTGGCGGAGGCGAACGAGCTCCGCACCAAGGTCGAGGAATCGGCCATGCCCGACGAGGTCAAGGAGAAGGCCCTCAAGGAGGTCGACCGCCTCAGCCGCATCCCGAGCGCCAGCCCGGAGCAGGGCGTCATCCGCACCTACGTCGACTGGCTCGTCAGCCTGCCGTGGGGCGAGGAGACCGATGACAACCTGGACCTCGACGAGGCGGAGAAGGTCCTCAACGAGGACCACTACGGGCTCGAGAAGCCCAAGGAGCGCATCGTCGAGTACATGGCCGTCCGCAAGCTGGCCGAGAAGATCCGCAGCCCGATCCTGCTCTTCGTCGGCCCGCCCGGCGTCGGCAAGACCTCGCTCGGCAAGAGCATCGCCCGCGCCATGGGCCGCAAGTTCGTGCGCATGAGCCTGGGCGGCATCCACGATGAGGCGGAGATCCGCGGCCATCGGCGCACGTACATCGGCGCCCTGCCGGGCCGCGTCATCCAGTCGATCAAGACCGCGGGCAGCCGCAACCCGGTGTTCATGCTCGACGAGATCGACAAGGTGGGCATGGACTTCCGCGGCGACCCGTCGTCGGCCCTGCTCGAGGTGCTCGACCCGGAGCAGAACAACACCTTCCAGGACAACTACCTGGAGGTGCCGTTCGACCTGTCGCGCGTCCTGTTCATCGCCACCGCCAACATGCTCGACACGATCCCGCCGGCGCTCCGCGACCGGATGGAGGTCATCCAGCTGCCGGGCTACACCCAGCTCGAGAAGCTGCGCATCGCGCAGCGCTTCCTCATGCCGAAGCAGCTCGAGAACCACGGCCTGACCGAGAAGCAGCTCCAGATCAGCGAGCCGGCCATGGTCCGCCTGATCCAGGCCTTCACCAAGGAGGCCGGGGTCCGGAACCTGGAGCGCGAGATCGCGAACGTCGCGCGCAAGGTGGCGCGGCGCGTGGCGAGCAACGCGAAGGCGAAGGTCGTCGTCGAGCCCGCGGACCTCGAGGAGTTCCTCGGCCCGGCGCGCTTCGAGTACGGTGAGCTCGAGTCAGAGGACCAGGTGGGCATGGTCACCGGCCTCGTGGTCAGCGACGCGGGCGGCGACATCGTCCAGGTCGAGGCCACGAAGATGGACGGCAAGGACGAGTTCATCCTCACCGGCCAGCTCGGCGACGTGATGAAGGAGTCGGCCCGCGCCGGCCTGTCCTACATCCGGGCCCGCACCCGGGAGCTCGAGATCGACCCGGCCATCTTCGAGAAGCAGACGCTGCACATCCACGTACCGGCGGGCGCAACCCCCAAGGATGGGCCGAGCGCCGGCGTGACGATGGCCACCGCCATGGCCTCGCTGCTGAGCGGCAAGCCGGTGCGCCGTGACCTGGCCATGACGGGCGAGATCACGCTGCGCGGCCGGGTGCTGCCCATCGGCGGGCTGAAGAGCAAGCTGCTGGCGGCGCATCTCGCCGGCGTGAAGACGGTCCTCATCCCGATGCGCAACGAGAAGGACCTCGTCGACGTGCCGGAGGACGTGCGGCAGCAGCTGCGCATCGTGCCGGTCGAGACCATGGACCAGGTGCTGGCCGAGGCCCTCATCGACCACGCTCGCCCGGCGGCCCGCATCAAGGCCGAGCGCGACGCTCGCCAGAAGCGGGTCACCCGGCGGCGCGCGAAGAAGGAGGAGGCTCCGATCGCGGCCACCCCGAACCCACCCGTCGAGCAGCCACCGGCCAACCCGGCGTAGCAGGCGGCGCCGATGGAGTACAAGGACTACTACGAGATCCTCGGGATCCCGAAGACGGCGAGCCAGGCCGACATCAAGAAGGCCTATCGCCGTCTCGCCCGTGAGCTCCATCCGGACCGCAACCCCGGCGACGCCGCCGCCGAGAAGCGCTTCAAGGACGCGAACGAGGCGCACGCCGTCCTCTCCGACCCGGAGAAGCGGAAGCGCTACGACGAGCTCGGCGCCAACTGGCAGGCGTACGAGCACGCCGGCTACGGCGGTGGCGGCGCCACCGACTGGGCCGGCTTCGGCGGCGCGCCGGGCGGCACGCGCTGGGAGTACCGCCGCGTGTCACCGGAGGACCTCGGCGGCTTCAGCGACTTCTTCCGGACCTTCTTCGGCGGCGAGGGCTTCGCCGCATCATCGGCCCAGCCCGGCTTCGAGCAGGTCTTCGACTTCGGCGACCTGACCGGCGCCGGCACCGGCGAGCGCCGCGCGGCCCGTCCCGCACGGGTGGCCACTGCCGAGGCCCAGGCCGAGGTGACCCTGGCCGAGGTGGCGCGTGGCGCCGAGCGGATGGTGAACGTCGACGGCCGGCGCCTCCAGGTCAAGATCCCCGCCGGCGTGGCCGACGGGGCGCGCATCCGGCTGCGCGGCGGCGGCCTGAAGGGCGGGGCCGCGGGAGCCGGCGACCTCGTCATCAACGTGAAGGTGAAGGCCGATCCCCGCTTCGAGCGGCGCGGCGCCGACCTCGTCACCGAGCTGCCGCTGACCCTGGCCGAGGCCCTCCTCGGCGCCGAGGTGCGCGTCCCCACGCCCACGGGGAGCGTGAAGCTGCGCATCCGCCCGAACACCCAGAACGGCCAGGAGATCCGCATCAAGGGCCGCGGGCTGCCGAAGCGCGGCTCGTCGGAGAAGGGCGACCTCGTCGTCCGCACCCGGGTCGTGCTGCCGGAGCTGGACGAGGAGCGCCGAGAGGAGCTGGCCAAGCTGCTCGGCCGCCACCCGCAGCCCGATCCCCGCAGCGATGGGAAGGTGCACTGATGCGCACCGAGCGCTTCACCACCCGCGCCACCGAGGCGATCGCCGCCGCCCAGCAGCTGGCCGAGGGCGAGGGCCATCCCGAGCTGACGAACCTGCATCTCCTGCTCAGCCTCGTCGACCAGCCGGAGGGCGTGGTGCCGGCCGTGCTCGAGCGGATGGGCCTTCAGCCGGCCGCCGTGGCCGAGGCCGCCCGCGAGGCGCTCGGCAGGATGCCGAAGGTCAGCGGCGGCGCCACGCAGCTGTCGCTCTCGAACGAAACGCGCCGCACGCTCTCCGACGCGCACCCGCTGGCAGAGCGCATGCACGACGAGTACGTCTCGACGGAGCACCTCCTGCTCGCCATCATCGAGGACGCCACCGGTAGCGATGCGAAGCGCCTGCTGGAGGCACAGGGGGTGACGGCGGCATCGGCTCTGGAAGCCCTGAGCAGCATTCGAGGGAGCCAGCGCGTGACGAGCGAGAACCCGGAGGCGACCTACCAGGCGCTCGAGAAGTACGGCCGCGACCTGACCGATGCCGCCCGCCGCGGGCTGCTCGACCCGGTCATCGGCCGCGACGAGGAGATCCGCCGCGTCATCCAGGTCCTCTCCCGGCGCACGAAGAACAACCCGGTCCTCATCGGCGAGCCGGGGGTAGGCAAGACGGCGATCGCCGAGGGCCTCGCCCAGCGCATCGTGCGCGGCGACGTCCCGGAGGGGCTGCGCGACAAGCGGGTGGTGGCCCTCGACCTGGGCGCGCTCGTGGCCGGGGCCAAGTACCGCGGCGAGTTCGAGGAGCGCCTGAAGGCGGTCCTCAAGGAGATCACCGACTCCGCGGGCCAGATCATCCTGTTCATCGACGAGCTGCACACCGTCGTCGGCGCCGGGGCCGCCGAGGGCGCGATGGACGCCTCCAACCTCCTGAAGCCGATGCTGGCGCGCGGCGAACTCCATTGCATCGGGGCGACAACGCTCGACGAGTACCGCAAGCACATCGAGAAGGACGCGGCGCTCGAGCGTCGCTTCCAGCCGATCGTTGTCGAGCAGCCGGGCGTGGAGGACACGATCAGCATCCTCCGCGGCCTGCGCGAGCGGTACGAGGTGCACCACGGGGTGCGCATCACCGACTCCGCGCTCGTTGCGGCCGCGGTGCTGTCCAACCGCTACATCACCGAGCGCTTCCTGCCGGACAAGGCCATCGACCTCGTCGACGAGGCCGCGTCACGCCTCCGCATGGAGATGGACTCCATGCCCGCCGAGCTCGACGAGATCGAGCGGCGCCGGATGCAGCTCGAGATCGAGCGCGAGGCGCTGCGCAAGGAGAAGGACGAGGCCTCGCAGGCACGCCTCGAGGCGCTCGAGAAGGAGCTCGCCGACCTGCGCGAGCGCGGCGACGCCATGAAGGCCGCCTGGGACCGCGAGAAGGAGGTGGTCGCCTCCATCCGCGCCACGCGCGAGGAGACGGAGAAGCTCCAACCGGAGATCGAGGCCGCCGAGCGCGCCGCCGACTACGCCCGCGCCGCCGAGCTGAAGTACGGCCGCGCCCGCGAGCTGGAGCAGACGCTGGCGGAGCAGGAGGAGCGGCTGCGCGAGCTCAAGTCATCGGGCTCGCTGCTGCTGAAGGAGGAGGTCGACGCCGACGACGTCGCCGAGGTCGTGGCCCGCTGGACCGGCATCCCGGTCAGCCGCCTGATGGAGGGCGAAACCGAGAAGCTGCTGCGCATGGAGGATGCGCTGCACGAGCGGCTCATCGGCCAGGACGAGGCGGTGATGGCGGTCAGCGATGCCATCCGCCGTGCGCGCGCCGGCCTGAAGGACCCCAAGCGCCCCATCGGCTCGTTCATCTTCCTGGGACCGACCGGCGTCGGGAAGACGGAGCTGGCCCGGGCGCTGGCCGAGTTCCTGTTCGACGACGAGAACGCCCTGGTCCGCATCGACATGAGCGAGTACATGGAGAAGTTCGCGGTCAGCCGGCTGGTGGGCGCCCCGCCCGGCTACGTGGGCTACGACGAGGGCGGGCAGCTCACCGAGGCGGTCCGCCGCCGCCCGTACCAGGTCGTACTCTTCGACGAGATCGAGAAGGCGCACCCGGACGTCTTCAACGTCCTCCTCCAGCTGCTCGACGACGGGCGCCTGACCGATTCCCAGGGCCGGACGGTCGACTTCAAGAACACGGTCATCATCATGACCAGCAACATCGGGTCGGCCGCGCTCATCGAGGCCGGCGAGCGGGGAGCCGCCGCCTTCGACGAGGCCGCCGACGCGGTCCGGCTCCAGCTTCGCGAGCACTTCCGCCCCGAGTTCCTGAACCGCGTGGACGAGATTATCGTCTTCCGTCCGCTCGCCGAGGAGCAGCTGGCCGAGATCGTCCGGCTGCTGCTGGCCGCGGTCGAGCGCCGGCTGGCGGAGGCACGCATCGCCCTGGAGGTGACCGATGCCGCCCGCACCCATCTCGCCCGCGAGGGCTACGACCCCACCTACGGCGCCCGCCCCCTGCGCCGCGCGATCCAGCGCCTCGTCGAGAACCCGCTGGCGAGGCGCATCCTGGCCGGGGAGTTCGGCGCCGGCTCCACGGTCCGCATCGACCTGCGGGACGGAGAGCTCACCTTCGAAGCTGGCGCCTCCGGCACCCACACTGCCGCCACGCCCACGCCGCAGGCCACCGAGGTGACCGCCGATGGCTAGGCGGAACCTGCGCTGTAACAGTGTCGAATTCACCAGCAGGTGGTGACATCGATCACGAAATGGTCGTTTCTTCCCGATTTGACCAGGCAGTGGTGAAACACAGGGCAGAAATGGCGCGCTCTCGGCTTTCGGGGGCGACATCTTGATCGTTATCACCACCGGCTGGTGAAAGTGGGTGGGTTTCACCGCCGACCCGGCACCACGGCAGACGCGGCGAGGCGGCCGGGCCAACCCGCAGTCGACCACGGCCGCCCTCGCCTCGTTCGCACAGGCGTGGCCCGAAGAGACCCTCGCCGCCTTCACAGCCCGGTTCCCCTTCGGATCCCGAGCCCGGTCCGCGACGTCCGGCCTCTCCGGGTCGCCGACACTGTCCCCGGACGGGCATCGGACCCGACAGTGCCAGGCGGACCATCCGACGGGACAGGTGGCCCACCGGGCCGGGGACTTGCAGGAGGCATCGGCCCAGGAGGCATCGGTCCAGGAGGCATCGGTCCATGAGGATCCTGGTCGCGAACGACGACGGCATCTACTCGCCGGGAATCGCCGCGCTGGCACGGGCCGCCACGAAGTTCGGCGATGTCCGGGTGGTGGCGCCGGACGTCGAGCAGTCCGCCGCGGGGCACTCGATCACCGCCTTCCGGCCGCTCTCCTACAAGCGGACGCCGGTCATGGAGGAGCTGGGGGTGGAGGCGTACCGCGTGAACGGCACGCCCGCCGACTGCGTGGCGCTCGGCATGTTCCAGTGGGATCGCGTCGACATCGTGGTGTCCGGCATCAACCTCGGCACGAACCTGGGCCACGGGGCGTGGCACTCGGGAACCGTGGCTGCCGCGCGCCAGGCGGTGCTGTTCGGCGTGCGCGGCATCGCCTTCAGCACGCCGGTGACCGGTGACGAGCCCGATTTCGCCGCTCTCGAGCCGCACGTCGAGAAGGTCCTCGACTGCCTCCTGCCCAAGGATGGCCTCGAGCTCGTGAACGTGAACATCCCCCGCCACCCGCGTGGCATGCGCTGGACGCGGCAGGCGAACAAGAAGTACGACGGCAAGATCGTCCCGGCCGAGGACCCGATGGGTCGCCAGCACTACTGGTTCACCGTCGTTCCCATCCAGGAGACGGAGGCCGATACCGACCTGTGGGCGGTCCGGTACGGCTACACCTCGATGACCCCGCTGCGCGTGGACGTCACCGATCACGACGGCCTCGCCGCGCTGAAGCGCGCCGCCCCGCTCGAGGAGCTCGACGAGGGGCCGGCCGAGATGCCGCCTGAGGAGGTCGAGGAGGACGAATCCTGAGCGTCGGACCGGGTTGGCACGCGTCGTGCGTTGCCTGCGAGTGGACGCGGGAAACCCATCCCGCCGACGACGGAACGAACCAGGGAGGAATCCGGATGTTCGGACTGGGAATCATCGGGACGATCCTGCTGATCCTTCTGATCCTCTGGCTGCTCGGCGTCCTCTAGAGGGGCCGGTCGCAGCAGCGATCCCGACAACCAATCACGGGCGCCGGGGCCTTCGGGCTCCGGCGCCTTGCTGTCTGGCGCCATCCATCCATTGCCGATCTATCGAGCGAACCGCACCGGAAGGTCTCATTGGGCTTCGTTCTACCGATCTATCGACACGGCGCACGCCGGAACGGCGCCTCCGGGAGCACCTCACGCTGCGCATGTACCGATAGATCGGCCATGCCGCGCCGCCACCGCCACCCAGGCCGTATTCCGCCGATAGATCGGTACGCCCGGCACCGCGGGTCGGCTGACAGTAGGAGCGCGCTAGCGGTGCTTGCGGTGTCCGCCGGATGGCGTGGGGCGGGCCCGCGACTTCTCGCCGCGTCGCGGCGGCGGCACGAATCGGCGGCGGCGGATCTCGTCGTTCATGGCCGCGATGCGCGGCGGGAACTTCACGAAGGCCGCGTACGCGGCGATCGCCATGCCCGGCACCACGATGAGCAGCAGGAGCAGGAGCGGCACGCCGATGACGGCGAGGAGCGGGATGACGCCCCAGGTCACCACGATCGACCAGAACACCCACTCGTGGAGCGCCAGGATCTCCGGGTAGCGGCGGTATCGGCGCTGGGCGGCCGAGTACACGAAGATCGCGCCAAGCACGATCACGATGGCGCCCGCCCACATGAGCGTGAACAGGTCCTGGAAGTTGGTCGGGTTGAACGGGTCGAACAGCTGGCTCATGGGGCGCGGAGTCTAGCAGAGGTCGCGCTTCATCCGGCCACGCGGGGACGGCTATAATCTCGGTCCCCGGCCCAGCCATTTGCCCGCAGCAGCACGAGGTCGCTCCTTGCGCGCACTCCTCTCCGTATCGGACCGAGAAGGCATCGTCGAGCTGACCCGGGGCCTGACCGAAGCCGGTGCGGAGTGCTTCGCCACCGACGGCACGCGCGCCCACCTGGCGGAGAATGGCATCGAGGTCCGCCCGGTCACCGACCTGACCGATTCGCCCGAGATCCTCGGCGGCCGGGTGAAGACGCTCCACCCGAACATCTTCGCGGGGCTCCTGGCCCGCCGCGACCAGCCCGATCACCTCGCGCAGCTGGCCGAGCATGGCATCGAGCAGCTCGACGTGGTGGTCGTCAACCTCTACCCCTTCGCCGATACCGTCCGCGACCCGGCCACGACCCTGGACCAGGCGCTCGAGAAGATCGACATCGGCGGCGTGGCTCTCCTCCGTGCGGCGGCGAAGAACTTCCCGGGCGTGGCGGCGGTCAGCGACAAGACCCAGTACGCATCGGTCCTGCGCGACCTCAAGGCCCTGAAGGCGATCAGCCCCGAGACCCGCCAGAAGCTGGCGGCCGAGGCCTTCGCGCTCACCGCGGCGTACGACGCGCACATCGCCAGCTACCTGAACCGCCAGGCCGGAACGCTCTTCCCCAGCCGCATGACGCTGGTGGTGGAGAAGAAGTCGGACCTGCGCTACGGCGAGAACCCGCACCAGATGGGCGCCTTCTACGCCGATCCGGTCCAGGGCGACGGGACCATCTCCGGCGCGCACCAGATCGCCGGCAAGGACCTGTCCTTCAACAACCTGCTCGACCTCGACGCGGCGTGGAGCATCGCCAGCGACTTCAAGACGCCCACCGTCACGATCGTGAAGCACGGCAACCCGTGCGGGCTGGCCAGCGTCGTCGACCTGGCCGAGGCGTTCCGGCTGGCGCTCGAGGGCGACAGCGTGTCGGCGTACGGAGGCATCATCGGCGCCAACCGGGTGGTGGATGAGGCGACCGCCCGCGCCATCCGGCCCGGCTTCTTCGAGGCCATCGTGGCGCCCGGCTACACCCCCGAGGCGCTCGAGATCCTGCGCACGAAGAAGGGCTTCGAGATCATCGAGGTGCCGCCGGCCGAGCGTGCGGAGGAGGAGCTCGGCATCGGCTCGTACGACTTCAAGCGCATCGGTGGCGGGCTGCTGGTCCAGACCCAGGACAACCTGGAGGAGGATCGCAACAAGCTCCAGGTCGTCACCCAGCGGCGGCCTACTTTGGAGGAGCTGACCGACCTCCTCTTCGCCTGGCGGGCGGTGCGCCACGTGAAGTCGAACGCGGTGGTCCTCGCCAAGAAGCACGCCATGGTGGGCATGGGTGCCGGCCAGCCGTCCCGCGTCGTCAGCGTGGAGGTCGCGCTGCGCAAGGCCGGCGAGCGCGCCCCGCTGTCGGTCATGGCCAGCGACGCCTACTTCCCCTTCCCCGATGGCATCCAGATCGCGGCCCAGGCCGGGGTGACCGCCATCATCCAGCCCGGCGGCAGCATCCGCGACGAGATGGCGATCGAGGTCGCCGACCGCCACCACATGGCCATGGTCTTCACCGGCCGCCGCCACTTCCGGCACTAGACCGATGGAGAAGCTGCTCTCCGTCGAGGCCGTGGCGGCCACCGAGGCCGGTGCGATCGCCGCCGCGCGCCTCATGGGCCGCGGCGACCGCGACGCCGCCGACCACGCCGCGGTGGAGGCGATGCGCCGCGCCATGGAAGAGGCCGAGATGGCCGGCACGATCGTCATCGGGGAGGGCGAGCGCGACGACGCCCCGATGCTCTACATCGGGGAGCAGGTCGGCAATCCCGAGGCCGCGCTCAGCGTGGACATCGCGGTCGACCCGCTGGAGGGGACGAACCTCGTCGCCACCGGGTCGCCGAACGCAACCGCCGTCCTCGCCGCGGCCGAGCCCGGCGGGCTCATGCACGCCCCCGACACGTACATGCGCAAGCTCATCGTGGGGCCGCAGGTGAAGGGCCACGTGTCGGTCGACGACCCGGTGGAGAAGACGATCCGCACCATCGCCGAGCGCCTTGGCCGGGACCCGTGGGACATCACCGTCGTCATCCTGGACCGGCCGCGCCACGAGCAGCTCATCGCGGACGTGCGGGACACCGGCGCCCGAATCAAGCTCATCAGCGACGGCGACCTCACCGCCGGCATCAGCGTGGCCGTCTCCGGAACCGGCGTGCACGCCGTGATGGGCATCGGCGGCGCGCCGGAGGGCGTCCTCGCCGCCGCCGCCCTGAAGTGCCTCGGCGGCGAGATCCAGGGCAAGTTCTCCTGGCGCTCCGACGAGGAGAAGGAGCGCGCCCGCGAGATGGGCGTGGACGTCGACGACGGCGACCGCGTCTACTTCACCGATGACCTCGCCTCCGGCGACAACGTCGTCTTCTCGGCCACCGGCGTAACCGACGGCGAGCTGCTCCGCGGCGTCCGCTTCTTCGGCGGCGGTGCGCGGACCCACTCCCTGCTGATGAGCTACGAGCGAGGTGTCGTCCGCTTCATCGACACCGTCCACACCTTCGACCGCGCCTTCCCGCCCCGCGTCCGCCTCTAGCCTCCGCTCGCTCGGGCCTGCGCCAGGCACGGAATGGCGCCCGGGGCCGACCTGTTGCGGATTGCACCTCCCCGACTTGCGAGATGCGCGTGGAGTGAGCGCTAAGTGCCTCGGGATGCGGCAACTCACGCAAATCGCCAGCGTTTCACGCTCGAACGGGAGGCCGCAGGGGCCACCGCATGATCGTCCGAGCTACTTAACGCTCATGGCAGATGACATTCCGGAAGTCGGGACGCCAGGCACCGCGTCCAGCGGTCGCTAGCGGTCCGCCCACTCCGGGCCGGCGATGCGCCGCACCTCCTGGTCGGCGACGCTGGGCAGGAGATCCGCCACGGTGACATCGGTCCGCAGGTCGGCGCAGTTGCGCCAGGGGCGCAAGGTGGGCTCGAGCTCGGCCATCGGCTCCAGCGCGAAGCGGCGCTCCTGGAGGCGGGGATGGGGCACGATCAGGTCGAGGTCGGTATCGGCCACGCACAGCCCGTCGAACGAGAGGATGTCGAGGTCCACCACGCGCGGGCCGTAGCGGACGCCCTGCGGATCGCGGCCCAGGACGACCTCGATGCGCTTCACGTGGAAGAGCAGCTCGGCCGGTGTCAGCTCGGTGGCGATCTCCACCGCCGCGTTCGTGAACACCGGCTGGTCCGCGAAGTCGCGGGGCTCGCTCTCGTACAGGCTCGAGACACGGGCGACCTGGCCGATGGTCTCCAGCTCCCGCACGGCGCCCACGAACGCACTCCGGCTGTCGCCGACGTTGCCGCCCAGACCGATGAAGGCTCGCACGTTGGCCGGACTGTACCGGGTCCGATGACGGCACGTGGCTTCCGCCCGTTGCATCCCGTCACCACGGAGGCAGACGACGGAGGTGTGGGCCGGGCTCGCCCGACGTTTCGCGACTTTCCCGCTCGCTGAGGTGCCCCGTTGGTACCGCCGGGCATGGCCCGATCGGCGGGGTGCACGCCCGCACCGCCCCTCCCTAGCGTTGCGACATGCACCGGACCGCACCTCCCGGCGTCACGCTGCCCGCCATCCCGGTGGGCAGTCTTCCTCACGAGACCGCGGCGCGGCGGCTGCTCATTCGCGCGGTAGCCGTGCTCGCCATCGGCATCACCGCGGTGTACCTCACCTGGCGGGCGACGTCGACCATCGATCTCGGCGTCTGGTGGCTCGCGCTGCCGCTGTTCGCCGTGGAGATTCACAACGCGTTCGGCCTGGTGCTCTACACGTTCGCGCTCTGGCACTCCGGAGAGCGACCGACTCCGACGCCGGTTCGCTCCCGCGGCACGCTGCGGGTCGCCGTTCTCATCCCCACCTACAACGAGCCGGTCGAGGTGCTGTTGCCCACCGTGGCCGCCTCCGTCGCGTTGAAACCGGCGCACGAGACCTGGGTGCTCGACGACGGGAACCGGCCGGAAGTCCAGCAGCTGGCTCAAGACCTCGGCGCCCGATACCTTGCCCGTGAGGAGCGACGGCACGCCAAGGCCGGCAACCTGAACCACGCCCTCCAGGTGGTCCGGGCCGACGTGATCGCGGTCCTCGACGCCGATCATGTGCCGACCCGCGACTTCCTCGCGAACACCCTCGGGTACTTCGAGGACCCGGCCGTGGCGCTGGTCCAGACCCCGCAGTCCTTCTACAACCTCGAGTCGTTCGAGCACGCGCGACGAGGCGAAGACGTCTACAACGAGGAGTCGGTGTTCTACCGCGTGATCGCGCCGGCGAAGAACCGATGGTCCGCACCCTTCTGGTGCGGGACTTCGGCCCTGGTTCGGGTCGAAGCGCTGCGATCAGTCGGCGGAGTGGCGACCGAATCGGTGACGGAGGACATCCACACCACGATCCGGATGTACCGGCGCGGCTGGAAGGGCGTCTTCCACAACGAGATCCTCGCCAACGGCCTCGCTCCTGCCGATGCGAACGCCTACCTGACCCAGCGCCGCCGGTGGGCGACCGGCGCCATGCAGGTGCTGCGAATGGAGAACCCACTGTTCGGCCGGGGCCTTTCGTTCGGACAGCGAGTGGCGTTCATGACGACCCTGTTCGCCTGGTTCGACTCGTGGCGCATGCTGGCCTACATGGTCATTCCCGTGGCCGTGATCTTTACCGCCGCTTCTCCGATCGCGGCGCCGGCGTCGGTCTTCGGCCCGCTGTTCGTCCTCACCCTTGGCGCGCAGTTCGTGGCGCTGCGCCTCCTGGCGCGGGGCCACTATCCGCCGGTCCTCTCCATGCTGTTCGAGGTGCTTCGGATGCCGGCAGTGCTGCCGGCCACCCTCACAGTCCTCCGCCGCGACACCAGCGTCCCCTTCCGGGTCACTCCCAAGGGCCGCGCGGCGGGCCGAGGGGCGCACGTCCCTCGCCTGCACCTGATCCTGGCGGCGGCGTCCACGATGGCGATCGCGTGGCTGGTGCTGACCGCGCTGGGCGTCACCTCCTTCCGCTACGAGGAGCCGGGTGCGGCGGTCGGCGCGGGCCTCTTCGCCGCCATCAACCTCGGCCTCCTGATCGCCGCGATCTCGCGCATCCGAGCGGGTCGCTTCGCCGGCGAGCGCCGCGCGAGCGTGCGCTTCGACACCCGCATCCCGGGAACCCTCTCGGGCACCCGCGCGATCGCCCTGGACCTCTCGCTGACCGGCGCGCAGGTCGTGCTCCCCAAGCCGCCGGCGCAGGTCGATCCCGAGCCGATGCTGGAGCTGGACATCGACGGCGTGCTCGTGGGCCTGCAGTGCGTCACCCGTCGGGTTTCCGACCTTCCGGACGGTGCCGCCATGGTGGGAATCGAGTTCACCGCCGGACAGCGGCAGGCCGTCCGCCGCCTGGCGCTCGCAATGTTCCGGGCCGAAGACGCCGCCTGGCGGCGCGTGGCGGGACCGGCCACGCAGCAGGTCCGGCGTCGGACGGCAGCGCGGCGACCCACCGCGGAATCGCCTGCCTGACCGAGTCGCCTCTCCTCCGGTCTGGTAATCGGCCGATAAGCGCCTGATAATCGGTCCGGCCCTATCCTCGCCGGGCCGTGCGGTGCGGAGCGCGCGCCTCGCGGCGTAACTGTTGTCGCGCAGCGTGTCGACGGGGCAGTCGATTGTCGGACATCCAGTACGTCTATCCCCTGATCCACAACAAGGTCACGTCGCCTCACTACGTGACCCCCACGTTGCGGCGCGCGCGCCTCATCGATTGGCTGAACGAGGCCGCCGACTGCCGAGCGGTCGTCATCGCCGCAGATGCCGGCTATGGCAAGACGACCCTCCTGTGGCAGTGGGAGCGCGAGGTCGAGTTCCCGTGCTACTGGTACAAGCTCGACCGCAACGACCGAGACTGGTCGCTCCACATCAGTTACCTCATCGAGGCCATCAGCCAACGACACCCCGGCTTCGGGCGCCGGGCGCACTCGATGCTCGAACAGCTCGGCGGCCCGGGATCCTCACGGCCGGGTGTCGCGGCCTACCTCCTGGCCGAGATGTACGAGCGGCTGACGGAGCCGTGCACCTTCATCATCGACGACTGGCAGTTCGTGGCCTCGGTCACCGAGGTCCGTGGCCTCTGGAACCAGATCCTGCGCGACGCCCCGCCCACCTGTCGCTTCATCTTCCTGTCGCGTGCCAAGCCGCACCTGCAGTTCGCCCGGTTCAAGACCCACGGCGGCTATGCCGAGATGCGGACCGATGCCCTTCGCTTCAACGACCGCGAGATCGAGGAGCTGTTCCGCGACATCTACAACGATCCGCTCGATCCCACCGAACTCATCGAGCTCGAGCGCCGGACAGAGGGGTGGGCTGCATCGCTCCAGCTCGTGGAGGTGTCGCTGCGCGAGCGAAAGACGCGGGAGGAGCGGCGAATCTTCATCGAGTCCATCACCGCCGCCAGCGACAGCGACCTATTCGCATTCTTGGCCGAGGAGGTTCTGGACCAGCAGGACGATCGCACTAGAAGCTTCCTGCTCGCGACCTCAATCCTCCAGCAGATTGCGCCGGAGCTCGCCGAGCGACTTACTGGCGCAGACGACGGAGCGAAGCTCCTGGCGGAACTGGAGCAAAGGGGCCTGTTCACCTATCGCCTTGACACGGTGGATGCGCGGTACCGTTTCCACGGGTTGTTCCGCGATTTCCTCGAGCGACACTTGATGACAGAGCGATCTGAGGGAGAGATCGCAGGACTGCACATCCATGCGGCGTCCTACTACGAGACAAACCGGGAATGGCCGGAAGCAATCCACCACTACCTCAGGGCCGGCCTCCATCCACAGGCTGCGCGGCTAATCGCGCGTTACGGCGAGGATGTCGCATCCGAGGGTCGCTTGAGCCTGATTGACGAGTGGCTCGCGGTCCTGCCCCGGAAGACGTCCCACGAAAATGCGCGACTGTCGCTCTTGCTCGGAGAGGTCCAAGGGATGCGCGGGGAGTGGGAAGGTGCGCTAGTCGCACTTCGGCGCGCTCGTGCCTTCTTCGAACGGAAAGGTGACAAGCGAATGGAGGCGCTTGCCTGCTCGAAACTCAGCACCGTGCTTGCGAATTACGGCAAGATCACTGAGGCCGTCCAGATGGCACGTGACGGCCTCGCGCTTGCACCGGAGAGTGCAGAGGCCACGCGCCTTCGCCTTCGCGGCAATCTCGCAATTACCGCGGGATGGATCGAGGCTTCGTTCGACGAAGTGATCCATGAGTTCCGCAGAATAGTTGTCGAGGCCAAGGCCCGAGGGTGGGAACATTTCGCCGCTATCGGACTGCACAATCTCGGGAGCGCCCAGCGGCAAGTAGGCGACATTGCTGACAGCGTCCGAAGCCTAGATCTGGCGGCTCGCTATTGGGGAGATGTCCCCAAAGGCCCGTTTGCCGACAATGCCGAGCTGGTGGCTTCCCTGTTAGCGGCTGATCAGGCGGCTCGGGCCGAGGCAGTCGCCCGAATGGCAATCGTGCGAACTGCGCCGTGGCCGCGACCCCATGCCGAAGCGCAATACGGAATGGCGCTCGTTTTCGCGCACAACGGTCGCTTCCGCGCAGCGATCGAGCTATTGCGATCTGTGCTGTCGCGCCCCGATGAGCTCGGACCGACGGCACATCTGGTAGGCGCACTGCTCATTGAGTGCCTCTACCTGAGCGAGGCCGGCGCGGATGAGATTGCGCGGGAACATCGAGCGCTCTCCAGCGCAGAGACCGACCCGCGATTGGAGCCAATGCTCACCCCTGCGGATGCCATTGCGAAGCATGCTTCTGGATGCTTGGGGGAGTGCCTCACGGCGACAGACCGGCTCACCGCGTGGGACGCTCGAGGAGCGACCTACTCCGTCACTGTTGCACGCGCGAAAGTACTGGCTCTTGGCCTAGAGCATTCGACGAAGAGCGCTCGCAGCTCAATCGAGATCCTCAAGTCGCTCATCGCTATGCGCGCACTTCGGCCTCTTCGGTGGTGGTTGCGTCGCTACACCAAGATCGCTCGCCTCCTAGCCGCGAGCCGCGAAGGAGACGCAGTTCTGATCGCGCTCGCGAACGCGGACCCCGAGGGTTGGCGGGCCGTCTTGGTCGACGTGTTGCCGGCGCTCTCTGGACGGAGGCGAGAACTCGTGCTTGACGCCATTGTTCGCCACGCCACACGCGACACCGAGAACCTACTTCGCGAGGTTCCTGGTGAAGATGTAGCGGGCGTGAGACGAGTGCTCGTCCAGAAGCAAGCACCGCTGTTGTTTGTCCAATCGTTCGGCGCGCTCACCATGCGACGAGGTAGCTGGGACGGGCCAGTCCTTCCCGTAGATCGGCGCCGAATGAGGACGCTACTTGGCCTACTGGTCGCGTATTCAGGCTCAACGCTTACGCGCGACATGGTCCTGGACATGATGTGGCCAGATTCTGATCCCAGTGCTGCCGTGAATAGTCTCAATCAGACCGTGTTTCAGTTGAGGCGTGCGATTGACGGAAGCTATCGAGATGGCGCGAGTCCCCAGTACGTCATGAGCACAGTGGATGTGGTTCAGTTCAACCCCGAGTTGGTGCGGACCGATATCAGCGAGTTCCGAGTGCTGGCTGCAGACGTATCCAGTGGCGGGCGTCAAGCGTCGGCGAGGGCGTCGGCGATCATCCGGATGATTCACGGCCCGTTCCTCAACGAACTGCGGTATGAAGACTGGGCAGCGCGAATTCAGATGGCCGTCCACGCCGAGGTCCGTGATTTCCTCCTGCCCCTCGCCACGACATCGATGAACTTGAGCCCGGACCTGCGAATTCGAGCTGCCAGTGCCCTCATCGACTTGGATGAGTTCGACGACGACGCGTACATCGCGCTCGCCGAACACCTTGCGAAGTCCGGTCGCCAAGTCGCAGCCAGGGACGTGATCATCCGATACGCGAAGAGGATCGAGGATGAGCTGGCCGAGGCTCCAGCCAGCCGGATAGCGGATCTGATGTCTGAACTAGGCTCGAGAAGCCAGACGGCGGAGTCTACGAATAATTGACTCTTGCCGGGCGGGTATTGACTTCCCGCCTCGTCGGCGAGTAGAGTTCCCTCCAGACCAGTACTTTGGTACTGCCGTGGTACTGGCTGAGAGCTAGGGTGCATCGATCCGCCGACCGAATGTGGGCACTTAGGTCGTCGGGGAGCATGTAGTGCAACCGACCGTTCCGTCACCGGAGTGTGTCGGTTGTGTCTATTTCAGTTCAGAAGAGGGCACCTTCTGATGGCAAGACAGTCAATCAAGGGCTGGTAACCAGTCCCAGGAGTCAAGCATGCATGCGTTTCGACGACGCTTACTGGCGTTGCTGACCACCCTTGGGGGCTTGGTTACCTTGGCCATTGCCGGGGGCGCAAGCATCAAGGGCTGGTAGGTCTGGGTGATAGACTCCCCGGCATCACCCCGCTAGGGTGACGCATGGGTGAACTCGAACGTCCGGATTCTGATAGCCGCATGTACCGCCGCCGCCGCAGTTGCTGCCGCGGCGGCGGCCTTTCTATTCCCGCTCCGGGATGAGATCGGCGGCCTGCTAGGGATCCTCTTCTGGATAGGCCTCACCCTCGTCGGGGCCGCCCTGCCTGTTCGTCTTCCGCACGGAACGGTCGTCTCGGTAAGTGCTGCCCCCTTTCTTGCGAGCCTCGTGCTAGGCGGTCCTCTTGCTGCAGCGGTAGTCGCTGCGATTGGCACCACGGACTATCGCGAGGTCCGTCGCCAGATCCCTTGGTACGGCACTCTGTTCAACCATGCCGCCGTTGTTGTCGCCGTGGTCCTTGGCGGAGCCGCTTTCGAGGTCGTGCGTGGCGAAGCGATCGGCCTTGCATCCCCGATGGCGGAGATCCTCACATTCTTCGGCCTCCTTGTTGGAAGCGGCGTCTACTACGCGACCAATGCCATCCTCGCCCTAGCGGCTGTCAGCACGCGGACCGGCATCCCGATACGAACCGTCTGGGCGCAAGACCTAGGCGCGGTCTTCGCAAGCCTGTTGGGGTTGGCGCCGCTCGCGTGGTTGATGGCGCAGATCTTCCTCCTCCCCAATGGCGTGGGCTGGTGGGCCACTCCCCTCTTCGTCGTCCCCCTCTTCACGACGCGCCTGGCGTACCACCGCTACGTGGAGACCAGGGAGCTCTTCGAGCAGACCATCGGCGCCTTGGCCAACGCCGTCGACGCGAGAGACAAGTACACCCGCGGTCACTCGAACCGCGTGAGCCACATCTCCGTACAGATGGCGCGCGTCATGAAGCTGCCGGAACCCGAGGTGGAGAAGATCCAGTGGGCCGGCCTGCTCCACGACGTGGGGAAGATCGGCATCCGCGACAACATCCTCCTCAAGGAGGGGCCGCTCGACAAGGACGAGCGCTTCCTCATGAACCAGCACCCCACCATCGGTGCGGAGATCGTGGCGCCGGCCAAGCAGCTCACCGAGGAGGCGCCGCTGATCAAGGCCCACCACGAATGGTTCAACGGCTCCGGCTACCCGGACGGGGTGGAGGCGCTCGACATCCCGCTGGGGGCCCGCATCCTGACCATCGCCGATGCCTACGAGGCCATGACCTCCAGCCGCCCGTACCGCAAGACCCCCCTCACCCACGAGCAGGCGGTGGCGGAGCTGGAGAAGTACACCGGCATCCAGTTCGACCCGGAGATCGTGCCGGTGCTCGTGAACCTGCCGCGCGAGATCCTGGACCGCCCGCCGGACCGCGAGGACGAGCTGCCCACCATGCTCCACGCGCCGGACCCGCGCGACCGCCCGCCCCAGGCGGACGCGGGGTCGGATGCGGACGAAGGAGCCGACACCGCCGCTGCCACGGCTGCCGATCCGAGCCCGCCGGAGTCCCGTCAGTCGAGGCCGATGCTCGCATCGGACGATGTTTCTTAGCACCATCGTCCTGGCGCTCATCGTTGGCGCCCTGGCCGGAGGAGGCCTGCCCCGTCTCGGAGACCTGAAGCTCCGCTGGATCTGGGTCCTGCTGCTCGCCCTGATCATCCGCTTCGGGGCCGTCTTCCTGCGCACGAACGACGCGACCAACCTGCCCATCGGCTGGGCGATCGTGGCCGCCTACTTCCTCATCTTCGTGTTCCTGTGGGGCAACTGGCGGGTGCCCGGGCTCCAGGTGGCGGCGGTGGGCATCGGCCTGAACTTCCTGGCCGTCCTCCTCAACGGCGGTCGCATGCCGATCTGGCCGGGCGCCTTCGAGGCCGCCGGCTTCCAGCCCGATGCCGTGGCGGGCGACGCGTTCCACTTCCTCATGCCCACCAGCACCGTTGCCGAGTTCGTGTCGCGCGGGGGGATCTTCGGCGACGTCGTCCCGCTGCCGCTGCCCGTCATCCGCGACGTGGTCAGCATCGGCGACCTGCTGCTGGCCCTTGGCCTGTTCTGGACCATCGTCTACACCATGACCCGCCCGGGCGCACCGATGCGCCCGCTGGTCACGTTCGGTCCTCGGCCCAACGACCCGTTCCCCGCCTCCGTCATGGCCTCGGCCGCGGCGCCCGCGATCGCCGCCGCGCCACCGCTCGTCAGGCCGGCCGGTGGGGGCGCCTCGGCGGCGACCGTGCCGGCCATCCCCGCCGAGCGGGTCGAACCCGAGGAGCGGCCGCAGTCGCCGTACCTGGCCCTCGTCCGCAACCGGAACTTCTCCCTGCTGTGGATGGGGCAGCTCATCAGCTTCTTCGGCGACCGGGTGCACCAGGTGGCGCTCGGCGTGCTCGTCACGCAGCGCGGCACGCCGCTGGACCTGGGCATCGCCTTCGCCATGACCGCCGTGCCGAACGTCCTGCTCGGACCACTGGCCGGCGCCCTCGTCGACCGCTGGGACCGCCGCCGCACGATGATCGCCTGCGACATCGTGCGGGCCGGGCTCGTCCTGTTGGTCCCGCTCGCCATCGAGGTCCACATGGCCCTCGTCTTCTTCATCGCCTTCCTGGTGGCGACCGTGGGCCTGCTCTTCCGCCCGGCCAAGACGGCCATCGTCCCGGCCATCGTCCGCGAGGAGCACCTCGTCACAGCGAACTCCGCCTCCACCCTGTCCGAGACACTGGCCGACGTCCTGGGCCAACCCGTCGCGGCGGCCATCGTGGCCGCGCTGGCCGGCCTGATCGCCGCGGCCTTCATGCTCGACGCCGGGACGTACGTCGCATCGGCCCTGCTGCTCGCGGCCATGGTCGTGCCCAGGGAGGCGGTGGAGGTCGTCCCGTTCAGCGTCCGCGCGGTGTGGCGCGAGATGGCCGAGGGCTGGCGCTTCCTCACCGGCCAGCGCGAGCTCCTCGCGAACACCATCGTGAGCACCATCGCCCAGCTCGCGTTCGGCGCGGAGATCGTGTGCGCATTCCTCTACGCCCAGCAGACGCTCGACCAGTCGGTCATCCCCTTCCCGCAGAATTACGGCTGGATGATGAGCGCCCTGGGCCTGGGCAGCGTGGCGGGTGGCCTGATCATCGGCGGGTACTTCACGCGGTCGCCAAAGGGACCGATGACCATCGCCGGCTTCATCCTGCTCGGGGCCGGCATGGTCGCCGCCGGGCTGGTGACCGACCCGTACATCGCCATCGGCCTCTTCTTCGTCATCGGCGCCGCCAACCTCCTCTACCTGGTGCCGACGATCACCCTCTTCCAGGAGCGCACCCCCACCCGGCTGTTCGGCCGCGTGGTGTCCACCCGCCAGGCGCTGACCTTCGGGGCCATGGCACTGTCCATGGGCCTGGCGGGATGGCTGTCGGGGATCATCGGTCCGGCGAACGTGCTCATCGCGGGCGGCTCCATGATCGCCGCCGCCGGGCTGGTCGGCCTGCTGGTGCCGGCCATGCGCGACGCGCGGTAGCCTGCTACCCTTCGCCGCGCCGTGGCCTCCATCCTCGACCTGGCGGTGGCTGCCCTCGCCGTGATGGTCTGCGGCACGCTCGGCCTGCTGGCCTGGACCCTCGGCATCGCCGTCCCGCTGGCCGCGCTCCGCGCGCGGCGGGACATCGCCAACCAGCGGGCCCGTCTGGCGCACGTGGAGCGACGCCTGCGGAGCCTCACCGAAGGAGACCGATGACCGATCAGCAGCGACCCGCGTCCGGCTACCGCGGCGCCCTGCCACCCTCGCAGGATCGGCTGGCACGACCGTGGGTCGTGGTCGTCATCGGCCTGTTCGTGCTCATGTTCGTGCTGGCCTTCCTGGGCTTCCCGTCCTCGCTGACGCCGGAGCCCACGCCGTTCCCGAGCGCGCCGGTACCGTCGGTCCTGCCCGCCTCAGGGGCGCCGGGTGCCAGCTCCGGCAACTAGGTGTACGATCTGCGTCCATCCCGATCCCGAGCGGAGACCCTGATTGCCTGACAAGAAGTCCGTGCTCGTCGTCGACGACGACGCACAGATTCGATCGCTGCTCGCCGACCTCCTGAAGGAGAACGGCTACGCCGTGCGCGAGGCGAAGACCGGGGCCGAGGCGATCGCCGCGGTGGACAAGCAGCGTCCCGACCTGGTGATGATGGACGTCAAGTTGCCCGACCAGGACGGGCTCGACGTGCTGAAGACGTTGAAGAAGGACAAGCCGGAGCTGGAGGTCATCGTGATGACCGCCTTCGGCGGCTCGTCATCGGCCATCAAGGCCATGGAGCACGGCGCGTACGACTACGTCACCAAGCCGTTCGAGATCGACGACCTGCTCGCCGCCCTGAAGCGCGTCTTCGAGCACGCCGACATGTCCTCGGAGGTCGCCACCCTGCGCCTGGAGCTGGGCAAGTCCGCCGCAGAGCGGGAGCGGATCGTGGGTTCCTCCAAGCCGATGCTCGAGGTCTACAAGCTCATCGGCAAGGTGGCCGGGGCCGATGCGACCGTCCTCATCACCGGTGAGTCCGGGACCGGCAAGGAGCTGGTGGCCGAGGCGCTGCATCGGGCCTCCAAGCGGAATCCGCATCCGCTGGTCAAGGTGTCGTGCGCCGCGCTGCCGGAGTCGCTCCTCGAGGCCGAGCTCTTCGGCCACGAGAAGGGCTCGTTCACCGGCGCCATGACCATGCGCAAGGGCCGATTCGAGGCGGCCAACAAGGGCACCATCTTCCTCGACGAGATCGGCGAGATGACGCTCGGCACCCAGACCAAGCTGTTGCGCATCCTCCAGGAGCGCGAGTTCGAGCGGATCGGCTCGAACCTGCCGATCAAGGTCGACCTGCGGGTGATCGCCGCCACGAACCGCGAGCTGGCGGCGGAAGTGGAGGCCGGCCGTTTCCGTGAGGACCTCTACTACCGGCTGAATGTCATCCACATCCACATGCCGCCGCTGCGCGATCGGATGGACGACCTGCCGCTGCTGGTCGAGCACTTCCTGGCGAAGTTCCGGTTCAAGCCCGATGCCATCCCCACCACCATCTCCGAGGAGGCAATGGGGCTGCTCATGGAGCACGACTGGCCGGGGAACGTGCGCGAGCTGGAGAACGCGATCGAGCGGGCCGTGGTCCTGTCGCGCGGCCAGCCGATCATGCCCGATCACCTGCCACTCACCGAATCGCCGGCGGTGGCCGGCGGCAAGGCCCGGACCCGCGGCCGCGTCGATTCGGGCGCGGGATCCGATGCCGTGAAAGCGGCTGCCGTGAAGGCGGCTGCCGCGGAGGCGGTGGACGACGCGCTCGGGGATCGGGTCGAGGCTGCCGTCGACGAGGCCGTCGGCCGTGCCGTGGCCGAGAGCCTCGCGTCCGACGGCGCCGGCTCCGCGGCAGGCTCGAACGGCAATGGCGCCGACGCTCCGGTTGGCGCCAGCTTCAAGCAGGCGGTCGAGGCCCTCGAGAAGCGGCTCATCGCCGAGGCGCTGGAGCGCAACGGCGGCAACCGCTCGAAGGCCGCCGAGGAGCTCGGCATCTACCGCCGCCTCCTCTACGCCAAGATGCGCGAGTACGGCCTGGGCGAGTAACCCGCCCGCCCCCTTCCCGCGGGCGCGTCTGGCCCGATACAGCCGGCCGATCCTGGCCCGAAGTGACCGCCAGGCTGAGTTTGGCCCGACACAGCGGGCCACGGTGAGCGTGAGCCCCGCCATCTGGCGGCCTTCGTGCTGCGGCTGGCCCGATACACCAGGCCAATCACCGCCAGAGGTGACTGCCAGGCTGAGGTTGGCCCGACACAGCGGGCCACATCGGCGTCCACGGCGCGCTACGAGCGCGGGGGGACGACGGGCTCCGCTTCGGGCGGGCGCTCCCAGTGGGCGAGGTCGTGGGCGAAGTACACGCGCCAGGGGTCGAAGGCCGCGAAGG
>DATBIK010000025.1:0-8297 GCA_036556985.1 Candidatus Limnocylindria bacterium | reverse complement strand
GGGAGATGCATCGGGCCGGACTGGCCTGTGGGTGGCGCGAGGACGCGTGGTGTGCCCGGGCCGCCAGGCCGTGTGCTCGGACCGGAAAAGCCTGGTGACGGGGCCGCCGAGCATCATGGCCGATGGTCGCTCCATCCCCCGCCTGTCACCACATCCACCTGGGGTTGTCCACCGGCGTCACTCCGCGTAGATCATCTCCCGCACGGCGCTGATCTCGCGCCGCATCTCGTCGTTCTCGGCAAGCTCGCGGGCGATCTTGTCGCAGGCGTGCAGGACGGTCGAGTGGTCCCGCCCGCCGAGCTCGGCACCGATGCGCAGGAGCGAGATATCGGTCTCCTCGCGAATGAGGAACATGGCGATCTGGCGCGGGACGACGATGGCCCGGTCGCGCTTCGAGCTGCGGAGCTGGTCCAGGTTGACCCCGTAGTAGTCGGCCACCGCGCGCACGATGCGCTGCGGGGTGATCGACCGCTTCTTGGGGTTGTACATGACGTTGCTGAGCACGGCCGAGGCGAGCTCGTTGTTGATCGGCATGCCGGACATGCTGGCGTAGGCGATGACCCGGTTCAGCGCGCCCTCGAGCTCGCGGACGTTGCTCACCACCTTTCGGGCGATGAACTCGATCACCTCGGCCGGGATGAGGTTGAGCTGATCCTCCGCCTTGCTGCGCAGGATGGCGATGCGCGTCTCGAGGTCCGGCGGCGTCAGGTCGGCGATGAGGCCCCACTCGAACCGGGAGCGAAGCCGCTCCTCGAGGGTGGTGATCGCCTTCGGCGGCCGGTCGCTGGAGAGCACGATCTGCTTGCCGGCCTCATGGATGGCGTTGAAAGTGTGGAAGAACTCCTCCTGGGTTCGCTCGCGCTCCGCGATGAACTGGATGTCGTCGATGAGGAGCACGTCGATGCGGCGGTATCGGTTCCGGAAGTCCTCCATCTTCTGCTCGCGGATGGAGTTGATGAAGTCGTTCGTGAACTTCTCGGACGTGGCGTACAGGATCCGCTTGCGCGGGAACTTGGCCGCCACCGCGTTGCCGACCGCGTGCATGAGGTGGGTCTTGCCGAGGCCCACCCCGCCGTACAGGAAGAGGGGGTTGTAGGCGTGTCCCGGCCGCTCGGCGACGGAGAGCGCGGCGGCGTGGGCCAGGCGGTTGGCGCTGCCCACGATGAAGTTGCTGAAGGCGTACCGGCTGTTCAGGTTGACGGTGTTGCCACCGGCCGAGGCGGGCGGCGGCGGCAGCGCGTCCTCGTCGGCCTGGTCCGGTACCGGGCCGGGCGCGTCGGCGACGACGAACTCCACCTGGACCGATCCGCCCACCACCCGGGCCAGGGTCTGGCTTACCAGGGTGCGGTAGCGGTTGTCCAGCCAGTCACGCGCGAACCCGTTCGGGGCGGCGATGCGATACCGGTTGTCGTCGATGTCGACGAGGGTCGTGTCCTTCAGCCAGGTTTCGAAGTTGGCGGGCGAGAGACTGACCTGCAGCTCGCCAAGGGCGGCGCGCCAGACCTGGTTCGCATCCATCAATTCGCCGTCTCCACGTCGTGTCGGGAGGGTGTCGGGACCCGGAATCCTACTCCCTCCGGACGGCGCGAACCCGGTGTTCTGGGCGTTCCGGCGTCGGGGGTCGGGCCATCTTAGCAGCGCCCCTTCGCGCCGGGCAATGGGGTTCGCGACTCGGTCCGTGACGGCCGGCTCGGGCGGTACCGATCTATCGGCCGGATCGCGCCAGAGGCAGGTGCCAGGTGCGCACCGTCACATCTATCGGCACAGGCTGAGCCTGGACTGCGCCCCCGGGTGCACCTCAGGCGTGCGCCGTACCGATAGATCGGCCAGGCGGCGCCCCGGAGTGACCCCAGGTGCCGATCAGCCGATAGATCGGTAAAGCGCGCAACGGGAAGCGGCCAAGCCGAGACAGAGGACGTTTGACACCTGCCGCGCGCGGTACGGTAGAATCGCGGCGCAGAGCGAGAAGAGCCGGCACACGGCCATCGCGCGCGGCTGGCGTGACGCCAGCCGTTCGTGTGTTCCGCCGGACTCCCAACTCGCCGCCGCTGAACGAGGACAGAGCACGCCGCGATGAAGAGGACCTATCAGCCCAAGAAGCGCGCACGGAAGCGGGAACACGGCTTCCGCGCCCGCATGGCTTCGAAGGGCGGTCGCCGCGTGCTTGCCCGCCGACGCGCGAAGGGGCGCAAGCGGCTCACCGCCTGACGCGACCAGGGGCGCACGAGGTGCCTGCCGTTCCGACGCTTCGGCACAAGGCTGACTTCGACGCCATCGGTCGCCAGGGATCGGTCCGCTCGACCCGGCTTCTGGTGCTGCGATACCTGCGCACCGATCGGCCGGAGACGCGGATCGGGATGAGCACCCCCCGGACGCTCGGCGGGGCCGTCCAGCGAAATCGGGTACGCCGCAGGCTCAGGGAGCTCGTGCGAGAGCAGCTCCGGGAACGACACGACACGATGGGCGCGGGCTGGGACCTGCTCCTCATCGCCAGGCCTGAGGCGGCCACGGCCAGCCACGCGGAGCTCCGCGAGGCATTGAGATCGCTCGTGGAGCGGTCGGGGATCGGTGGATGAGGAAGATCGGTCTGGGAGCCATTCGCGCCTACCAGCGCCTGTTTGCCTGGATGCCGCCGTCCTGCCGCTACACGCCGAGCTGTTCGCAGTACACCTACACCGCCGTGGAGCGCTACGGGCTGCTGCGCGGCTCCTGGATGGGGATGAGGCGGATCGGCCGTTGCCACCCGCTCCATCCGGGCGGCTACGACCCGGTGCCGATGATGCCCGCCGGCAAGGGGCAGCACTGAGGTGCCAGCCCTGATCGGCGCCGGCTTCTTTGGGATCGAGCATTTCACGCCGCCCTGGGACGTCTTCTTCCTGCCGCTCTTCAACCTGCTTGTCGCGGCCTACCACGTCCTCTTCAGCGACTTCGCGCTGGCGATCATCGTGTTCACGGTCGTCATCCGGACCCTGCTCGCCCCGCTCTTCGTGCGGCAGATCCGATCCCAGCGCGAGATGCAGCGGATGCAGCCGCTCATCCGCGAGGTGCAGCGCAAGCACAAGGGCAATCGCCAGAAGGTCTCCGAGGAGACCATGGCGCTGTACCGGGAGCACGGCGTCAACCCGGCGGCGGGCTGCCTGCCGGTGCTGCTCCAGCTTCCACTCCTCTTCGCGCTGTACCAGGCGCTCATCCGCGCCTCGAACGTGGTCACGCTGACCGCCGAGCAGGTGGCGTCCGACACGTTCACCCAGATCCAGGCCGCGCTGCCCGGGATCGAGTTCCTCCGGCAGCAGGGCGAGTCGCAGCTCTACGCGGCGCCCTTCCAGGGCACCGCCGAGGTGTGCACCCTGCCGGCATTCACGCAGGGAGCGCCGTGGGACCACTTCCTGCCGCTGAACTGCCAGCTCGTCGATCCGTTGAAGCTGGCGGAGCCGATCCAGACCACCGTGCCCTGGCTGTTCGGCCTCGACCTGGCGCAGGTCGACAACGTGTTCGCGATCCCGATCTTCGGGTTCGCCCTCTCCGGCCTGGCGCTCATTGCGGCCGTCCTCCAGTTCGTGCAGGTCAAGATGACCAGTCCGCGGCCGAACCCGGACGATCCCACCAGCGCCACGACGAGCACGATGGTCTACCTCTTCCCGCTCCTCACCCTGTTCTGGGGCGGGCTGTTCCCGAGCGGCCTGATCCTGTACTGGGCCGTGTACACGGGCTACCTGGTCGTGCACCAGTACCTGATGATGGGCTGGGGCAACCTCTTCCCGATCTTCGGGTGGAGCCCGAGGTTCGCCCCACCCCCCGATGAGCTCGCCCCGCCAAAGCGACGAGCACCCGACGCCGAGACCGATGAGAAGGCCGGCGACAAGACGCAGCCATCCACCCGATCCGGTGGCGCGCCTGGCGGTTCCCGCCAGCAGCCGCGCTCCGGCAAGAAGCGACGAGGCCGAAAGCGATGACATTCCGAGAGTTCAACGGCAAGAACGTGGAGGAGGCGATCCGCGCCGCGATGCGCGAGTTCGAGGCCGACCTCTCCGAGCTGGATATCGAGATCCTGGCCCAGGGCAGCCGCGGCATCCTGGGCGTCGGTGGCGAGGAGGCGCGCATCCTGGCGGCGCCGAAGTCCGCCGTCGCAGCCGCCGAGACGCTGCGCGCTCCCGAGCCGCCCGCTCCTCCTGCCGCCGAGGAGTCCGACGGCGAGCCGGCCGGTGAGGCCGAGGCGGCCGAGGCCGCCCCCGGCGAGGAGAAGAGCCCGGAGGACCAGCTCGCCGAGCTCGAGCGTGCCGAGGCGCGGCGCACCCGCGGCGGCCGTGGCCGTGGCGGTCGCGAGCGCCGCACGAACGGCGACGGCCGGGGCCGCGCGCCCCGCGAACGTCGCGAGCGCGAGCCGCGCGAGGCGCGCGCACCCCGTGAGCCGCGCGAGCCACGCGAGGACCGACCGTCCCGCGAGCCGGCGCCCTTCATCCCCGCCAAGCCGCTCGACGAGCTGAGCGACGAGGAGCGCGGCGTCCTGGAAGAGGCGAAGACGGTGCTGAGCGAGCTCATCCGGCTCATGGACCTCGAGGGCGAGGTCGAGATCGGGATGGGCAGCGAGACCGCCAAGCTCAACGTGAAGGGTTCCGACCTCGGTGTGCTCATCGGCCGGCGCGGCGAGAAGCTGGCCAGCCTGCAGCACCTCGTGAACCTCATGGTCGCCAAGAAGGAGGGCCAGTACCGCCGGATCGCGATCGACGTCGAGAACTACCGCGGCCGCCGCGAGGAGCAGCTCCGCGACGTCGCCGATCGCGCTGCGAAGCGGGTCATCCAGACCGGCAAGATCATCCAGCTCGAGCCGATGCCGGCCATCGAGCGGCGCATTGTGCACCTGGCGCTCGTCGAGAACCCGAGGATCCGCACCCAGAGCGTCGGCGTCGAGCCGAACCGGCGCATCGTGGTCCTGCCCGCCTCGAAGATCGAGAGCAAGTCCTAGCTGCCGAGCCACGGAGGGGCGATGGTCCGATGGACGGGCCCTGCGCCATCGGGCGGCTGGAGGGCGACGGCCCGTGGGTCGGCTTCGTCCGCGCCGAGGGCGGCTACCGGCTGGCGGTCGGTCGCGCGGGCGCATCGGTCCAGACCGATGCCGCCGATGACGCCCTGCTGCTGGCCCTGGCGATCGCATACTTCGAGGACGTCCTGGAGGACCCGCCGCCGGCGATCGAGGCGACCCACGCCGACCTGTCGGACCTCGTCCGGGACGTGGCCGTTCGCGCAGGCGATCCGGAGGGCCGTCGGCTGCTCGACGAGGCGGTCGACTCCATCGACGACGGCCTGGCGGTGGACGAGGTCATCGGCCGCCTCGACGCCGCGTGGCGCCGGACGACGGAGGAGCAGGCCGAGCCGCTCGACCTGCTCCGTGATCGCGTGACGAGATTGATCGGCCGGGCCTAGCCGGCGGTGCGGTCGTCCTCGTCGGTCGTGTCCGCCATTGGCCGAGCCATCGGGTCCGACGCCGGAGGTGCCGGGGCGGCCGGCTCTGCGGGTGCAGCGGCCGCCGGGGGCGGCGTCGCGCTCGCCGACGGTGGCGCCGCGGATGCCTGCGTCCCGATCTGGAACTTCCCACCCTCGGCCTGGAACTCCTGCCAACCGGCCCATCCCATGAGCAGGCCGCCGGCGATGCCGATCAGCCAGCCGAGCACCCAGACGATGTTCGTGCCGAACAGTCCCAGCCAGCCGAGCGACGACAGCAGGGCGAGCGCGGCGCTCACGCCGGCGATGCCACCCACGACGAGCATGAGCGAGCCCTTCGATCCGGGCAGCTGGGTCTGCGGTGACAGCTGCGGCATGAAGACGATCGCCAGCATGGCGAGCGCCAGGAGGAGCGTCAGCCAGCCGACGCCGAAGCCGAAGCCGACGGTGGCCAGGATCGGCCCGATGACCGATGCAATGGCACCGTAGACTGCCAGCTTCTCGTTGGAGTTGAGCTTCCCGAAATCCATGTCGTGCGAAGCCTCCATCCCTTTCGGCGGCCGGTTCCGCGAGCCGTAGGGCGGCCGCTCGGCCGCACCATATCACAGCCGTTCCACGCTTCCCGGGCTACGGGCGGTCGTCGTTCTCCATGTCCGTCGTGCCGGATCCCTGCGCGGCCGCTGGTCAGGCACGTTAGCACGTTCCCGCTCGGCGTCCTAGGGGTCGGCCGCCAATCGGGCAAGCCGCCCGCAACGGCGTCGGCAGGGACCGAACGGTACCGTACGCGTCATGTCCGGTGCGATCGACGCGGTGGTGCTGGGCGGCGGGCCGAACGGGCTCGCCGCCGGTATCGTGCTGGCGCGCGCCGGCCGGAGCGTGACGCTGTACGAGGCGCGCGACACGGTCGGCGGAGGCTCGCGCTCGGCGGAGCTCACGCTGCCCGGCATCACCCACGACGTGTGCAGCGCCGTCCATCCCCTCGGCCGCTCGTCGCCGCTGTTCCGGGAACTCGACCTCGAGCGCCATGGCCTGGGCTGGATCGAGCCGCCGATCCAGCTCGCCCACCCGCTCGACGACGGCTCGGCGGCGTTCCTGCATCGCGACGTGGACGCCACCGTGGCGGGCTTCGGGTCAGACGAGGACGCGCGCATGTACCGTGCCTGGATCGCGCCGATGGTCCGCGATTGGGAGGTCATCGTCTCATCCGTGGTGGGACCCATCCGTCCGCTGGCCGTCGCCCGCCATCCGTTCGCCCTCGCCCGCTTTGGCCTGCCGGCGCTGGCGCCGGCGGCAACGCTGGCGCGACGATTCCGTTCGCCGGTGGCGCGGGCGCTCGTCGCCGGCGTGGGGGCACATTCGTTCCTGCCGCTCACCGCGCCGCTGTCCGGCGGGCTGGGCCTCGCCCTGCTGGTGAGCGGGCACGCCATCGGCTGGCCGATCCCGCGCGGCGGGTCGCAGCGCATCGCGGACGCCCTCGCATCGGTCCTGCGCGAGCTCGGCGGGGAGATCAAGACCGGCCTGGAGATCAGGAGCCTGGCGGAGCTGCCGGCCCATCGGGCCGCGCTTCTCGACCTCACGCCGCGGCAGGTGCTGGCGATCGCCGGGGACCGCCTCGGCGGCGGGTACGCGGCGCAGCTGCGGCGCTATCGCTACGGGCCGGCGGCCTTCAAGCTCGACCTCGTCCTGGAGGGGCCGATCCCGTGGCGCAACCCCGACGTGGGCCGGGCCGGGACCGTGCACCTCGGTGGCCGGCTGGAGGAGGTCGTGGCCTCGGAGGCGACCGTGCAGGAGGGCCGTGTCCACGAGCGGCCGTTCGTGCTCCTCAGCCAGCCATCGGCCTTCGACCCGTCGCGCGCGCCGGAGGGGCGGCACGTGGTGTGGGCCTACTGCCACGTGCCGAACGGCTGGCCCGGCGACGCGACCGAGGCGATCCTCGGCCAGGCCGAGCGCTTCGCGCCAGGCTTCCGTGATCGGATCGTGGCGCAGCACGTCCTGCGTCCCGCGGAGCTGGAGGCGTACAACGCCAACTACGTCGGCGGCGACATCAACGGCGGACTTCAGCACTGGGCGCAGTTCTTCACCCGGCCGGCGCTACGCTGGGACCCGTACGCGACACCTGACCCGGGGATCTTCATCTGCTCGTCGTCGACGCCGCCGGGCGGCGGGGTGCACGGGCTGTGCGGGATGTACGGGGCGCAATCGGCCCTGCGGAGTCTCGCACGCCGGGCGTAACCCTGCGCGTAGTTTCCTACGCAACTACATTCCCAACGAAGCAAAGGAGTTTCCTGTCTTGGCGTCCCCGCGTTCCCGCATCGGAGGGTTCCATCTCGCCCTGATTCCCGCCCTCGCATTCGCGCTCATCCTCGCAGCCTGCAGCCCCGATGCCGCGGCTCCGGGCGGTGACGGCGCGCCGAGCCTGCGCGTCACCGTCCCGCAGGACGGGACGACCGTGTCGACCCCGTTCGAGGTCGCCGTGGAGACGGGCGCGCCGATCGGGCCGCCGGAGACCGGTAGCCACCACGTGCACCTGTACTTCGACACTGACACGAGCTCGCCGGACTACGACCTCGTGTACGAGACGCCGTTCCAGGTCACCCGCGACCTGGCGCCGGGCGAGCACACCGTCATCGCCTCGCTGCGCAACCCCGACCATTCGGACGCGGGCGTGTCGCAAACATTCACGATCACGGTCGGCGAAGTGGCCGGTGACGACGGCGGGGCCACCGGCATCGAGGCGGCCCCGTCATCGGTCCTGCCCGATTACTGAGCCGGACCGATGACCCTCGAGCGCTATCCGCGCTCGGCGAGGCGGTACCACGCGGCGATCTACCTCGTGACCCTCGTCCTCCTCGCGACCG
>DATBIK010000024.1:0-3531 GCA_036556985.1 Candidatus Limnocylindria bacterium | reverse complement strand
GGCAGCGGCAGCAGCGTCGACTCGCCGTGGCCGGCGAACTCGAGGAACTCGGCCACCGCCACGACCGCGGCGGCGCCGCCGCCCGCGCCGTTGAAGATGGCGACCATCTGGGGCATGGCCGTCATCGGCACGCGCCGCGCGCCGAGGACGCCCGCCACCGAGCCGACGAGGCCGGCCGCGGCGATGAGCCACCAGTTGCCGAGCATCCCCGGTTCGGCGCCGGGGGTGGCGAGGTCGTAGGTGAAGAAGGTCCAGCCGATGACGAGCGCCATGCCGGCCGCGCCCATGAGGTTGCCGCGGCGCGCCGTGGACGGCGACGAGAGGAACTTCAGGGCGAAGATGAAGGTGACCGATCCGACCAGCCAGACGAGGAAGGTCGCGATCTCCCAACCGTTGAGCTCCATCTAGCCGCGTCCCCCGGGGGTGCGCTTGCGGAACATCTCGAGCATGCGGTCGGTGACCACAAAGCCGCCGACGACGTTGATCGTGCCGAGCGTCACCCCCACCAGGGCCAGCACGATGCGCAGCGGTCCCTCGGCGGTGGCGGCGACGAGCATGGCGCCCACCACGATCACCCCGTGGACGGCGTTCGCGCCGCTCATGAGCGGGGTGTGGAGCATGGTGGGGACCTTGCTGACCACCTCGTAGCCGACGACCGCGGCCAGGACGAGGACGAAGAGCGCCGCGAGCAGGGCGAACGGGCTCAGGGTGGTGGGATCCATCAGGACGCTTCCTTCTCGCCCGCGGACGCGGGCGCATCGGCCTTCGGCTCGGGCGTGATGCCGAGCGCCTCGGCGGTGGCGGCGTGGACGACCTTGCCGTCGTGGGTGATCGTGGCGCCGGCGGTGATCTCGTCGGCGAAGTCGAGCTCCAGCCTGCCGTCCTTGACGAGGTGCTTGACCAGGGTCTGGATGTTCTTCGCGTACATCTGGGTGGCCGATGCCGGCATGGTGGCCGGCAGGTTCGTGAAGCCGATGATCCGCACGCCGTTATCGGTGACGATCTCCTTGCCCGCCTCCGTCAGCTCCGTGTTGCCGCCCATCTCGGCGGCCATGTCCACGATGACGCTGCCCGGCCGCATCGAGGCGACCATCTCCTTCGTGATGAGCTTCGGCGCCGGGCGCCCCGGGATGAGGGCGGTGGTGATGACCGCGTCGGCCTCGCCGACGCGGCTGGCGATGAGCTCGGCCTGGCGTCGCTTGTAGTCGTCGCTCATCTCGCGGGCATAGCCACCGGCGGTCTCGGCCTGCGCCCTCTCCTCGTCGGTCATCTCGACCTCCAGGAAGGTGCCGCCCAGCGACTGGACCTGCTCCTTGACGACAGGCCGCACGTCGGTGGCCTCGACCACCGCGCCGAGGCGCTTGGCGGTGCCGATGGCCATCAGCCCTGCCACCCCGGCCCCGAAGACGAGGACGCGCGCCGGCCGGACCGTTCCCGCCGCGGTGGTCAGCAGCGGCATGAACTTCGAGAGGCGCTCGGCGGCGATGAGGACCGCCTTGTAGCCACCGGCCGTCGCCTGGCTGGAGAGGGTGTCCATGGCCTGCGCGCGGGTGATGCGCGGGATGGCGTCCATGCTGATCGCGGTCACGCCGGCCTTCGCCAGCGCCTCCGCGTACTTCGGGTTGGCGAGCGTGCCGAGCGTGCCGATCAGGACGGTCCCCGGCTTCAGCATGCCGAGCTCCTCTTCCGTGGGACGGCCGACGCGGAGAACGAGGTCGGCCTGCCCGTAGAGGGCGGCGGCGTCGGGGACGATGATGGCGCCGGCCTCGGCGTACTGCTGGTCCGAGATGTAGGAGCCCTCGCCGGCGCCGGCCTGCACGACGACCTGCACGTCGTCGCCGACGAGCTGGCCTGCGGCCTGGGGCGTCAGCGCGACGCGCGTCTCGCCGGGCGCGGTCTCGCGGGGGACAGCGATCTTCATCGGTGGCTGGTGGTCCTGTTCAAGGTGGCGCACACACGCCGAACCGCCGCGGCGGTGCGTGCGTGGCGGTTCGGGATTCAGAGTGTAGCAGAGGCCACTGGCCGGTATGCTGGGTGGCCGGGGCGCACCCGCCCTACCCGCCTGACCATGGAAGGGGGACCGATGCCTAAGCTCTTCACCGCCGCCCTGATCGTGCTCGCCGTGCTCGCCGCCGGCTGCTCATCGGCCCCGGCGGCGTCGTCGTCCGCCGCACCGCCAACCACACTGGCGACCGCGTCCCCCACGCTCGCGCCGACCCAGGAGCTCACCCCGTCGCCGAACACGGTCGGCCTGCCGAATGGGTGGACCCGCCGGGCGGGCGACGGCTTCAGCATCGGCCTGCCGGATTCGTGGGAGTCGATCTCCGCGGCCGACATCGCCAATTCGGACATGTGGGACGCGCTGCGCGACGCGAACCCGGACGCCGGCGCGGTCATCGACCAGGCCGAGACCGCCATGAGCACCGGCCAGGTGCAGATGTTCGCCTTCGATCCCGGCCCGCGGACGCTCACCTCCGGCTTCGCGAACAACGTGAACGTCATCCACGTCGGCGACCCCGGCGACGACGACCTCGCGTCCATCGCGGAGCAGGTTGCCGACGCGGTGGCGCTGCAGGTGCCGGTCGAGGGCCAGATCCGCACCTCGACCACCACGCTGCCGGCAGGCCAGGCCGCGGTGCTGCGCTATCGCTGGACGGTCAACACCCCCGGCCAGGGATCGTTCGAGGTGGCGGTGACCCAGTACCTGATCGTCACCGACGGTGACGGCTACATCGTCACCTTGAGCGGGCTTCGCGCGGACGAGGAGCGTGATCGGCCCATTTGGGATGCCATGGCGACATCCTTCCGGTTCGGCTGAGGCGCGGACCTTCGGCCCCTGCGCTCGGGACGCCTGGCACTGCGGTCCCGGACGGCGCCGCGCTAGGCTGTTGTGGCGATCCGCAGTTCGAGCCGCCATCCAGCCATGAGCCTCGTCGTCGACCGCGTCAGCAAGCGCTTCGGGCCCGTCGTCGCCCTCGACGACGTCTCCTTCGAGGCCGAGCCCGGGCGCATCTTCGGCCTGCTCGGGGCGAACGGGGCCGGCAAGACGACGAGCATGCGCATCGTGCTCGACATCCTCCGCCCCGACGCCGGCGGCGTGACGTGGCAGGGGCAGGCCAACACCCGCCTGCCGCGCAACACATGGGGCTACCTGCCGGAGGAGCGCGGCCTGTACCTGCGCATGCGGGTCATCGACGTGCTCCGCTTCTTCGCCGCCCTCTACGGCGTGCCGCCAGGCGAGGCGACCCGGACCGTCGAGGAGTGGCTCGAGCGTTTCCGGATCCCCGAGTACCGCGACCGCAAGGTCGAGGAGCTGTCGAAGGGCAATCAGCAGAAGATCCAGTTCATCGCCGCCATCCTCCACGACCCGGACGTGCTGATCATGGACGAGCCGTTCAGCGGCCTTGACCCGGTGAATGTCGGCCTCCTGAAAGAGGCGTTCCTCGAGATGCGCGACCGCGGCAAGACGCTCGTCTTCAGCACGCACCAGATGGAGACGGTCGAGGAGCTGTGCGAGGCGATCTGCATCGT
>DATBIK010000023.1:0-2510 GCA_036556985.1 Candidatus Limnocylindria bacterium | reverse complement strand
TGAGCGAGCGGGAGATCAGTGCGATCCTCCAACGACGCCGGGAATGAACGCGCGCCTCAGTCCGGCCAGGCTTCCCCGATGCGCTCGGCGAGCTCGTCGAGGGTGTCCACCGTGAGCGCCGGCTCCACGGTGCGGGGCCGCTGGATGAGAGCCCACGGCCCGCGCCGGATCCAGACGCCGCGCATGCCGGCCGCGATCGCCGGCTCGACGTCGTTGTCGATCCGGTCGCCGACGTAGGCCACCGTCCCGGGCTCCGGATCGCCGAGGAGCTCGAGGATGCTCGCGAAGAAGGCCGGATCCGGCTTTGCCACGCCGAGCGCGTCCGACATGGCCAGCACGTCCGGGCCGATGCCCAGCGCGCGCAGCTGGTCGGCCCGCACCGCCGGCTGGTTTGCCGCCACCGCCACGCGGTAGCCGGCCGACTCGAGAGCGGCCAGCCCACGCCGCGCGTCGGGATAGAGGTCCCCCTCGCGGAACCCGCCATAGCGGTCCTCGACGGCCGGGATGCGGGCGCGCCAGTCGCCCACGTCGAAGACGCCGAACACGTCGCGGTAGTCACCGCCGCGCGCCAAAACCGCCCCGAGGGCGGCCATGAAGGTCAGGCGCGGGATCGCCAGCTCATCGGCCCAGGCGGACCAGATGCGCGTCTCGTCGACGAGCGTCTCGCCGACGTCCAGGCACACCCAGCGGTCGGGCATGCCGCTAGCGCTTGCCGAAGATCGACCCGAGCATGTCTCCGAGCCCGCCCTGTCCCGAGCCCGAGCCACCCAGCACCGAGCCCAGCAGGTCGCCGAGGTCCGGCTGCTCGTCCGCGGCCCTCCTGGTGTCCTGCCCGAGCGCGTCGGTGATGCTGTCCAGGCTGAGGCCGCCGCTGCGCTCCTTCTTGCCGAGCATCCCCATCACGATCGGGGCGAGCAGGGGCAGCAGAGACGCGATCGAGCCGAAGTCGAGTCCGCTCTTGGTCGACAGGGCCTGCACCGCCGGCTCGCGCCGGTCGCCCAGGACGTGGTTCACGATCCCCTCGCCGTTGGTGGCGCGGCCGCTCATCCGGCCGGACAGGTATTCGCCCAGGTTGTCGACGACCGACCCATCGTGGTCCTCGCGTATCGCCTGCTTCAGCCCTGCGCTGCGACTCGGGTCGGCAGCCTCCTGGCCGAGCGCCGCGAGCAGCATGGGCAGCGCGGCGTCGATGGCCTGCTTCGTCTGGCCCGGATCGGCGCCGATGCGGCGGCTGATGTCGTCGACGGTACCTCCCGACAGGCGCGACCGGAGGTCCTCCAGGACCGAACCCGATTCCTCTGCCATGACACTCCTCCTCGGGGTGGGCCCGACTGGGGCCCTACGCCTGCTTCACGCCCTGCACGAGCGACTCGACCGATGGCTTCGCGTCGCCGAACAGCATCGAGGTCTTCTCGTTGCTGAACAGCGGGTTCGGGATGCCGGCGAAGCCGGTGCCGCGGCCCCGCTTGAGGACGATGACGTTGTGGGCCTTGTCCACGTCGAGGATCGGCATGCCCGAGATCGGCGTGCCCTCCTCGCGGGCGAGCGGGTTGACGACGTCGTTGGCGCCGATGATGAGCGCCACGTCGGTATCGGCGAAGTCGTCGTTGATCTCGTCCATCTCCTTGAGGCGGTCGTACGGCACGTTCGCCTCGGCGAGCAGCACGTTCATGTGGCCCGGCATGCGGCCGGCGACCGGGTGGATCGCGAACTGGACGTCCACGCCGCGGTCGACAAGGAGGTCCATGAGCTCGCGCACCGGGCCCTGGGCCTGGGCCACCGCCATCCCGTAGCCCGGCACGATGATGACCCGCTTGCCGTAGGCCATGAGCACCGCGGCGTCCTCCGCGCCGATCTCCTTCAGCTGCTCCTCGCCCTCGGCGCCGGCCGCCGCCGCGCCACCGGCGGTGCCGAAGCCGGCGAACAGGACGTTGAACAGCGACCGGTTCATGGCCCGGCACATGAGCTGGGTGAGGATGGCGCCCGAGGCGCCGACCAGGGTGCCGGCGATGAGCAGCGCGTAGTTCGACAGGACGAAGCCCGACGCCGCCACCGCGATGCCGGTGTAGCTGTTCAGCAGGCTCACGACGACCGGCATGTCGGCGCCGCCGATGGGCATGACCAGGACGATGCCAGTCACCAGCGCGAGCCCGACGTAGACGAGGAAGAGGGTCACGTTGTTGTCGACGGCCGCGACGTAGACGGCCAGGCCGAGCATCGCGACGAAGAGAAGCGCGGTGATGATCCGCTGGCCCGGCAGCATGTACGGCGCCGCGGTGACGATGCCCTGCAGCTTGCCGAAGGCGATGATCGAGCCGGTCAGGGCCACCGAGCCGATGATGGCGCCGGCCAGCGTGGCGATCACGAACGGCAGCGGCAGCAGCGTCGACTCGCCGTGGCCGGCGAACTCGAGGAACTCGGCCACCGCCACGACCGCGGCGGCGCCGCCGCCCGCGCCGTTGAAGATGGCGACCATCTGGGGCATGGCCGTCATCGGCACGCGCCGCGCG
>DATBIK010000022.1:0-22642 GCA_036556985.1 Candidatus Limnocylindria bacterium | reverse complement strand
TCGCCGGAGATGAGGCCGCTGCCGTCGTCCCAGATCGGCTCGCGGGGGGTGGTCCCCGGCGACCGGAGGAGGCTGGCGCCCAACGCCCCGGCGGCGATCCCCGCCGCGCCGATCACCCCGCCGGAGAGGAGCTGGCGCCGCGTGATCCGCATGCGCGCCATGCCGCCCAGGCCGGGCCGCACCGGCGGCGGCACCCGGACCGCGGCGATGCCCTCGTCGGCGGCGCGCATCCGGAGCCGCAGCTGGTCGACGAAGGCGGGATCCGGCGCTCCGCCTGCGGGATCCACGGCCGCCGACATCTCGGCGGCGAGGCGGGCCATCTCCGCCTCGTCCCGGTCGCCGACGTCGTCCGGCGAGGGCCGGCCGCCGGCGAGCAGCGAGTCGAGGTAGCGCTCGAAGCGCTCGACCGCCGCGGCCTCGTCCGGGCCGCCGTCGAGCTCGCGCGGGTCGCGATCGCGTTCGTCAGCCATCGCCATCTCCCAGGAGCGCCGCCTTGCGCAGGGCACGGTACTGCAGGATCTTCGCGTTGCCGTGGGTGATCCCCATCCGGTCGGCGGTCTCGGCCACGCTGAGGCGCTGGAGGAAGCGCAGCTCGAGCACGCGGGCGTATCGGTCCGGCAGGCGCTCGAGCAGGCCGTGCACGCGGGCGGCCGCTGCGCCATCGTCAGTCGGCGCGCGCTCGCGCGTGGCGGCCGGGTCCATCGGCTCCCAGCCGGGCGCGACCTGCTCGGTGCCGATCACCGGCAGGCGGTAGAAGGCGCGCCAGTAATCGGCGATCGCGTTCTGGCTGACACGGTACAGCCAGCTCACGATCTGGCCGCGGTCGCGCGACGTGTCGAGCTGCTCGATCGCTCGCATGAACACCTGTGCCGTCAGATCCTCCGCATCCGGACGGTTTCCCACCCTGGCATGAATGAACCGATAGATCGGTACGACGTGCTCGTCGTAGATCTCCTCGAAGCGGCCTCGCTGGTCGGCGGGACGGACGTCGGGGTCGGCCATCGTTTCCCGTACGAAGCCGGTTACGCCGCCCGGCTCAGCTCCCCTCGCGCGGCCGGAGCGGGGCGAGGAGGGCGGCGACCTCCTCGAGGAAGCGCGCATCGGTCTCGTCGTAGGCCGATGCATCGGAGCCGTCGATGTCGATCTCGCCCACGACCTGGCCGTCGGCGAAGATCGGCACCACGATCTCGCTGCGCGTCGTCGCGAAGCAGGCGAGGTAGCGGGGATCGGCATTCACGTCGTCGACGATCTCGGTCTGGCCCGATGCCGCGGCGGCGCCACAGATGCCGACGCCGATCGGGATGCGCGTGTGCTCGGTGGCCTCGGGACCGATCCAGGGGCCGAGGACGAGCTCCTGCGCCGGCGCGTCGACCCAGTAGATGCCCACCCAGTCGTAGTGGCCGAAGCGGTTGTGGAGCTCCTCGACCACGCGCTGCGCGGCGGCTTCGGGGCCGGGTGCCTCGGCGATGAGCGTGCGCAGCAGGTTCAGCGCGTCGCCGTGCTCGGCCGGACGCTCCTCGATGGCGACCGGGTGGCTCATCGGTCCCGGCGTCCTACTGCTGCGACGCCCAGCGGTCGGCCCAGCGGTCGATGCCCGTGATCGCGCTGCGCAGGTCCGAGCCCTTGGGGGTGAGCGAGTACTCGACCCACGGCGGCGTCTCCGATACGAGGGTGCGGTCGATGAGCCCCTCGTCCTCGAGCAGCTTCAGCCGCTGGGAGAGCGTCGCCGAGTTCGCCCCACCGAGCGCATCCTGCAGCTCGCAGAAGCGCTGGGTGCGCATTCCGAGCTCGCGGACGATGCGCAAGACCCACTTCTGGCCCAGGATCGTGAGCGCCGCGGTGGCGGCGCATTCGGCGCGCTGGGCGGCCGCGCGGCGCTCGGCCCGGGAGCGGGGCGGCGCCGGCTGCGCTTGGGTCTGGGTAAGTGGCCCGGCGTCCATCAGGCGCCGGACGATAGCACCGGCCCGATGCCGGGGCAACCGACCGGCATTGGCGGGCTGCGCCTATTCGACGTGAACGACCATGCTCATCGCCGGATGGAAGCGGCATGTGACGCTGACGTCGCCGGCCTCGTCGAAGGTGATCTCGACCCACGCGCCGGGGGCGACCTCCTCGTCGAAGACGGCGCCCTCGTCGGCCGTGCCGTCGGTCCCCTGGGTGACGGTGTGGGCGACGCTGTCGTCGTTCACGAAGAGCACGGTGGTCCCGGCCGACACGGTGAGCTCGGTCGGGTCGTAGGCGATGCTGGCCATCACGACCCGCGCCTGGCCGTCCCCGCTGCCTGCCACGGAAGCCGATGCCTCGGCGGTGGCGCCACCATCGGTCGTGCACGCGGCGAGCACGAGCAGGAGCGCGACGAGCGTGGTGGGGAGCATCGGCCGGGAGCGCATGGCGGTTGACCTCAGGTGGGATCGGCGGATTGATGGGCGGGACCCGCGCCGCCCCGTCCAGGCCGCTCGGGCCGTCGCCCGACATGTCATACGCCGCCGGTTTCGGTGCGGCCCACGGCATTTGACGCTCCTGCGGGCAGGCCGCACACTCAGCCCACCCCGCTGCAGCCCCCCGTGTCGAGCATGCCGCAGACCACGATCTACTCCGCCCCGCCGCGATCCCCGCTCGTCCCGATCCCGGCCGTCGCCACCCGCGAGGTCGCCCGGCTGTTCGGGCGCAGCGCCGCGCTGGCGGGCGTCTCGCTCGAGGTCGAGCGCGGCCGGATGGTGGCACTGCTCGGGCCGAACGGGGCCGGCAAGACGACGCTGCTGCGCATCCTGGCCACGTCGCTGCGCCCGACCTTCGGCAGCGCGCACGTGGACGGCATCGACGTCGCAGAGCGGCCCGAGCTCGTCCGACCGCGGGTCGCCTACCTCTCCCACGCCACCGGCCTGTACGACGAGCTGACCGCGGCCGAGAACCTGCGCTTCGCCGCCACCATGCTCGGCCGCCCGAACCCGGCCGAGGCCGCCGCGCGCGCGCTGGCCGAGGTCGGTCTGGAGGCCGATGCCGCGCGCCGAGTGCGCGCCTTCTCGGCCGGCATGCGACGGCGCCTGGCGCTCGGGCGGCTGCTCCTCGCCGCGCCGTCGCTCGTCCTGCTCGACGAGCCGCACGCCGCGCTCGACGCGGAGGGCACGGCCCTCGTCGACCGCCTGCTCGAGGGCTGGCGCGCCGGCGGCACGACCGTGCTCGTCGCCACCCACCAGGCCGACCGCATCACGCGCCTGGCCGACGGCTGGGCCCGCCTCGATGCCGGCGTCGTGGTCGAGCTGGGTGGTGCCGGCGTCAGCGTCCCGACAGCCGTACCGGCCCCGATCGCCGAGCCGGTCACCGCGGCGGCCGAACGATGAACGGCATGGCCGCGCTACGCGCCGACCTGGGCATCGCCTGGGCGATCGCCCGCAAGGACGCGCTCTCCGAGCTGCGCGGCCGGCAGGCGGCCGGCTCCACGATCTTCTTCGCCGCGCTCGTGCTGCTCCTCTTCGGCTTCGCCCTGGGGCCCGACACGCGGCGGCTGGCGGAGGCGGCGCCCGGCCTGCTGTGGCTGGCCATCGTGTTCGGCGGCCTGCTCACCGTGGCTCGCCTCCACCAGCTGGAGACGGAGGACGGCGCGCTCGAGGAGCTCGCCCGCTACCCGGTGGAGCGCCGCGCGATCTACCTCGGCAAGGCGATCGCCGGCCTGGGGGCCATGCTCGTGCTCGGCGGCCTGCTGCTGCCCGTCGTCGCCATCCTGTACGGGATCGACCTCCTCGCCGCCGCGCCGGCGCTGCTGCTCACGCTCGTGCTGGGGGCCATCGGCTTCGCGGCGGTGGGCACCTTCTACGCCGGCGTCACCGTCCGGCTGCGTGCGCGCGAGGTCATGCTGCCGCTGCTCATGCTGCCGGTCATCGCGCCGCTGCTGCTCGCCGCGGTGAAGGCCACGGCCGCCGCCCTCGGCGGCGACCCGCTCGGCGAGCTGGCCTCGTGGCTCCAGCTGCTGGCCGGCTACGACCTCGTCATGCTGCTCGCCGGGGCGGCCGGCTACGGCTTCCTGCTGGAGGAGTGATGAAGACCCGCATCCTGGGCGTCGTGGCGGTGCTGGCGGTGGCGGCCGCGACATGGAACGCGCTGTTCGTGGTGCCGGCCGACCTGAACCAGGGCGACGCACAGCGGATCATGTACGTCCACGTGCCGTCGGCGTGGTTGGCCTACCTGTCCTTCGGCGTGACCGCGCTGGCCGGCATCGGCTACCTGTGGAAGCGCGACCTGCGCCTGGACCACGTGGCACTGTCCGCGGCCGAGATCGGCGTCATGTTCACCGCCTTCGCGATCTGGGGCGGGATGATGTGGGGCCAGCCGGTGTGGGGCGTGTTCTGGCAGTGGGAGGATCCCCGCCTGACCACCACCGCGCTGCTGCTGGCGCTGTACGTCGGCTACCTCCTCTTCCGGCGCCTGACCGATGATCCCCACCGCCGCGCCGCGCGCGCGGCGGTGGTCGGGCTCATCGCCGCGGTCGACATCCCCATCGTCCACTTCAGCGTGGAGTGGTGGCGCGGCCTGCACCAGGGCCCCACCATCGGCTCGCCGGATCGCCTCCTCAATCCCGCCGCACCGATGCAGTTCGTGACCGCCCTGCTCGCCATGCTCGGCGCGTTCACGATCGCCTGGGCCTGGCTCATGATCCGCCGCTACCAGCTCGCCGCCGCCGAGGCGCGGCTCGAGGATGCCGTCCGGCGCACGCGCGTGGCGGAGGCGCGCCGCGCCGCCCAGCCCGTCGTCCGCCCCGAGGAGGCTACCCGGTGAGCGACGCGCTGCCGTTCGTCGTCGCCGGCTGGGGCGTCATTCTCGGCGGGCTGGGGCTGTACGCCGCGACGCTGCTGCGGCGGCTGGCCGCCGCCCGCCGCGCGGCCGGGAACGAGCCGTCGCCGGACGAGGACCGCGGGTGACCGTCGCCCGTCCCATCGCCGCCCCGGTCCCGCCGCGCCGCCGCTGGGGGCTGCTCCTCGGCGTGGCGGCGGTGGCCGCCGTCATCGCCTGGCTCGCGTTCGGGGGCATCGGCGACGCGCTGGTCTACTACCAGACCCCGACCGAGCTCCTCGCCCGCGGGGAGTCGGCGGTCGGGGAGCAGGTACGCCTCGGCGGCCTCGTGAAGCCGGGCAGCCTGTCCGGCCCGGCCACCGACCTGCGCTTCACGGTGACGGACAACACGCACGAGATCACCGTCCACAGCACTTCGACGCCCACCAGCTCGTTCCGCGAGGGCGTGGGCGTGGTCGTCGAGGGGCGGCTGGGCGGCGACGGCGTGTTCGAGGCCTCGCGCGTGCTCGTGAAGCACGACGAGAACTACGTCGCGCCCAGCGAGGGCGAGATCCCCTCCCACATCCCCGACGGCGGATGATCCCGACCCTGGGCCACGCCGCGGTGCTCGTCGGGCTGGCCGCGACGATCTTCGCGGCGGCGGCTTTCTTCCTCGGCGCGCGGCGAAGCGACCCGACGCTCGTGCTCCTCGGCCGGCGGGCGATGACCGCCGCCTTCGCGCTGGCGCTGCTGGCCTGCGCGGCGATGGTGATCAGCCTGCTGACCCATGACTTCAGCGTCCGCTACGTGGCGCGCAACAACGCGACCACCACGCCGCCGTTCTACTCGGTCATCAGCCTGTGGGCCGCGCTCGAGGGCTCGATCCTGTTCTGGGCGCTGCTCGCGTCGGGGTGGGCGGCGCTCGTCCTGCATCGGTTCCGCGACCGGATGCCGGCGCTCATGCCCTGGGTGGGGCTCGTGCTGGCCATCGGCCTCGCTTTCTTCTTCGCGGTCATGGCCTGGCCGGGTGACCCGTTCGTGCGCACCGATCCGGTGGGCATGGAGGGCAACGGTCCGAACGCGCTGCTCCAGAACCACCCCTTCATGGGCCTCCACCCGCCGCTGCTGTACCTCGGCTACACCGGCATGGCCGTCCCGTTCGCCTTCGGCATGGCGGCCCTCGTCACGCGCAGGACCGATGAGGCCTGGCTCGGCGTGGTGCGGCGCTGGACGCTGGTGCCGTGGATCTTCCTCACCGCGGGCATCGTGGCCGGCGCCTGGTGGAGCTACGAGGTCCTCGGCTGGGGCGGCTACTGGGCCTGGGACCCGGTCGAGAACGCCGCCCTGCTGCCGTGGCTGACGGCCACCGCCTTCATCCACTCCAGCATGGTCGCCGAGCGGCGCGGGACGCTGCGGGTCTGGACCCATGCGCTGGTGATCGTTACCTTCGTGCTCACCCTGGTCGGCACCTTCCTCACCCGATCCGGGGTGGTGGAGAGCGTGCACTCCTTCACCGCCTCGGCCATCGGGCCCTGGTTCGCCGGTGCCATCCTCGTCGCCCTCGTCGGCTCGCTGGGCCTGCTCGTCTGGCGGCTCCCCGACCTCGGCGACACGCGCCCGCCGGGCCAGCCGGTGAGCCGCGAGGGGGCATTCCTGTTCAACAACGTCCTGTTCCTGGGGATCACCTTCGTCGTCCTGTTCGGGACCCTGTATCCGGTGGTGCTCGAGGCCGTGCGGGGAGAGCGTGCCAGCCTCGGCGCGCCGTGGTTCAACGGCGTGAACGCGCCGATCTTCGTTGCCCTCCTCTTCCTCATGGGCGTGGGCCCGGCGCTGCCGTGGGGCGGGGCGTCGTGGCGCACCGTCCGCGAGCGCTTCGCGCTGCCGCTCATCGCGGCGGCGCTCGGCGCCGGCGGGGCGTGGCTGGTCGGCCTGCGGGAGGCGGCGCCGCTGGTGGCGATCGCCATGGCCGCGTTCGTGGTCACGATCATGGGCGAGGAGGTCGTGCGCGGCGCGCGCGCCCGGGGCCGCGCTCGCGGGGAGGCACCGCCCCTCGCCGCGTGGCGGCTGGCGAGCCGCAACCGGCGCCGCTACGGCGGCTACGTCGTGCACCTCGGGATCGCGGTCATGGCCGTGGCGGTCGCGGTGTCGGCCACGCTGGCCAGCGATGTGACCGCGACCCTGGCGCCCGGGGAGCGGGTGACGCTCGGCGCCTACACCGTCACCCATGAGCGGGTCGTCGTCGAGCGGTTGGCCGCCGACCCGCGGGTGGTCGAGGTCCGCGCGGAGCTCTCGCTCGATGGGCCGCAGTCGGGGGCGCTGGCCCCGGCGCTGCGCGACTACCCGAACTCGTCGACGCTCGTCGCCACCCCGGCGGTGCGCACCGCGGCCGGCGAGGACCTGTACGTCACGCTCCTCGCCCACGACCCGGCCAGTGGCGCGGTCACGCTCCACGTCTTCGTGAACCCGCTCGTGGTCTGGATCTGGATCGGCGGCGGGATCGTGGCGCTCGGCGCGGTCTTCGCCGCCTGGCCGGAGCGTCGCCGCGTCCCCGCGCCCGCTCCGGCGGAGGCGTCGGCCGACGTCCCGGCCACGGCATCGGCCCGGCTGGCGACCGGTGGGAGCCCGGACGCATGACCGGCCGGACGCTGCGGTGGCTCGTGGTGCCGATCATCGTCCTGCCGCTGGCCTGGCTGCTCGTCGTCAGCCTGGCCCGGCCCGTGCCGCGCGTCGGCGATCCGGCGCCGGACTTCAGCCTGACCACCCTCGACGGCCGCACCGTGACCGCCGCGAGCCTCGCCGGGCGTCCCTACCTCCTCAACTTCTGGGCGAGCTGGTGCATCCCGGCCTGCGTGGAGGAGCACCCCGTGCTCATCGAGGCCCAGCAGCGCTACGGCGACGAGGTGACGATCCTCGGTGTGCTGTACCGCGACACGCCGGAGGCCGCGCGCTCCTTCCTGGCCACGTACGGCGACGGCGGCTGGGAGCACCTGGCCGATCCCGGCGAGCGGCTCGCCGGCGCGTGGGGCGTCATCGGCCCGCCCGAGACGTTCCTGGTGGACTCGGAGGGCACCGTGGCCGCGCGCTGGATCGGCCAGCTCACGAGCGCCGACCTCGAAGGGCTGTTCGCGCCGGTGGCCGGGGTGGACCGATGAGACGGCCGCTCCCCATCGCCGGCGGCATCTCCCTGCTCGTGGTGGCCGCGTTCGTCCTGGCCGCCATCCTGTCCGCGCCCGGTCCGGGCAGCGATGCCGAACGGGTGGAGCGGATCGCGGCGGGGCTGCGCTGCCCGGACTGCCAGGCGCTGTCGGTCGCCGAGTCACGCACGCGTGCCGCCGCGGCCATCCGCGACGAGATCGCCACGCTGGTGGCCGCCGGCAGCTCGGACGACGAGGTGCGCGCCCATTTCGTCGAGCGCTACGGGGAGTGGATCCTGCTCGCTCCGGACGACCCTCTGGCCTGGTGGCTGCCGATCGGCGGCGTGCTGCTCGCCGTCGCCGCCTTCGGCGCGTGGCTGTGGGCCGGCCGCGCCCACCCGGCGGCCGCGGACCCCGCTGCGGCACTGGCCGCGCCCGCCGAGGCCGATCAACGCCGTGTCCATGACGAGATGGAGGCGCTCGATGGCTGAGCTCACGCTGCTCGTGTTCGTGGCGGTCGCCACCGGGCTGGCAGTGGCCTGGCCGCTGCTCGACCGGGGGTCCGCCGCCCCGCCCGAGGCGAGCACCGACCCCGAGGAGGACACCCGCGCCGTCCGCCACCGCCTTGCGCTCGAGGCGCTGCGCGACCTCGAGGCCGACCGGCGCGCCGGTTCGCTCGACGAGGCGACCTATCGTGCCCAGCGCGCCGAGGCCGAGGCCCGCGCCGCGGCCACCCTCCCGGCGGCATCGCAGCCGGCCGCACGGCGGCCAGCCGCCCCACCCAGCGGGAGCCGCCGGACGGCGCTCGTGCTCGGCAGCGCCCTGCTCGGCCTGCTCCTCATCGGCTTCGCGCTGCCGGCGCCGATCGGCATCGCCGAGCGCACGGTGACCGATGCGCCGCTGGCCGAGGCCATCGCCGCGGAGGAGGCCCGCCAGGCGGACATCGCCCGCCTCCAGGCCAGGATCGCGGCCGATCCAACCGACGCCGACGCCTTCTCCGAGCTGGCCGATGCGTACCTGGCCGGACCCACGGCCGAGGACCGGCGCCGCGGCGCGACCGCGCTGCTCGTCCTGGTCAACCTCGAGCCGGAGAACGCATCGGCCTATCGGCGGCTCATCAGCGCCTACATCAGTGCCAGCGACTGGACCGACGCGCGCTCCGCGCTCGAGGCCTATGCCGGCTTCGCGGCCACCGACGAGCCGGACATTCCGTTCTTCCGCGGGCTCATCGCGCTGCGTGGCGACGGCGACGAGGCCGAGGCCGTCCGCCAGTTCGATCGGTTCCTGGAGCTGGCGCCGCACGACCCACGGGCGGCAATGGTGCTCAGCCTCCGCGAGGGGGCCGCCGCCACGGAATAGGGTCGGTCGCGACCCGCTCGAGCGTGCCGCGCAGCGCCGCGAGCTCGTCGGCGGGGATGCGGTCGAGGAAATGCTCCGCTATCCCGCGCAGGTGGGTCGGCGACGCGGCGCGCAGCCGCTCGTAGCCGGCCCGCGTGAGCTGCGCCCACTGCCCGCGGCGATCGGTGTCGCAGCTCACGCGCTCCACGAAGCCGGCGGTCTCGAGGCGGTCGACGAGCCGCGTGGCGCCGGAGCGTGACAGCACCATCCGGTCTGCGAGCTCGCTCATCCGCAGCCGCCGCTCGTCGCTGTAGGCGAGGAAGAGGAGCACCTCGTACTCGCCGAGGCTCATCTCCTGCTCGGCCTGGAGCTCACGCTCCAGCTGTCGCCGGACCTGGGCGTGGGCGAACAGGAACGTCCGCCAGGCGTCGAGGCGCGGGTCGTCGGGGGTGGGGATGCGCGTTCGGTCGGTCATCGGTCCCGATCTTCTCAAAAAGTCATTGACAACGCAACGACATCAGGTATATAGTTGCGCACGCAATCACATTCGCGAATCCAAGGAGCATCGACCCGCACCATGACCTGGAAGCTCGACCCCGCCCATTCGTCCGTCATCGTATCGGCCCGGCACATGATGGTGACCACCGTCCGCGGCCGCCTGCAAGTGGCCGACGCGACCATCGACTTCGACCCGGAGCATCCGGAGCGCGGCAGCGTGGAGGCGCGCATCGACGCCGCCTCGATCGACACCGGCGTGGCGCCGCGCGACGAGCACCTTCGCTCGCCGGACTTCCTCGACGCCGCGCAGCACCCGCACATCACCTTCCGCAGCACGCGCATCGAGCCGGCCGGCGATGGGTATCGCATTCACGGCGACCTGACCATCCGCGGCGTCACCCGCCCGGTCACGCTCGACGCCGAGATCGCCGGCGTGGTGGCCGACATGCGCGGCGGCCAGCGCGCGGCGTTCAGCGCCCGCACCCGGATCGACCGCGAGGCATGGGGCCTGAACTGGAACGTCGCACTCGAGGCCGGCGGCTGGCTGGTGGGCAAAGAGTGGGGCGTCGAGATCGAGCTCGCCGCGCTGAACGCGGCGGAGCAGGACGCGGCCGCGGCCTAGCCGCCGTCGGGGGCGCGGGGCACCTCGATCCAGAACGACGAGCCAGCGCCCTCCTGGCTCGTGACGCCCACCGCGCCGCCGTGCGCCTCGGCGATGTGCTTCACGATCGCCAGCCCCAGGCCGGCGCTGGCGCGCTGCGGCTCGTCATCGGCCTCCCGCACGCGCGATCGGTCGACCTTGTAGAACCGCTCGAAGATCCGGGCACGATGCGTGGACGGGATCCCCACCCCGTCGTCGGCCACCTCGAAGCGCACCGTGCCTGGCTCCGCAGCCCAGCCCAGTCGCACCTCGCCGCCGGGGTGGCTGTACTTCACCGCGTTGTGCGCCAGGTTGAGGAGCGCCTGGCCCAGGCGCTCGCCATCCGCGGCGGCTCGGGTCGCCGCGCCGTCCGGCGGGCCGGCGAGGACCCGCACCGTCACCTCCCTCCGCTCCGCCACGGGGGAGATGCGTCGCGCCACGCCCTCGAGCACGGCGGCCGGCTCGAGCGCGGTGATGGCGAGCGTCACCTCGCCGGACTCGATCCGTGCCAGGTCGAGCAGCTCGTCCACGAGCTGGGCCAGGTGGTCGACCTCGGTCCCGATGCGGACGGCGAAGTCCCGCCCCGATTCCGCGTCGTCGAGCGCCCCCGCGGCGAGCGTCTCGGCCAGCAGCTTGATCGAGGCCAGCGGCGTCCGGAGCTCGTGGCTGATGTTCGCGACGAAGTCGCGCCGCACCCGCTCCGCGCGGCGCAGGGTGGTGATGTCATGGAGCGAGAGGACGGCGCCGCCATCGGCCAGCGGCACGGCATCGACGACGTAGGTGCGGGCGGACGGCTGGCCGAGCTCCGCCTCACCGGACTGCGAGGAACCCGACGACAGGGCCGCGCGTGCCACCCCGTCCAGTGCCACGGAGCCGAAGGCGGCGATCAGGCTCATCCCCTCGATGTCTTCGACCGGGCGCCCGGCGAGGTTGGCCGCGGCAGGGCCGGCGCGGCGGATCCGCAGCCGATCGTCGACGAGAAGCAGCCCGCCGGCCCCGGTCTGGCGCAGCAGCGCCTCGAAGGCGGCCGCCGCGACCGGGTCGCTCATCGGCCGGCGGCCGTCACCGGTCGGGGCTGGAAGGCGTATCCGACCCCGCGGACCGAGCGAAAGTAGTTGTGGCCGTCCGCGCCACGGAGCTTCGTGCGCAGCCACGAGACGTGGACGTCGACCGTCCGCGCGTCGCCCTCGTAGTCGGCGCCCCACAGCCGGTCGAGCAGCTGCTCGCGGGTGTACACCCGTTCGGGGTGCGCCGCGAGGTACGCGAGCAGGTCGAATTCCTTCACGGTGAGCTGCAGCGCCCGGCCGTCGTACGTGGCCAGCCGCCGGCCCGGGTCGACGAGGAGGTCGCCGCTGCGGATCGGCTCTGCCGGCGCGCGCTCACCGGGCGGCACGGCGCTCGGCCGGCGGCGCAGGACGGCGTCGATGCGCGCCAGCAGCTCCGGGCGGCTGAAGGGCTTGGTCAGGTAGTCGTCGGCGCCGACCTTGAGGCCCACCACCCGGTCGATCTCGTCGCCCTTGGCCGAGAGCACGATGACCGGCGTGTCGACGCCCTCGGCGCGGATGGCGCGCAGCACCTCCAGGCCGCTCATGCCGGGGAGCATGACGTCGAGCACGACGAGGTCGAGCGCGGGGTCGCGCGCGGCGGCGAGCGCCTGCTCACCGTCGACCGCGACGCGCACCTCGTAGCCCTCGCGCTCGAGGTTGAAGGCAAGCGCCTGGCGCAGCGTGCGGTCGTCCTCGACGAGGAGGATCCGGCGGCGGGCGGCCTGGCGCGCCATGGTCAGGGGTTGAGGTCCTCGATCTGGCCGGTGGCCAGGAACACGACGTCCTCGCCGATGTTCGTGACCCGGTCGCCGAGGCGCTCGAGGTGGTGCGCGGCGAAGAGCATGTGCGTCGCCTGGCGCGCCCGGTTCGGCGACGCCTCCATGAGCGCGATCGCGTCCTCGTACACGCTGTTGTAGAGATGGTCGATCTCGTCGTCGCGGGCGCAGACCTCCCGGGCCTTCTCCTCGCTGACGTCGACGAGGGCCCGCATCGCGGCACGCAGCTGCTCGCGGCAGAGCTGCTCCATGCGCGGGATCTGCGGGAAGAGCGGCAGCTCCGGCTCGGATGCCAGCTGCTGGGCCAGCTTCGCGATGTTCGTGGCGTAGTCGCCCATGCGCTCGAGCTCCGCGGCGGCGTGGTAGAGCGAGAGCAGCTCGCGGAGGTCGCGGGCCATCGGCCCCTGGCGGGCGATGACCGCAGCGATGGTAAGGTTGAGCTCGCGCTGCAGCTCGTTCACGTCGGCATCGGCCCAGCGCACGCGGTCGGCGAGCTCCACGTCGCGCTCGATCAGCGCGACGCCGGCCTGCTGGAGGTGGGCCTCGACCATGGAGCCCAGGCGCAGGACGTCGTCCTTCGCCGTCTGCAGCTGCTCCTCGAAGGTGCGGCGCAGCGACGGATGCTCGAGCTCGGCGGCGGTGTCCCGTGAGGCGTCCATGGCTCCCTCCTAGCCGAACCGGCCGGTGATGTAGTCCTCGGTCAGCCGATGCTGTGGCGAGGTGAAGAGGCGATCGGTGGGCGCCATCTCGACGAGGTAGCCGGCCCGGTCCTCGCCCATCGACAGGAAGGCGGTGTAATCGCTGGCGCGCGCCGCCTGTTGCATGCTGTGGGTCACGATCAGGATCGTGTAGTTCTCCTTGAGCTCGTGCATGAGCTCCTCGATCCGCAGGGTGGCGATGGGGTCGAGCGCGCTGGCCGGCTCGTCCATGAGGATGACGTCGGGTTCCACCGCGATCGCCCGCGCGATGCACAGCCGCTGCTGCTGCCCCCCGGACAGGGTCGTGCCCGGCGAGCGGAGCTTGTCCTTCACCTCGTCCCACAGCGCGGCGCGGGTGAGCGATCGCTCCACCAGCTCGTCCATGTTCCCCTTGAAGCCGGCCACGCGGGGCCCGAAGGCGACGTTGTCGTAGATCGACTTCGGGAACGGGTTCGGCTTCTGGAACACCATCCCGATCCGCCGCCGCACCTCGACCGGGTCCACGCCGTCGGCGTAGATGTCGACCCCGTGGTACAGGATCCTCCCGTCGAGGCGGGCCGTCTCGATCAGGTCGTTCATCCGGTTGAAGCTGCGCAGCAGCGTGCTCTTGCCGGAGCCGGATGGACCGATGAGCGCCGTGATCTTGTTGCGCGGCACCTGCAGGCTCACGCCGCGAACCGCCCGGAACGCGCCATAGAAGCAGGACACCGACTCGAGGCGGAAGACGACCTCGTCCTCCGCGAAGGTCATCGGCGCAGCGTCGGAGGTCGCCCCGGGAGCGATGCGCTCGGACTCGTCGAGGTGATGGCCGGTGGTCACGAGCCGTATTGTCGGGCCTCCGTCCCGCGTCTGCTCGTCGCTCGCCGGTGCCTCGGGGATCATCGTCACGGTCACCACCTTCGCTCGAATCGGTTTCGCAGGTAGATCGCCAGGGCGTTCACCAGGAGCAGCACCACGATGAGCACGACGATGGCGGCATACACGTTCCCTTCGAACGTGGCCGGCTTGCGGGCCCAGTCGTAGACCGTCGTCGGCAGGGCGGTGTAGCGCCCCTGCAGCTGCTCGAGGATCGAGTCGTAGCGGACGTTGAAGCCGCCGATGACCGCCCCGACCAGGATGAGCGGCGCGGTCTCGCCGAAGGCGCGGGCCATCGACAGGATCGTTCCGGTGAAGATGCCCGGCGCCGCGTACGGCAGGACATGGCTGCGCACCACCTCCCAGCGTGTGGCGCCCACGCCGAAGGCCGCCTCGCGGATGGCGCCGGGCACGGCCCGCAGCGCCTCGGCGCTGGTGATGATCACGATCGGCAGCACGAGGATCGCCATCGTCAGCCCGCCGGCGATGAGACTGCGCCCGGACGCCGGCCCGGGGCCGACGACGTCGCCGAGGGCCACCACGAAGACCGCCAGGCCCAGGAGGCCGTAGACGATCGACGGCACGCCCGCCAGGTTGCGGACGACGGTGTTCACCAGGCGGGTGAAGGCGGTATCGGCGGCGTACTCCTCGAGGTAGACCGCCGCGCCGATGCCGAGCGGGAAGCTGATGAGCGCCACGAAGGCCATGAGCATCAGCGAGCCGGAGATCGCCTGGCCGACGCCCGCCCGATCGGGCTGCGAGGCCAGCGGAGCGGTGAGGAAGTCGGTGCCGCGGTCGAGGAGGACGGGCGTGCCGTTCACGAAGACGACCGCCAGCAGCCAGGCCAGCACGCCCAGCGTGAGGACGAGCAGGAGGACGAGCACCGCCTGGAAGCCGATGCTGCGCCAGTCGGTCCGGCCGGCGCCCTCGAGCGAGCGGCGCACGGCCTCGGCGGCGGTGATCGCCTGGCTGCGCGGCGTGGCGGACATCAGTAGCGCACCCGGAAGCGCCGCACGAACCGATCCGCCACGAGGTTGAGGACCAGCGTGAACACGAACAGGAGCAGGCCCACGAAGAAGAGGCTCGGGAAGGCGAGCGAGGCACCGCGGACCTGGTCGGATCCGGTGGCCAGCGCGGTCATGGCGGCGGTCATCGTCTGTCCCGGCGCGCAGGGGTCGATGCTGAACAGAGACCCGCCGGTCGCGCCGGCGGCGATCGACACGACCATCGTCTCGCCGATGCCGCGCGAGAGGCCCAGGATCAGGGCGGCCACGATGCCGCTGATGGCGGCCGGGAACACGATCCGCAGGCTCGTCGTACGCTTTCGCGCGCCCAGGCCGTACGACGCCTCGCGCAGCGAGCGCGGCACCGCGTACATGGCGTCCTCGGCCACCGACGCGACGAGCGGCGTGATGAGGATGCCCACCCCGATGCCGGCGGCGGCCATGTTGAACAGGTCGGTCGCGCCGGGGCAGACCGGGTCCACGATGGTGGGGCTGATGACCTGGAGGGCGAAGTAGCCGAGCACGACGCTTGGGATGCCGGCCAGCACCTCGAGCACCGGTTTCACGGCCCGCCGGGCCCGCGGGGATGCGTATTCGGAGAGCCAGATCGCGGCCCCCAGACCGAGCGGCGTGGCGACGAGCATGCCGATGCCGGCCACCAGGAGCGTGCCGGCCACGATGGCCGGGATGCCGTACAGGTCGCGACGCGGGAACCAGCCACGCTCGACGAGGAGCGCCGGGTCCACCTGGCTGACGAAGTTCCAGGCCTCGCCGACCAGCGACACGATGATGAGCAGGCTGATGAGGATCGACAGTGACGCCGCGCCCATGAAGGCGAGGCGAACCGCCGTCTCCCGTCGCCGGCGGGCGGGGCTGCCGCGGAGATCGGAGACGCTGAGGCGCGTCGTCATCGTTCGGTGCACACGATAGCGCGGGGCATGCGGATGGGCCGGGCGGTCACGACGACCGCCCGGCCCCGGAACGGAGGAGGCTCAGCGTGCAGCCCAGGCGTCGCGGGTCGCCTGTCCCTGCTCCTCGGTGAGCGCCACGTAGCCCACCTCGCCGGCGAGCGCCAGGCCGTCGGCCGAGACGTAGTAGTCGACGAACGGCGCGAGCGCCGGGTTGTCGTCGACCGCCGCGAGACTGGGGTAGACGAACAGCGGCCGGCTGATCGGGTACGACTCGTCCGCGACGGTCGCGTCGCTCGGGGCGACGCAGCCGCTGCCGCCGTCCACCTCGAGCAGCTTCACGCCCTCCGCCTGCGAGGCGAAGGCGAGGCCCACCCAGCCGAGCGAGCTCGAGCTGCCGGTGATGCCCTCGATGATGACGTTGTCGTTCGCCGATGGGGTGTAGTCGGGGCGCGTCGTCTCGTCGGCCTCGCGCGCCTCGGCGATGTCCGCCAGCGCGATCTCGACGAAGCTGTCGAACGTGCCCGACTCCTCACCAGGAGCGGTGACGCTCAGCGGCGCGTCCGGGTATGGCGCGTGGCTGGCGCCGAACTCGCCGCCCAGCTCCGTTGCCAGCTCGGCGGCCAGGTCGTTCGCGTCGCTCCACGAGTCGAAGCCCTCCGACTCCGGTCCGAGCAGCGCGTACAGGTCGAGGAAGCTGAGGCAGTCGATGGCGTCGTTCTCGGCCGAGGTGATGACCGAGAGGCCGTCGTAGGCCACGAGGAGCTCGACGTACTCGACGCCGGCATCGGCGCAGGCCGCCGCCTCCTCGTCGCTGATGGCGCGCGAGGCGTCGCTCATGTCGGTCTCGCCGTTGCAGAACAGGGCGAAACCGTCGCCGGTGCCGGGGCCCTCGACGGTGTAGAAGAACTCCTCGTTCGTTGCCGCGTACTCCTCGGCCACGCGGTTCGTGATCGGCTCGACCGTCGAGGAGCCGGAGACGAAGATCTCGCCGCCCTCGCCGTTGCCGCCGCCGCTCGGATCGGTGTCTCCGTTGCCGCAGGCGGCCACGACGAGTGAAAGGCCGATGAGCGGCATCGCCGTGCGTCGCCACGCTCGCGTCAGACTCAATGCATTCCTCCTGTGTCGATCCTCCGGCGCGCAGGCGCCGGCAAGGGCATCACGGGCAGCATCGGTCCATCGGCTCAAGCCTTCCTCAGGGAAGGATCAGCGCCGTGTTAAGGCGTCAGGCCAGGATCGCGTGGAGGACGACGTAGGAGAGGGCCGCGGTCAGGCCGGCGGCCGGCAGCGTGAGGACCCAGGCGATCCCGATGTTGCGGGCCACCCCCCAGCGCACCGCGTTGAAGCGGTCGGCGGTCCCGGTGCCCATGATCGCGCTCGAGATGACGTGGGTGGTGCTCACCGGCATGCCGAGGTGGGACGCGCCGAAGATGATCGTGGCAGCCGTCGTCTCGGCGGCGAAGCCGTGGACCGGGTCGAGCTTGACGACCTTGGTTCCCATCGTCTTGATGATCCGCCAGCCACCGGCGGCGGTGCCCAGCGAGATGGCCGTGGCGGCCACCAGGATCACCCACAGCGGCGGCTCCGGGCTCGCGTGAACGCCCGCCGTGACCAGGGCCAGGGTCATGATGCCCATCGTCTTCTGCGCGTCGTTCGAACCGTGGCTGAAGGCCATGTAGCCGGCGGACAGGACCTGCAGCCGGCGAAAGGAGTCATTCATGACGCGCGGGTGCATGCGGCGGAAGATGTTGAAGATGAGGACCATCAACAGCAGGCCGCCGAGGATGCCGATGATCGGCGAGCCGACGAGCGGGACGAGGACCCGGTTGAGGATCCCGTCCGCCTGCCAGGCACCGAAGCCGGCCGCCGCCGCGACGGACCCCAGCAACCCGCCGATCAACGCATGGCTGCTCGACGAGGGGATGCCGAGCCGCCAGGTGAGGAGGTTCCAGGCGATCGCCCCGATGAGCGCGGCTGCAACGACGACCTGCCCGCTCACTCCGGCCTCGAATGTGGGGTCGACGAGCCCGGAGCCGATCGTCTTCGCCACCTCGGTACCGGTCAGCGCCCCGGCGAAGTTCGCCGTGGCGCTCATGAGGATCGCCCAATGGGGCTTCAGGGCGCGGGTGCTGACACTCGTCGCGATGGCGTTGGCGGTGTCGTGGAAGCCGTTGATGTAGTCGAATGCGACGGCGAGGGCGAGGACGAAGATCAGGATCGGGGTGAAGCCCGACAGGTCAGGCATGCTTCACGACGATCCGCTCGATGACGTTGGCGACGTCCTCGCAGGCGTCGATGGCGTCCTCGAGGAGGCCGTAGATGTCCTTCCACTTGATGATCTCGACCGGGTCACTGCCGTTGCGGAACAGCTCGGCGACCGCCTGGCGGGCCACCCGGTCTCCCTCGTTCTCCAGCCGATGGACTTCGATCCAATAGCGGTCAAGGCCCTTGAAGCCGCGAAGCCGGGTGAGCGCCTCGCGAACCTGCTGACACTGGAGCGCGACGATCTCCGCCTGCCGCGCCACCGTCTCCCCCGGCGCCTCGACGTTGTAGAGGATGCAGGTGTCGGCCACCTCCTCGATGAGGTCGAGCACGTCGTCGAGCCGGCTGATGAGCTGGTGGATGTCCTCGCGGTCGAAGGGGGTGACGAAGGTGTGCTCGAGCTTGTGCCCGATTTCGTGGCTGATGCGGTCGCCCTCGTGCTCGGCGTTCCGCAGCTGAAGCGCGATGCGCTCCCGCTCTCCGAAGTTCCGGAAGAACTCCTCGAGCAGGTGCGCCGCGGCGAGGACGTTCGCGGCGTCTTCGACGAAGAGGTCGAAGAACTTCTCTTCGCGGGGGATGAACGGCAGGCGCACGCGCGGTCGCTCCCGTGCGGATTTGGCGATGGGCGCGGCCTCGGAGCCGGCGCGGCTGGCAGCGTACGACGATCGCCGTTCCTGATGTTCCGGCGTTTCGCATCGGCGCCGCATTGACCGATGCGGCAGACTCGTCTTCGATTACGCACACAACCTTCGTCGGAGGACATCCGTGTTCACTTTCGAGCAGATGGCGTTGCTGCACCGGCACGAGGGAGAGTGGCAGGAGCTGCGCGAGGTGCAGCACGCGTCGCCGGAGGACGACGACATCGAACGGCGGCTCCTCCGCGGCGAGCGCCTTTTCCGCTGTTCCGAGTGCGAACTCGAGATCCTTGCCGTCCCACCGGAGTCGCGCTGAGCGCATCCCCGCCCGCCGAGCCGCGGCGGCGCTGATCGCCCTTGCGGTCGCCGCCGCGGGCTGCGCCCCGGCGGCGCGACCCGGCTCGCTCGCGCCGACGCTGACCGTCGGCGACGTCGACGGGTCGGACGTCGCGTTCCAGAACGGGATTCCCGTGCCGACCTTCGACCGCCAGGCGCGGCGGCAGATCGACCTGAGCGGGCCGTGGCGCGTGCAGCGCGCGGAAATGGACGCCGACCTGTCGCTCACCGCCCGCGACGCGTCGCTGGACGGCATCCTGCGCGAGGCCAACGGCCGCGAGCAGCCGGACCACGACGACCAGGGCTGGATCGAGCTCGACGTACCCGGCGCGCTGAACCGACCGCCTGACGGCGACGAGATCGGTGGCTGGTATCGGCGCAGCTTCTCCGTCTCGAGCACGTGGGAAGGCCTGGCGACCACGCTGAAGTTCGGTTCGGCGAACTACATCGCAGACGTGTGGCTGAACGGGACGCACCTCGGCTACCACGAGGGCGGCTACACGCCGTTCGCCTTCGACGTGACCGGCGTGCTGCTGCCCGGCGAGCGGAACCAGATCAGCGTGCGGGTGGACAACCCGGACTGGGGAACGCGCAACGACATCGTGCCGTGGGGCCTCGCCGACTGGTGGAACTACGGCGGCCTGACCGGCCCGGTCTGGATCGAGGCCACGCCGCCCACCCACGTCGTCCGGGCCGATGTCGTGCCGCACCTCGACGGCCTCGACGTCTCCGTCGTCCTGCGCCGCGCCGAGGTGCAGGAATCCGACGCCTCGCCGGCAGAGGCCTCGCCCACGCCGTCGGCGTCACCGACGCTCGGCTCGGTCGATCCGTCACCCACCGGCGACGCCTCGGCCAGCGCCACCCCCACCGCCACGCCGGTCCCGGCAGAGCCGGTCGTGACGGTCTCAGTCCTGCCGGCCGAGGTGCGGACGGACAACCTGGACGCCCAGGTGGCCGCGGACCTGGTGGCGCCCGGCGCCGAGCCGATCGTCACCGATACGATTCCGCTGCCCGACCTCGGCCCTGGCGATTCCGCCGTCCTGGACACGGCCTTCCTCCTTGGCGGGGTGGACCTGTGGAGCCCCGCCAGCCCGGCGCTGTACGTCCTGCATGTCACGATCGACGAGGGCGACGGACTCGGCGACGAGCTGTGGACGACCTTCGGGCTGCGCGACGTCTCGGTGAACCCGGATGGCGGCCAGCTGCTCCTGAACGGCGAACCGGTGATGTTCACCGGCGTGGGCCTGCACGACGAGCTGATCGACCCGGAGTGGACCGGGGAGAGCGACCGCGCGCCGGCCGCCCGGATCACGACCGCCACGGACCTCCGGGTGCAGCTCTCCCACGCGCGAGACGTGAACGCCGACCTCATCCGGGCCGGCCACGCGCCCGCGAACCCGCAGCTCCTCATGCTCGCCGATCGGCTCGGGTTTGCCGTCTGGGAGGAGATCCCGCTCTACCACTTCACGCCGCTCACCTACGGCATCGCCATGAGGCGCGGCATCCCGCAGCAGATGCTGCGCGAGATGGCATTGCGCGACATGAACCGCCCGTCGGTCCTGTTCCACGGTCTGTCGAACGAGTCGACCGGGGCCGATGAACGAGAGGCGGCGCTGCGCACCCTGCACGACATCGACCGGTCGATCGACGGCACCCGACTCACCGGGCAGGCGGCGTATGGCTCGATGCCGGACGATCCCACGCACGCCCCGCTCGACGTCGCCGGCTTCACGTTCTACTACGACGTCTTCTACGGGCCCGATGCCGCCACCGGCACCGCCCGCGCGCTCGTGGCCGCACACCGCGCGCATCCCGACAAGCCGGTCCTCGCGCTCGAGTTCGGCCGCTGGGCCGATGGCGACGGGGGCACCGCCGAGCAGGCGCGCATCTTCACCGAGACGTACGAGCAGCTCGTCTACCGATCGTCGGGCCGCGGCGGGTTCGTCGGTGCGTCGGTGTGGTGGACGCTCGAGGACTTCACGACGATGATGCCCGGCATCGCGGTGGAGCACTTCGGCCTGTTCCGGCCCAATGGGGAGGCGCGTCCGGCTGCCACCGAGGCGACCCGGCTGTTCGAGGGCGACGCCGGAACGGGCGTGATCGAGGGCTCCGCGTCGGACGTGACACGGGCGGAGGTAGCCCGCGACCCGCTGGCTCCCGACCTGCGGCTCCTCGGCTACCTCGCCTATGCGCTCGGGATCAGCCTGGCAACACTCGCCGGGATCCTGGCCCTCATGCTGCGCCGCGGCGGTCGGGCCGCTCCACAGCGATGAAGCTCGTCCACGGCCGGCTGGCGGCGGTATCGGTCCGGGCGTCGTTCGGCGCCGGCGCCTGGGTCGGCGGCGCCATCGGTCTCGTGCTGGGGGCGATGCTCGGCGCCGTCCTCGTCTGGCTGGCCGGCGCGGTGCTCGGCTGGCAGCGGGAGCTCGGGTTCACGCTCGGCATCGCGCGCACGCTCCTCCCGTTCGGCGATCAGATCGCGATCCTGCGCTGGCTCAGCGGGACGTGGTGGCTGGTGATCCCGGCCGCCGCCGTCATCGGCGCGGCCGTCTCGGGCCTGGTTGGCGGCCTGCTGGGCGGGCTCCTGGCCGCCGCCTACAATCGCTCGCCGCGGCACGCCGCGGTGGTCGTCGAGCTGCCCGACGAAGGGGATCAGCGGTCGGACGCCGACGATTGAGCGCGTCATCGGCTCACCTCGCGCGTGCGTACCGGTCGTACAACGTCCATCGCATCGGTTCAGAGGAATCACGGAGTGCCTGACGGACACGCGATCTCGCGCGGCGGCTGGTGGCTCGTCGCGGCCGCCGCGCTGCTGACGTTTCCCGGTATCGCATTCGCGCTCGGTGCCCTCGAGGCATCGGACCCGGTCCGGGCGCTCGTCTACGGCGTCGCCATCGTCGGCGCCGCGTTCCTCCTGTCCTGGGCAGCCGAGGCCGTGCAGCTCGACTTCAGCCAGGGCCTCGCCCTCGCCCTGCTGGCGCTCATCGCCATCCTGCCCGAGTACGTCGTCGACGCGACGTTCGCCTGGCTGGCGGCCGAGGACCCGGCGTACGCCGGCTACGCCGTGGCGAACATGACCGGCGCGAACCGCCTGCTCATCGGGATCGCCTGGCCGATGGTCATCTTCATCGTGTGGCTCCGCCTGCGGCGACGCCACGTGGACCTCGAGCGGGAACACGGCGTCGAGCTGGTCGTCCTCCTGGCGGCGACGGTCTACGCCTTCATCCTTCCGGTGAAGGGGGACATTTCGCTCGTCGACATGGCGATCCTGGCCAGCATGTTCGCGTTCTACCTGTGGCGCGTGGCGCGCCTGCCAGCGGAGCAGCCGCACCTCGTCGGCCCGGCGCGGCTCATCGGGATCCTGCCGCCCATTCGGCGGCGGTTCGTCACGGCGGCGCTGGCCATCGGCGCGGCGGCGGCCATCCTCCTCGTCGCGAAGCCGTTCGCCCAGGCGTTGGTGAGCTCGGGCGTGTCGCTCGGGATCGACGAGTTCCTGCTCGTCCAGTGGCTCGCGCCGCTCGCGTCGGAGGCGCCGGAGTTCGTCGTGGTTGCGCTCTTCGCCTGGCGGGCACAGGCAACGCCGGCGCTCGGGACCCTCGTCTCGTCGAAGATCAACCAGTGGACCCTGCTCGTGGCGATGCTCCCGCTCGTCTACAGCATCGCCCTGGGAGCGCCAACCTCGCTGCCGCTCGACGAGCGTCAGCGGGAGGAGGTGCTGCTCACCGCCGCCCAGTCGCTGTTCGCG
>DATBIK010000021.1:0-3438 GCA_036556985.1 Candidatus Limnocylindria bacterium | reverse complement strand
TGGGGCTCATCCTCGGCGTGCCGATCGTGGCGCGCGAGCTCGAGGGCCGGACCGCTGGCATGGCCTGGACGCTCGGCCGTTCGCGGATGCGCTGGCTCCTCCGCCGCTTCCTCTTCGTCGCCATCGTGCTGGTGGCGCTCCTGGCATTCGCGGTCCTCGCCAGCGGCATGCTGGCGGCGGCAATCGTGCCGAATCTCCACCTCGATCGCGACTTCACCTGGATGGGGCGGCGTGACGGGCTGATACCCGCTCGGGGCATCGCCGCGCTGGGCATCGGCGTGTTGGTCGGAGCCGTCGTCGGCCGGCAGCTGCCTGGGCTGTTGGCGGCGGCCTTCGCATTGGTCGTCGTCTTCACCGGCGTGAGCTTGGCCATGGACCGATGGAACGAGACGCTCGCCGTGGTCATCGACCCCTACGCGACGACCGACGGCATGGTCGACGGCTCGCTGGGGTTGGGCGGCGGCGTGGAGCTGCCGTCGGGCGAGCTCGTGTCATACGCGTGGATCGAATCGGACACCCAGTACTCCGACGAAACGGGTGCCATCTACACGCGGTGGGACGACACCACCGGCGAACCCGATCCGGCGAGCTTCGTGGGCTGGGACCGTGTTCGGATCATCCCCGGCCGGCAGTACCCGGTCGTTCTGGCGCGCGAGACGGCGGCAACGCTCGGCCTCGGCGTCCTCGTCGCCGGTGGAGCCGCTGTCGCCGTGGGCCGCAGGCGGCCCACATGATGCGAAGGCCAATGCGCCTGGCGTTTGCGATGCAGCGGTTCGAGCTGCGGCTGCTGCTCGGCGTTGCGGCGATCGTGATCGTGGCGGCCCTCGGCATCGCCTGGCAGACGCGGGTGGTGCGCGACGAGCAGCTCGACTGCTACCGCCAGACGCCCAGCGCGGAGGAGGGAGATGCGTTCTCGCCCTGCCATGCGCAGGACCCGACGCTCCAGACGCTCGAGACGGCGGCCGGGTTCGCGAAGGTGGGCGTCATCGGTGTCCCGATCCTGATGGGGGCATTCCTCGGCGTGCCGATCGTGGCACGCGAGCTCGAGGGCCGGACAGCGCACCTGAGCTGGTCGATGAGCCGATCCCGCCTTCGCTGGCTCGTCCAGCGTGCGGTGCCACCGCTGGTGGTCATGGCGGTCGCGTCGGTGGCGGTCGGGGTGGCGGGTGACGTGCTCACCCACGCGGCGCCGTGGGTGGAGGGGTCTGACCCTGGCTTCGAGGACTGGTATTCCCGCGGGCCGCAGGTTGCGGTCCGAGCGACGGCGGTGTTCGGGATCGCCGTGGCCGCCGGCGCGCTCATCGGCCGGCAGCTGCCCGCGGTGCTCGTCGTCGGTGGCGCGACGCTGGGATTGTTCCTGATCGCCTTCTTCGTTCTCGACTTGTGGATGGAGGCAGCCGCCGAGCCGATCCCGATTGCGCCCACCACGATCGTCAGCGGCAAGATCTACGGCGGCGGCCTGCAGAACACGGCGACCGGCCAGCTCGTCAGCGACGAGGAGGCGAGCATGGCCGGCCTGTGGGACGAGGAACAGCTCGACGAGAACGGCGTCCCGCGCGGCTACACGATGTACTTCCTGATGGTGCCGTCGGACCGATACGGCGAGTTCGTCCTCCGCGAGTCCGCGCTCTTCGCCTTCGCAGCAGCCGCCGTCCTCGCCGCGGCAGCCGCGATCGTCACCCGGCGACGCCCCGTCTGATGCGGCGCGCCCTCCTGCTCGCCTGGCGCCTGCACCGATGGGAGCTGGCCTTCATGACGCTCGCCTGCCTGGCGCTCGCCGGGGCGACGGCATACCTGGCCATCGACATGCGGTTGATACTGGCCGGCTGCGGCAGCGGCTCGATCGCCGGCATCCCGTGCACATCGCCGTTCGTGTTCCAGGATCTCCACGGCGCGTCGGTGGGGCTGCTGATGCCGTTGGCAGGGGTGCTGCCCTTCGCGGTTGGCCTCGTGCTCGGCGTGCCGCTGGCCGCCCGCGAGCTCGAGCACCGAACTGCCCAGATCGCCTGGGCGCTTGCCGGTTCGCGCCTGCGATGGCTTGCATGGCGGGCGGCACCGATGGCCATCGCAACGGTGATCCTGGTGAGCCTGCCGGCGTTCGCCGCTGATCAGATGCTCCGCGCCCGCTGGCCGCACGACGACGTGGGCTTTCTCGAGTACGGCCTGCACGGGGTCCCGCTGGTGATGCGCGCAGTTCTCGCTCTGGCGATCGGCATGGGCATCGGGGCCGTCATTGGCCGGCAGCTCCCCGCCCTCCTCGTCGGCGGCTTGCTTTCCCTCGCGGTGGCCGTCGGCCTCAACCTGGCCGTGGCGCTGTGGGTGACGACCGACGAGCTGGCAGCCACGACGGAGCAGCAGCTCGAGGAAACTCTGGACCCGAACGCGCGCCTCGGCGTGCGGCCGGTGTCATCGGAGTACCGGATGCCGGACGGGACGGTGATCAGCGACGAGGAGGCCGAGGCGATCATCGCGGCGGCGTACGAGGCCGCCGGGGAGTCGGAGCCGGACCGGGCCACCCTGCCGCAGTGGGTGAGCTACGAGATTCCGCCGCATCGGTACCCTGACGTCGTCCTTCGTGAGTCGATCGCCATCGCGGCAGCCACGGTGCTCGTCGTTGGCGCGACCGGGCTCTTGGTGCGTAGGCGCGGCGTGGCCTGAGAGCCGCTCCTCGGAGCTCGTGCGCCGCGGCGAAAGCGTCGTGACCGTGGACCGCGGCGTCCCGGTGGTCGCTCGAGCGGGCGGTTGCCACCACGCTATCCTTCCGGGCGGGTCCCCGTAGCTCAGTGGACAGAGCAGCGGACTTCTAATCCGCCGGTCGGAGGTTCGAATCCTCCCGGGGACGCCATTGCCCTGCCGTACTGCTCAGGCGAAGGCCATGGCCGCCCCGGTGGGGATCGCGCTGCGCTTGCGCGATGCCTCGCGCTCCGGCTCGCGCACGCGCTCCCGCGCCTCTCGGACGACGAGCACCGACTGCGGAGCGTGGAGCAGGACCTTGCGCGCCACGCTGCCGATGAGCAACCGCGGGATGGTCGACAGGCCACGCGACCCGACCACGATGAGGTCAGCGCCCACGGCCTCAGCCGCACGGATGAGCTGGTCGGCTGGGTCGCCCTCGCGCAGCTCGACATCGGCGCCGATGCCGGCACGCGCCAGCTGCTCCGCGGCACGCTCCGCCAGCTGGCGGGCCTCCGCCCCCCGCTGCGCGCCGGATTCCTGCATGGCCACCCAGGCCGGGAACATGGCCGTGCTCGTGCGTCCGGCCCACGCGGCGATCGGCTCGGTGACGGTCACCACCGTGGCGGGGTGCCCCGCGAAGATCGGCCACCGGCGGAGCAGTGCCAGCGCCCGGTCGGCGCTGGCCGAGCCATCGGCGCCGACGACGAGGCGCGAGACGGATGGGTGGCGCGCGACGAGCACCGGGCACGGCGCGTGGTCGAC
>DATBIK010000020.1:0-3403 GCA_036556985.1 Candidatus Limnocylindria bacterium | reverse complement strand
CGGTTGCGGCGCCCGACGCGCGCCGAGCCGAAGATGCTCACCGCCGGGCCGATGTCGGCGAGCGCGTCGAAGCCCTCGACGAACTCGCCCACGATGCGCAGCGTGCGCCACGTGTCGGTCTCGCGGAACGCGGGCACGGGTTGCGGACGGAGAAGCTCCTGGTCCTCCGTGCGCCGGTCGGGACGGGGGCCGCCGCGCATGACGACCGCTCCGCGGCGTCGTTCCGGTTCCTTCTTCCTGCGTGCCATGGACGCTCCTGCTGCGCTTCCGGACCTCCGCTCGACAGTCCGCGGGACCGATGGTAGGGTGGCTGCGGTCTCGCCGTCGACGAAGGCGCGATGCGGCCCGGGCCCCGCTCGCCCTCCCACGGCACCGACGCTGCCCTCCCGGCCGCGACGTGCGAGACGACGGAACCACGCTCGGTACTGAGGATTCTATTGCCGGACCTGTTGCGGCGCGTCGCCGTGCTGACCATCCTGAGCGCCATCGGCATCGCCGCGCTGACCCCCCTCGCCGTCCGCTCGGCCGCGCCCGAATCGACCGTGCCTGAGCGCTTGCTCGCCGCGGCCGATACCCCCGCCTCCGTGCTCCATCGGGCCGCGACCGACGGCCGCGAGCTCTCCGCCGCACTCACCCTCCTCCAGGCCGATCGCCCCATCGGCGTCGAGACGCTCGGCACCGGTGCACCCGCCGGGCCGGCGCTGCCCACCATCGAGCCGATGCAGGCCACGCTCTACCTCAAGCCGACCTCGCAGCCCCCGGCTCCCGAGCCGGAGGTCGTCACGCCGCCTCCTGCCGGCGACAGCATCACAGGGAAGGTGAGCTGGTACTGCCATACCACCGGCACCTGCCCGGCCGGCTGGGGTCCGGGCGACGCGTTCGTCGCGCTGCCGGGCGCCCTGGGCGGCGCCGGCGGTCAGGGCATCGTGAAGTGGGTCACCGTCTGCGGTGACCGGTGCGTGGAGCTGCCCGTGGTCGACTACTGCGCCTGCTACTGGGGCACCCCCGACCAGCGCATTGCCGACCTGTCGGTCGCCGCCTGGCAGGCGGTCTCGGACACGCCGACCAGCGCTGGCGTCATGACGGTGACGATCCGCCTGTAGCAAAGAACGCGTACGCGGTCCACGATTCGGCCGCATTCCGCGAAGCGGCTGCTAGCATCGGTCCATGCTCAGGCCGCAGCGCATCGGGCACGTGGTGCTGAAGGTCCGCGACCTGGATCGGTCGCTGGCCTTCTACCGGGACCTGCTCGGCTTCCGCGTTGCCGGCGAGATGAGCAACGTCATGATCTTCCTCACCGCCACCGGTGAGAACCACCACGACCTCGGCCTGCTGCGGGTGGGTGACCAGGCGCCCTCGCCGGTTGCGACCGCGGTGGGGCTGTACCACGTCGCCATCCAGCTGCCCGACCTCGACGCGCTCCGCGCCGCGCATGCCGCCCTGTCGGAGCGAGGACTGCTGAAGGGCGCCGCCGACCACGGGGTGAGCCGCTCGCTGTACACCGCCGACCCGGACGGCAACGAGATCGAGCTGTACTGCGACGCGCCACGCGAGGAGTGGGAGGGACGCGTCGCCGAGGCGATGACGGTGAAGCCGCTCGACCTGTAGCCGCGCGGCACGGGAGTTGCTTGCCAAGCGGGCATGCCGTTCCTCCCGTTCGTGCTCCTGCTCGCCTGGCAGGCCGTCAGCAAGTCGGCCTCGTTCGCGCTCGGCTGGGCGACGGCCATCTACTTCGGCCAGGTGCCCGGCAAGCCGGGCCGCATGCTGGCGGTGATCAGCCTCGCCTCCGCGGCGTGGGTCATCGTCATCGTCGGCTTCGCGCTGCCGCTGCTCGGCGGCGCCATTCTCGAGGCCCTCGGCGTGATCGGGCGGAACTTCCAGGTCGTCCCCCTGCACGTCATCGGCCTGTGGGCGGCCATCGTCCTTGCTCCGCCGGTGATCGCTGGCATCACCGTCCTCGCCGACTTCCACGATGAGCGCAGCATCCGCAGCTGGCTGCGCATGATCCCGATCTCCTATCCCGCCGTCGCCTCGCTGGGTGCGGGGGTGATCCAGATGGTCGTCTTCACGCCGATCCTCCTCGTCCGGCGCTGGATGAAGAAGCAGTCCCTGCTCCAGACCGCACTCTCCATGCGCGAGGAGACCGATGACGACGACCTGACGGAGACCGTCAAGGAGGCGCTCCACACCATCGGTGTCGACGATGTCTCCGTCGAGAAGGCGCAGGGCATCCTGGCCTGGCCGATGCTCACCGTGGGGTTCGCCGCGGAGCACCTGGTGGGCGCGGTGGTCCGCGGCGAGCCGATGCGCCTCCGCGCCGACGGGCTGCAGCTCTTCGCCTACGCCACCAACGTCGCCGTGCTCGGGCCGTCCGAGCAGGCCCACCGGGCGCGGGCCGCGCTCGAGCGGGAACTCCCCTTCGACCATGCCCGGCTCACGTGGAGCGACGACGCCCAGGACCTCGAGGACGCGATCATCGCCGCGCGCGAGGAGGCGGGCGACGACCTGCGCGACCTCCACGAGCGCCTCGATCGGGTGCAGGAGCGGATCGACACCGAGTCGCTGAACGCCGAGGAATGGAACATCCTCTACCGCCTCCGGCTGCAGGCCGAGCACGAGCTCTTCGAGCGCGAGGTGCGCGGCGGCGGGACGAACGGGAACGGCCGCGGCGAGGGCGGCGAGGGCCGCGCGGTCAGCGCGGTCAGCGCGCGAACGTCAGGACGGCGAACCCGGCGACCATGATGAATGCCACCGCCACGATGAGCAGCCGCGCGGCCCAGTTCGTCCGCCGCTCCGGGTAGGGCTGATAGGGGCGGCCGCGACCGCGCCGGCGGGTCACCGTCCCCACTCCCTACGGAGTAGGAAGGGGGTGGTCAGCGCGTCGCGGTTCGAGACGCTGCGCAGCTGCTTGCGGACCCGCTTCAGCAGCTTGCCGTGGTACGTGCCGTCGCCGTACGGCTCGTGGAGGCGGGCCACGTCCCAGTCGTGGGTGCCGGCCACCGCGGACTCAGGGAGGTATCGGTCCAGGACTTCCTTGGCCTCGTCGATGGCCACGAAGCGCCGCGCGCGCGACCCGTTGTCGAGGAGGGTGAGCAGGTCGCCGAACGCGGCGTCCAGGTCGGCTACCAGCGTCGAGAGGCGCTCCATGGTGCCGGGCATGCGCTCCGGCTTGAACAGGCCGCCGAGCAGCGCCTTGCGGTCCTCGTCCGGCAGGTCTGCCAGCGCCTCGCGCAGGTTCGGCACACCGCTCGCCGGGTCGGCGGGCGGCACGTCGTAGTCGTAGAGGTGGACCATCATCGGTCCATCCACTCTAGCCCGATGCGATCGGCTGCGCTCGTCGCCCAATGGCGGCTCACATCTGCACGGATGCCCACCAGCGGGCATATTGTCGCCCTCCTGCAGC
>DATBIK010000019.1:0-20961 GCA_036556985.1 Candidatus Limnocylindria bacterium | reverse complement strand
CTTCAACGACGTGCACCGCATGAGCACGACCCGCGAGGTCGACATGCGGGCCGCGGCCTACATGGTCGCCGTCTCGCGCGTCGCCGAGGCGACGACCCTGCGCGGCCTGTACCCGTAGGCCGATCGCCCTCCTGGACTGATGGGAGCCCCGGGATCCGTCCCGGGGCTCCGCGCATGTTCGGCTCCAGGACGTTTAGCTCTGGACTCGAGTCGGCTCGGAGGTAATCTCGGAGCCGATGCATCGCTGGACACGAATCTTTTTGCTGATCGTCGTCCTGGCTGTTCCGGGTTGCGCGCGCCTCTCGGAGACGGACGCGGCGTGGTGCGCCGCACACCGTGAGGAGGTCCGTGAGCGGGCGAGGCAGCTGGGCACTGAGGACGAGATCGACTGGCCGATGCAGGGACCGCCGGACGAGTTCGACGCGCGCTACGCCGAGGCGTGCTCGCAGGCGCTGAAGGCGCGATAGGCAGACTGACCGCGGCTCAGACCCGGGCCAGGAAGTCCAGCACGCGGCGTGTCAACAGGGCCGTGGCCTCCGCGTCGTAGGAGGGCAGCGAGCTGTCGGCGAAGTAGTGCTGGTCGCCGGGATAGAGGAACAGCTCCGCGTCCTCGACCGTGGCCACGATCTCACGGGCGGCCTCGATGTCCCCCTCGCCGACGAAGATCGGGTCGGCGTCCATGCCGTGGATCTGGACCGGGACGCCCTCCGGCCAGGGGCCGAAAGCCCACTCCCCGCTGATCGGGATGCAGCTGTAGAAGAGGAGCGCCCCGCGCGCGCCGGCGCGGGTCTGGGCCAGCTTCTGGGCCGCCATCTCCCCGAGCGAGAAGCCGGCGTAGACGATGTCCGCCGGCAGGGCATCCGCCGTCCGGACGCCGCGCTCGAGGATGTCGTCGAAGCCGAGCTCCTTCGCGTGCGCCATCCCCTCGTCGAGGGTGTCGAACGTCCGTCCATCGTAGAGGTCGGGGGTATGGACCACGTGCCCCTCGGCGCGCAGCGCATCGGCGAATGCGAGGACGCCCGGGGTCAGGCCCTGGGCATGGTGGAAGAGCAGCACTTCGGTCATGGGAACGCCTCCAGCTTCGGGGAGTCTGGCTCGGGCCGGGGCGACCGATGCTAGCGCAGTTCCGCGCCGCAGGGCGCCAGCTGCTCCTGCCAGATACGACCATCAGTCGTGGTACGCGTCACGGCCCCGGCGCTTCCTGCCAGGTACGACCACCAGTCGTACGCTCCTGCGTGGCTGACAGAGCGCGACGTCAGGCCGGCCGCTTCGTACGACCCACAGTCGTACATGGCGGGGAATGTCCTTGTCGGTCGTGCTTCCGCGACATCGGTCCTATGCTGTGTCGGTCTCGCTCATCCCGGAGGCACCCGATGCTCGATCACGAGGAGCGCTTCCTCTTCCGTGAGGAGATCCTGAACCTGGCCAACGCGCTCACCGACGCGGGGGCGCTCGACAACGTCGAGGACCTGCTGGCCGAGGTCACCACCTCGCCGCGCTTCGACTCGGACGTCTTCACCCTCGAGCGCAGCCTCCAGGTCATGCTCGGCAACCGTGCCGGCTCGACGCTGGTTGGCCTGCTCACCGTCACGCGCGAGGTGTTCGAGGAGGTGGGGGAGATCGGCGTGCCGCCGGACGTCCACGAGAGGATCGTGTCCTGGCGGGCGCGCTTCGGCCTGGCCATCGACAACGCCCTGAACTTCCTGAACAACCCGGACGGCATCCAGGGCCACAACTTCGGCACCCAGGTCAGCCACGGGGACGGCGGCACCGCGCTCCAGGGCCGGCTCACGCTCGTGCGCTACAACAACGAGCCGCAGTTCTTCATCGCCGATGCCGACATCCTGCTGGCCATCGCGGCGGACATGATGGAGAAGCTCGGGGAGCACCTCGAGCCGGACATGCTCGACGCCGAGCTGGTGGCGCGCCTGCGCGAGGGCGTCGAGCGCGTGGAGCGGCGGGCCAAGGCCGCCCGGGAGTGACGGCCCGGCGCGTCTTCCTGGCCGCCACCGGGCAGAACCGCGGCAAGACGACGACCTCGCTCGGGCTGGCGGCGGCGATCGCCGGTAGCGGCCATCGGCTCGCCTTCCTCAAGCCCATCGGCCAGCGCTACGTCCTCGTGGACGGAGCGCGTGCAGACGAGGACGCCGTGCTCATGAAGGCGGTCTTCGACCTGCCCCATGCCCTGGCCGACATGAGCCCCGTGACCGTGCCGCGCCACTTCACGAGCGACTTCGTGATGGGCCGGGTGGACGACGACCTGTCCGCCAAGGTGGTGGCCGCGGCCGACCGCCTGGGCCGCGACAGCGACGTGCTCCTCGTGGAGGGCACCGGGCACGCCGGGGTCGGCGCCGTCATCGGCCTGTCGAACGCGCGGGTGGCGGCCCTGCTCGACGCGCCGGTGATCATCGTCAGCGAGGGCGGCGTGGGGCGGCCGATCGACGAGATCGTCCTCAACCAGGCGCTCTTCGAGCGGCACGGGGTGCGGGTGATCGGTGCGGTGGTGAACAAGGTGAACGTGGACGCCAGCCCGGAGCTGCGCGAGGTCCTGCGCCGCGGGCTGGCCCAGCAGGGGATCGAGCTGCTCGGCTGCATCCCGTACAGCGACTTCCTCGCCAACCCGTCGCTGGAGCTGCTCGAGTCGCATCTCCCCGGGGAGCGGCTCTCCGGAGAGCCGGCGCCGGAGCGGACGATCGGCCACGTGGCGATCGGCGCCATGCGGGCCGAGCACGCTGTCCCGCTGCTCCGCGACCGCACGCTGCTCATCACCCCCGGCGACCGCGACGACCTGCTCGCCGCCGCGCTGGACCTGGGCGGCGGGGCGTCCGACGGGCCACCGCGCGTCTCCGGCGTGATCCTGACCGGCGGCTTTCGCCCACCCGCGGGCATGCTCGACCGGATGCGCGCCGCCGGGCTGTGGAGCTACCTGGTGGAGACGGACACGTACCGCACGGCGGAGGCGGTCCACGACGTGCTGGTGAAGACGCACCCCGGCGACACGGAGAAGATCGAGACCATCATCCGGCTCGTCGGCGAGTCGCTCGACGCGGACGCGCTGCTGGCCCGCCTGTAGTCGTTGCCGCCGGGCGCGCGTACCATGCGCGCCATGACGACAACCGCGGCCACGGCGCCCGAGCGCCTCCACTTCACCGGCGACGACGAGGCCGATCGGCTGCTGGCGGCCGACCCGTTCGCGCTCCTCGTCGGCTTCGCCCTCGACCAGCAGGTGCCGGTGCAGAAGGCCTTCGGCGGCCCCGCCGAGCTGAGGCGCCGGATCGGCCATCTCGATCCCGCACGGATCGCGGCCACCGACCCCGCCGAGCTCGACGAGGCGTTCCGCACACGGCCGGCGCTCCACCGCTTCCCGAGCGCCATGGCCCGCCGGGTCCAGGCGCTGGCCGCGCACGTCAGTGAGCAGTACGGCGGGGACGCCGCCCGGGTCTGGACCGATGCGACCGACGGCCGTGACCTGCAGCGCCGCCTCGCGGCGTTGCCGTCGTTCGGCGACATGAAGGTGCGGTCGATGCTCGCCATCCTCCACCACCGCTTCGGCGTGCGGCTGCCCGGCCTCGACGAGGCGCTGCCGAGGCACCCGACCCTGGGTGACGTCGATTCGGCCGAGGCGCTGGCCACGTACCAGGCCCAGAAGCGCGCCTACAAGGCCAGGCTGCGCGAGGCTGCCGAGGGGTCCTGACGAGGCCCCGGACATGAAGGGGAGGCCGGTCGTGGGCACTCGCCGGCCTCCCGTGGCCGCGGCTGACTCCGGTCGCGTACCGGAACCGCGGGTCCAGGGCGCATCATACGAATCCGGGGCGGGACAGCACTAGTACTTTGAGGACCGATTTCGCCCGTTCAGGCCACCTCTCCGTGGGCTGCGTCCTCAGGCCACGTCCCATGCCAGCGGCTCGTTGTCGGTGAGCCGGGTGCGTCCGACCCAGGCGGCCACCATGGCCAGCGCCGGGCCGGAGACGCGCTGGAGCTCAGCCAGGCTCTCGGCATCGGCGATGCTCACGTAGTCCGGGCGTGCCAGCGGCTCGGCGGCGAGTGCCTCGTGCATGCGCGCGCGGAGCACCTCGGCGGAGCGCTCGCCGCGGTCGTACGCGTCCTTCGCCGCGCGGACCGCCTCGTGCAGGCAGGCGGCGGCGACCCGTTCCTCAATCGACAGGCGCGCGTTCGCGCTCGAGACCGCGAGGCCGTCGCTCTCGCGGACGGTGGGGCACACCACCAGCTCCACGTTCATGAACAGGTCGCGGAGCATGCGCCGCAGGATGACGACCTGCTGGGCGTGCCGCTGGCCGAGGTACATCCGCGCCGGGCCGACGAGGTTGACGAGCTTGAGCATCACCGTCGTCAGCCCGTCGAGGTGTCCCGGTCGCGAGGCGCCCTCCAGCTGGCGGGTGAGCCCCTCGACGGTGACCCGGGTGCGGTCCTCCGGCGGGTAGAGGGTCGCCACGTCCGGCAGGAAGGCCACGTCGCAGCTCGCCTGCTCGAGCAGCGCGAGGTCGCGCGGGACGTCGCGGACCGAATGGTCGCGCTCGTCGAGGGCGGCGAACTCGTGCGGGTTCGTGAAGCAGCTCACCACCACGCAGCCGTTGTCGGCGCGCGCCCGTCGCACGAGCGAGAGCTGGCCGTCGTGGAGCATGCCCATGGTCGGCACGAATCCGACCGAGTCGCCGGCCAGGCGGCGTTCCAGGATGGCCCCGCGCAGGTCGGCCGCGTCGTGGACGACCTGCACGGTCAGCTGCGGCGCGAGCGAGGGCTGGCCGAGGGCTCGGGGCGCGCCTTGCGGTAGCGGTCGACGATGAGGTCCCACAGCCGCTCGGCAACCTGGCGCTTGGGCAGCATCGGCCACTCGGTGAGCGGGCCTTCGGCGCCGAACACCGTCACCTTGTTCTCGTCGGAGCCGATGGCGTCGAACGGCCCGCCCACGGTGTTGCCCACGATGAGGTCGAGCCCCTTGTCGCGCAGCTTGCTGCGGGCGTTCGCCTCGAGCTCGTCCGACTCGGCCGCGAAGCCGATGAGGAACGGGCGCATGTCGTCCGGCATCTCTCCGACCTCGGCCACGATGTCCGGGTTCGGGACGAGCTCGACCTGCAGGCCGGGGCCCTCGCGCTTGATCTTCTTGGCGGATGGGCGCTTCGGCGCGAAATCGGCCACGGCGGCGGCCATGACCAGAATGTCGGCCGCGGGCGCGGTGCGGATGACCGCTTCGCGCATGGCGGCGGCGGTGATGGCGTCGACGACGGTCACGCCGCGGGGCGGCGCCACGCTCATTGCACCGGCGATGAGGGTGACCGATGCGCCCCGGTCACGCGCGGCCTCGGCGATGGCGATCCCCATCTTCCCGCTCGAACGGTTGCCGATGAAGCGCACCGGGTCGAGGGGCTCGCGCGTCCCGCCGGCGCTGACCACGACGTGCAGGCCCTCGAGGTCGCCGGCGCGGGAGAAGAGCTGCTCCACCGCCGCGACGATTGTCGGCGGCTCGGCGAGGCGCCCCACGCCGGTGAGGCCGCTGGCCAGCGCGCCGACCTCCGGCTCGACGAGGTAGTGTCCGAAGCCGCGCAGCGTCTCGACGTTGCGCTGCGTGGCCGGGTTCGTCCACATCCCGGCGTCCATGGCTGGCGCCACCACGATCGGCGCCCGGCTGGCGCAGACCACGGCGGTCACCGCGTCGCCGACCAGGCCGGCGGCCAGCTCGGCGATGACGTTCGCGGTGGCTGGGGCGATGACGATCGCGTCCGCCCCCTCGGCCAGCTCGACGTGCGCGATCTGCTGGTCTGCGTCGAGGGCCATGACGTCGTCGACGACCGGCCGATGCGTGAGCGAGGCGAAGGTGAGCGGCGTCACGAACTGCGTCGCGGCAGGCGTCATCGCCACGTCCACGATCGCGCCGCGCTCCGCCAGCAGGCGCACGAGCGCCACCGCCTTGTAGGCCGCGATGCTGCCGGTGACGCCGACGACGATCCGGCGCCCGGCGAGCGGGCTGCGCTCCTCGCTCACCGTCCCGCTCCCGTCGCGGCGCGGATGCCCTCGAAGGCGTAGCGCACGCCGCGCAGCGTGAGGTCGGGCTCGATGGCGTCGATGCCTGGCACCTCACGCAGCCACTCGGCGCTCGTGTAGCCGCCGGTGGCGATGACCGTCACGCGACTGCTCGCCGGGGAGCGCTCCAGGAGCTCACCGCGCAGCGAGGTCAGGAGGCCGCTCACCAGCCCGATGTAGCCGAGCACCGTGCCGCTCTGCATGGCGGCCACCGTGTTCGTGCCGATGGCGCGCTCCGGGCGCCGAAGGTCGATCCGCGGCAGCTTGCTCGCCCGCCCGACGAGGGCCTCCAGCGAGAGGCCGAGGCCCGGGGCGATGGCGCCGCCGATGTAGGCGCCCTCCGCGCTGACGAGGTCGAAGTTCGTGCTCGTACCGAGGTCGACCACGATCGCCGGCCCGCCGAACTCCGTCCGCGCCGCGAGCGCGTTGCAGAGGCGGTCGGCGCCCGCCTCGGCGGGGCGGTCGATCTCGACCTCCAAAACCCCGTGGAGCGCGGCCGCGTCGACGACCTGGATCTCGAGGCCGTTCCGGATCGCCAGTGCTTCGAGCAGGGTGGCGGTGAGCGGCGGCACGACCGACGCGATGGCCACGGCATCGGCGTCGTCAAGGCTCGCGCCGCCCAGGGCCAGGAGCTGCCCGCACTGGGCGGCCACCTCGTCCGGCGTGGCGTCGGCACGGGTCGTGGCGCGCCACGAGCCGGTCAGCGCGGCGTCCCGGAAGAGGCCGAGCGTCAGGTTCGTGTTGCCGATGTCGACGGCGAGGAGCCTCATCGGCGTCATCGTAGCAGCCGGAACGGGGCGTTCCGGAAGTGCCGGCCGCGGCATCGGCCCGGTGCTAGACTCGCCCGCGACCAGCCAACCGCCCACGGGCCAGCCTGCATGACCGACGCGCGAGCCAAGCTGTACATCAACACTGGCGTCGTCACGAACAAGGGCGACATCTACAACATCCTGCGCCCATTGCTGAAGCAGACGGTCAGCTACACCTACTACCGGGGCAACCAGGTGACGAGCAGCGGGACCGGCTGGGTCGAGCGCGTCGTCGTCGACCACCCCGAGATCGCCTCCTACTTCACCCCGCTCTCGATCTGCTTGAACCTCGACTCGTTCGACTACCTCCAGTTCGACACGACCTCCGACCAGCTGCTCGTCTACACGCTCGTCATCGGCTCCGAGCGGGTCATCCTCGAGTTCGCCGCCGGCGGCTCCCGCCTGACCGATGCCGAGGAGCCCGCCGGCAGCGGCCGGCCGCTTCCCCGCAACGCGGAGGAGCTGGCCCGCGATCTGCGCTTCATCCAGATGGAGCTGATGATGTCCTCCGACGCCGCCGAAGAGGACGAGGAAGCCTGAGCGTGCCCGCCGGCCCCGCCGCCGCGGCGCGGCCCGCGTCCCGTGGCGCGCGGCGGGCACGCGGTGCCACCCACCGGCGCAGCGTCCTGCCCAACGGGCTGCGCATCGTCACCCAGGAGATGCCCATCGCCCGGTCGGTGGCGATCGGCCTGTTCGTGGGCGTCGGCTCGCGGCACGAGCAGGGTGCGCACGCCGGGCTGTCACACATGCTCGAGCACCTCGTCTTCAAGGGCACCCAGCGCTTCCCGGAGCCGGGGGCCATCTCCGAGGCGGTCGAGGGCTGCGGCGGGAGCGTGAACGCCTCCACCGACCGCGAGCTCACCGTGTACAGCGCCAAGGTCCCATCCGATGCGCTCGCCAGCGGCCTGCACGTCGTGTCGCAGATGGTCCTCCGGCCGCTCCTGCGCGCCGCCGACCTCACCGCCGAGAAGCCGGTCATCGTTGACGAGATCCGGATGTACGAGGACTCGCCCGGGGACCACGTGTTCGCGCTCTTCGACGCGCTCCTGTTCGGGACGCACCCGCTCGGGCGGGAGATCGCCGGCACGCCGGGCTCGGTGCGCCGCGCGACGCGACCCGGCGTGGTGGGGCACTGGCGCGCGTGGTACCGCCCCGAGCACCTCGTGCTCGCGGTCGCCGGCGCCACCACCCACGACGAGATCGAGCGCGCCGCGCGCGGGTGGTTCACCGACGGGGACGGCTGGCTGGCCGATGTCGAGGCCCCGCCCGATCCCGAGCTCGCGCCGATCAGCCCCTCGCCGGCCGCGGCGGGCGCGACCCGCATCGCCTACCGCCGCCTGGCGCAGGGCAACCTGTGCCTGGGAATGCCGGGCGTGTCCCGCACCGACCCGGACCGATGGGCCCTGGACCTGCTCGGCGCGATCCTGGGCGACGGGATGAGCAGCCGGCTCTTCCTCGAGCTGCGCGAGCGCCGCTCGCTGGCCTACGACGTCTCGACCTTCGCCGCCACCTACGCCGACTGCGGCACATTCGGGATCCACGCCGGCTTCGACCCGGACCAGGCCGAGGCGGTGGTGGCCGCCATCCTCGAGCAGCTCGAGCGCGTCGTCCAGGAGCCCGTTCCCGCGACCGAGCTCGACCGCGCCCGGGCCTACACCCGCGGCCGGCTCGAGCTGCGCATGGAGGACACCGGCGCGGTCGCCGCCTGGCTCGGCACCGGGGAGAGCCTCCTGCCACGGATCATGACCGTGGAGGAGGTCGTCGAGCGCCTCGATGCGGTCACGCCGGACGACATCCTGCGCGTGGCGCGGCGCTTCGCGCGGCCGGACCAGGTCCGCCTCGCGGCGCTCGGGCCGTTCCGCTCCCGCGCCCGCTTCGAGCGGTTGCTCCGCGCATGAGCGACGACGCCGAGGTCTACGTCGACCTCATTCCCGATGAGCTGTCACTCGCCCGGGCCCAGCTCAGCTCCGGCCTGAGCGGCCAGGCGGAGGGCGTCCTGCGGCGGCACCTCGCCCGACTGGAGGCCGCCGACCGGCCAGCCGCCGAGGAGCTCGACGCGGCCCGGGCGATGCTGGCCGAGGCGCTGTGGCGCCAGGGCCGGCCGCTCGCCGCCGCGCAGGCGGTGGAAGCCATCCGCTCGGGCACGCTCGAGCGCCGACGGCCGCTCGTCGTCCTCATCGAGGCCGAGGCGATGGCATCGAGCGGCAATCCCGAGCGCGCCGAGGCGCTCATGGAGGAGGTCATCGACGCCGTCGGGGTGGACGAGGCGTGGCGGCTGCGCGGCGGCGTGCCGTCGCGCCTTCCGTGGCCGGTGCCGGCCTCCCTGCGGCCGGCCGCCCGGCGACCGGCGCCCGCGCCGAGCGCGGCCAGCGGCGGGTCCGGCGCCCCGTCGCCCGAGCGCACCGCCGCCGCCCACGCCCGGCTCGAGGCGGCGCGCATGGCCTACGGCGCCGGCCACGACGCGGAGGGGGACCGGGAGCTCGGCCTCGCCCTGCGGCTCGACCCGCGGGTCGCGGCCGACGGCGTCTCGCTGGTGGAGCCGACCCTCGGCCGGGGGCCGGCGCCGGACCGTCTGGTACTCTACGGCGACCTTCTCCGCGCGGCCGATCGGCCCGCCGAGGCCGCCGAGGCCTACGACCGCGCCGCCCGCGGCTGAGCCTTCCCGACACCAAGGAGCCCCACCCGTCCATGGAACGCACCCTCGTCCTCGTCAAGCCCGACGGCGTCCAGCGCGGGCTCATCGGCGAGATCATCGGCCGCTTCGAGCGGAAGGGCCTCAAGGTCGTCGGGCTGCGGCTGCTCGACGTGCCGCGCGAGATGGCGGAGCGCCACTACGCGGTACACGCCGGCAAGCACTTCTACGAGGGACTGGTCGAGTTCATCACCGCCGGACCGGTCGCCGCCGTCGCCCTCGAGGGCCCCGACGCGATCGCCACCGTCCGTCGCCTGGTGGGCAGGACCATGCCGAACGAGGCCGAGCCGGGCACGATCCGCGGCGACCTCGGCATCAGCGGGCTGCGGAACCTCATCCACGCCTCGGATGCGCCGGAGACGGCCGAGAGCGAGCTGGCGCTGTGGTTCGAGCCCGGAGCGCTGCTCGACTACGGGCGCGCCATCGACACCTGGATCGTCGCCGAGGAGCCGGCCAGGAGCTGAGGCGGCCGGGTGACGGCCTCCGCATCGGTCCCGGATGGAAGGCCCTCGTACTCGGGGCGGTTCATGAACCCGATGCGGTCCAGCGGGAAGTAGCGAAGCCAGGCGCGGCCGACGATGAGCTCGCGGTCGATCGGCCCGAAGAAGCGCGAGTCCTGGGATTGCGGGCGGTTGTCGCCCATCACGAAGAACTGCCCGGCCGGCACGACCCACTCGGTGGTGCTCTCCGCGTCCTTCGGCAGCGTGGGCTCCACGCCGCCGTCGATGTCCCGCACGACGTACGGCTCCACGAGCTGGACCCGCGTGCCTCCCGACGGAGTCACGTACACGCGGCCGTTGTCGAGCGTGACCGTGTCGCCCGGCAGGCCGATGATGCGCTTGATGAACGGCACGCCGTTCTGCTCGAAGCCGGGTGGCGGCTGGAAGACGACGATGTCGCCGCGCTGGTACTCGTCGAAGCGCGGCGTGATCTTGTCGATGAGGACGTACTCGTTCTCGACGATGGTGGGCACCATCGACTCCTGTTCGACCTCGAACGGCTGAGCGATGAAGTTGTGAATGAGCAGGTAGATGACCAGCGTCAGGACGAGCGTCTCGACGATCTCGAGCAGGCAGCCGAGTCCCCGCCGCGAGGCGCTGGGCTCGTCGGTGGCGTCGGGCCCGGCGTGGGGCGCGGTCGTATCCGGGGCGTAGGTCATCGGGGCTCCGTGGGGCGGTCGGGCAAGCCGGGCGCATGATAGCGCACCCCAGCGGGGCCGCTTGTAGACTCGGCCGATGGGCCACCTGTTCCTCGTGCGGCATGCCACCACGGCCGCCAGCGAGTCCGGGGTGAACCTCGGCCAGCGGACCGATGCGCCGCTCGTCGAGGCCGGCCGCCAGCTGGCGGCGCGCACCGGCGCCGCCATCCACGCCGAGCTCGAGGCGATCGCCCACGGGGAGCTGCGGCTGGTGACGAGCCCCGCGCGGCGCTGCCGGGAGACGGCCGAGATCATGGCAGCCGCCCTCGGGCGGCCGGACCTGGAGGCGGTTCCCGACCCGCGGCTGTGGGAGATCGACTACGGCGCCTGGGAGGGCCTGTCGCCCGACGAGTGCCGCGCTCGCGACCCGGAGCTGCGCGCCGAATGGGAGGCGGATCCGTACGCCACCCGCACCCCTGGCGGAGAGTCGGGGAGCGACGTCGCGGCGCGCGCCTTCGCCGCCCTGGGCCAGCTCGAGGGCTGGCTTGCCAGCGAGCGCGAGGCCGCGGCGATCGTGGTCAGCCACAACCACGTCGTCCGGCTGCGGATCGCCGCCCAGCTCGGCCTGCCCATGGCCGACTACCGCCGCCGCGTCACCGCCGATCCGGGCGGCTACAGCCTGATCACCTTCCGGGCCGATGGTTCCACCGTCCGCCGGATCAACGTCCTTCCCGGTCCGAATCCTGCATAGGGGCCGTTGGAGGGGGCATCCGGGCGGCCTCCTATAATTGCGTCCCATCCCACCGGCGCTCGCCCGGAGAGCGCCCGACCCGAAGGGAACGCATGTCGATCGAGCTCAACCAGCATCTCCAGCCGCAGCTCCAGGTCCGCGTCACACCGAAGCAGATCGCGGCGAACTCGATCCTGGCCATGAGCTCGGTGCAGCTCACCGAGGCGATCGCCGCCGAGCTCGAGGAGAACCCTGCGCTCGACATGCTCGAGCAGTCGAACTGCCCGATCTGCGGTTCGGTCATCACCGGCAGCCATTGCACCGAGTGCCTGCCGAAGGGCGCCGCCGGCTCCGGGCCGGCGGAACTGGCGGATGGCGGACAGACCGACTGGTCCGCGCGCGAGGACGCCGACGAGCTCGATCCCATCGCCCGGGCCGAGGCGGAGTTCACGCTCACCGAGCACCTGACCTGGACCCTCCACGCGCTGCTGCCGACCCGGCTCCACCCGGTGGCCGACTACGCCATCGGCGCGCTCGACGACAACGGCTTCCTCACCGATCGCGACGAGGAGATCGCCGCCGCCACCGGCACCACCGTCGCGGACGTGGCGACCGTGCGCGAGGCGATGCGCGGCATCGAGCCGATCGGCGTCGGCTCGCGGAACATCGCCGAATCGCTGCTCGCCCAGATCGCGTACCTGCGCGAGGCAGGCGAGGTCGAGGTGCCGGAGGCGGTCGAGGCCGTGGTACGCGACCACCTCAACGACCTCGGGGAGCGGCGCTTCGCCGCCATCGCCTCGGCGCTGGGGATCACCTCCGACGACGTGCTGGCGGCGTGGGAGTTCGTGAAGGTCAACCTGCATCCGTACCCGACCTCAGCCTTCAGCGCGGCGGTCGGCTCGAGCGGGTCGAGCCGCTCGATCGTGCGGCCCGACGTCCTCATCCGCATCGTCGACGGCGAGCTCCAGGTGGAAGTGGTCGAGTCGCGCCGCTTCTCGCTGCGGGTCGATCCCACGTACGCGCGCCTCTCGGCGGGGATGCGCAGCGCGGAGGCCAGCGAGGCCGATCGGCAGCACGTCCGCGAGTTCGTCGGCCGCGCCCGGTTCTTCATCGACAACGTGAACCGCCGCCGCGCGACGCTGCAGCGCATCGCCGAGTGCCTCGTCGAGCGGCAGCACGAGTACCTGCGCCACGGCGTCCAGCACCTCGTGCCGTTGACCCGGGCCGAGGTTGGCGCCCTGATCGGCATGCACGAGTCCACGGTCAGCCGGGCCACCGCCGAGAAGTACGTGATGCTGCCCACCGGCGAGGTCGTGCCCTTCGGCCACTTCTTCACCGCCTCTCTCGGCGTGAAGGACCAGATCCGCAAGATGATCGAGGCCGAGGACCAGGCGCACCCGCTGTCCGACCAGGAGATCGCCGACCGGCTGGCAGAAGAGGGGGTCGCCATCGCGCGACGCACGGTCGCGAAATATCGGGACGAGCTCCAGCTTCTTCCCGCGCGCCTGCGTCGTCGCTAGGGCGCGATGCGCGCCGTCCTCCTCCGCTACGCGGCGGTCATCGGCATCGGGCTGGCGGTTCTGGCCGGCATCCTGTACTACGCGACGAGCGTCGACGGCCGCCCTCCGTTCGTGGAGGAGATCCGCCTGACGCTCCACGCCAGCGAAGACGAGCACGTGGCGATCACCACCAGCGGGCTCGAGATCGAGTTCAGCGAGCCGGTGCGCACGGCGACAGCCGAGTCGGCCTTCCGCATCGAGCCCGCGGTCGCCGGGGAGTTCAGCTGGAGCGGCGCCACGCTCCGTTTCACGCCGGAAGACAGGCTGCCGCTCGAGACGGAGTTCAGCGTCCACGTCGGGGCCGGGGTGGAGGACGAGGCCGGCAACCGGATGGCCGAGCCATCGGCCCCCTTCGCGTTCGTCACCGTCGGCCCGCCGGCCGTGGTGGCGACCGAGCCCGTCGACGGTGCCGAGGACGTTCCCCTCGACAGCACGATCACGGTCGACTTCAACACGCTGATGGACACCGCATCGGTCGAGTCGGCGCTCTTCGTGGACCCGGTTTTCGATTTCGCGGCGCGCTGGAGCGCCGAGCGCCTGACGCTCGTCCCGGCCCAGCGCCTGACGGAGGGCATCACCTACCGGATCGAGATCCGGACCGATGCCCGCGACAGCGCCGGCATCCCGCTGCAGCAGGAGTTCACCTTCACCTTCGACACCGCCAGCGCGCCGGTCGAGGCCGCGCAACTGGTGCCCGCGGACGGCACCGAGGGCGCCGCCGTCTCCGGTCCGATCGCCGTCGTCTTCGACCGCGCCCTCGACCCGGACCAGGACCTGGACGACGCCTTCACGATCGAGCCGTCGGTGGCGGGCGACCTCGAGGTCGTCGCGCCGCCCGGCGCCGCCGGGCTGGCGGACCCGTCGGTGCGGATCCTGCGCTTCACTCCATCCGCGCCGCTGGCCGCGAACACGACGTACGCGGTGAGCGTGGCGCCCGGGATCGCCGCCGCGGACGGCTCGCAGCTGGGAGAGGCCGTCACCTGGAGCTTCACGACCGGCGCCCCGTTCGCGAGCCTCGGCAACCAGATCGTCTTCCTCAGCGACCGTGCCGGCATCGCGAACCTGTGGGCAATGAACCCGGACGGTACCGGACAGCGCCAGATCAGCGCCGAGCTCTCGCCGGTGACCGATTACGCCGTCGCGCCGGATGGGCGCCGCGTGGTCCTGGGCGACGGTGCCGCCCTCGTCCTGCTGTCGGCCGACGGCAGCGGGCGGACCGTGCTGACCGCCGGCGACGACCTCGAGTTCGACCCGGCCTGGGCCCCGGACGGAACGCGCTTCGCCTTCGGCCGTGCCGAGGCGGAGAGCGGCGCCGGCGCCGGCCTGTGGACGCGTGCCGCGGACGGCGGCGACGAGGAGCGGATCGAGCTGCCGGACGGCAGCCCAGCGGCAACGCCGCCGCCAACAGCGGACGGGCCGCCGATCCTGCGCGCGCCGCGCTGGTCCCCGGACGGGACGGCCATCGCCTTCGTCGACGCCTCGGGCAGGGTCGCCATCCTCGACCTCGAGGAGGACGAGATTCGCAGTCTGGCGGCCGTCGCGGCCGCGCCTCCGACCTGGCTGACCGACTCGTCGGCGACGATCTTCACCACGATCCCCCAGGGCGAGCCGCGCACCATCATTCCCGGCGCGCCGCTGCCACCGCTCCTCCCGGAGGAGCCCTACGTGTCCGCGGCCGAGATCGCGCGGCTCGCGCTCGTCCACCTGCCCCGGGCGGGCTCGCGGCTCATCACCCTGGGCCTGCCACCGGGGGCGCACTCGCCGTCGGTCTCGGCTGAGCGGCTGCTCTTCGTCGTCGAGGGCCGCGCCTACCTTGCCGATGATCCGGTCGCACCCGGTGCCGGCCGCCCGCTCCTGCTCGGCGAGCCGGCGGACGTCGTCTCGGTGGCGTTCGGCGTCGAGGTGCGCACGGCGATCATCACCCGGCAGGGGAGCGGGATCTGGCTGCTGGACACGCCCACCGGCGTCGTCGAACACCTGGCGGAGGAAGGCTGGCGGCCGCGCTGGCTGCCCTGAGCCGATTCGGTTGACCCCGCCGAGCGCGCGGGGCTACCATACCGCCGCCTCGCTGGCGGGCGCTGCTGCATCTTCCCGCCGGCGTTTCCGTGTGTAGCCCTTGCCCCGCGTGGGCGTGCCGTGGCGGGCCTGGCCCGCCGCCCCAACAATCTGGAGGATCAATTGGACGCCGATCTCCTCATCTGGGTGGTACCGATCGCGGGCCTGGCCGCGGTCGCTTTCGCGCTCTACCTCGCCTCGGATGTCCTGCGCCGCGACAAGGGTCCGCAGGCGATGCAGGACGTGGCCGACACGATCCGCGAGGGCGCGGATGCCTTCGTGAAGCGCCAGTACACGACGATCGGCATGCTCGCCCTCGTCGGCGCGGTGATCATCGGCGTGGTCATCTACCTCGTCGAGACGCCTGATGTGGCCGATGTCCGGGAGCTCGCCGGCGCGCCGATCGCGATCATGACCGCGATCGCCTTCCTCGTCGGCGCGGCCTGCTCCATGGCGTCGGGCATCATCGGCATGTTCATCAGCGTCCGCTCCAACGTGCGGACCGCCGCCGCCGCACGCCGCAGCCTGGTCGAGGCGGTGCAGGTCGCCATGCGCGGCGGCGCCGTGTCCGGCTTCCTCGTCGTCGCGCTCAGCCTGCTCGGCGTGTGGGGCATCTTCACCGTCTACGAGACGCTCATCGGCGACGTCAGCGTGGCCGAGGCGCCCTTCCTCATCGTCGGCTTCGGCTTCGGTGCCAGCTTCGTGGCGCTGTTCGCGCAGCTCGGCGGCGGCATCTACACCAAGGCCGCCGACGTCGGCTCGGACCTCGTCGGCAAGGTGGAGGCCGGCATCCCCGAGGACGACCCCCGCAACGCGGGCGTTGTGGCCGACCTCGTCGGCGACAACGTCGGCGACTGCGCCGGCCGTGGCGCGGACCTGTTCGAGTCCACCGCCGCCGAGAACATCGGCGCCATGATCCTGGGCGTCGCGGCCTTCACCATCGCGGAGGCCGCGGGCTGGCCGAACCCGGAGGGCTGGATCTTCTTCCCGCTCGTGGTCCGCGCCTTTGGCCTGTTCGCCACCATCGTGGCCATGTTCTTCATCCGCGGGTCCGAGACCGAGAACCCGATGAACATCCTGAACCGCGGCTACTGGGTCACCACCGCGCTCTCGGTGGTCGGCCTCTTCATCGGCACCAGCGTGATGATGAACACCGGCGACGCGACCGCCGCGAACGGCTGGCCGGCCTGGGTCTGGTTCTTCGGAGCCGGCCTGGTGGGCCTGGCCACGAGCGTCGTCTTCGTCTACATAACCCAGTACTACACCGCCGGCACCTTCCGGCCCGTGCGCGAGATCGCCGAGGCCAGCAAGACCGGCCCGGCCACGAACATCATCAGTGGCACGGCCGTCGGCTTCGAGACGACGTTCGTCACCGCGGTCAGCATCGGCATCGCGCTCATCGCCAGCCACTGGCTGGGCAGCCAGGCCGGGCTGACGAACGCCGAGGGCAACGACGTGGGCGGCATCTTCGGCACCGCGGTGGCGACGATGGGCATGCTCATGACCACGGCCTACATCCTGGCCATGGACACCTTCGGCCCGATCACCGACAACGCCGGCGGCGTGGCCGAGTTCAGCCGCTCCGAGGCCGGCGCCCGGGAGATCACCGACCGCCTCGATGCGGTCGGCAACACCACCAAGGCGCTCACCAAGGGCTACGCCATCGCGTCGGCGAGCCTTGCCGCCTTCCTGCTGTTCAGCGCGTACATCGACAAGGTCAACCTCATCCAGCGCAACCGGGGTGGGGAGCTGCTCGAGGCGGTGAACCTCGCCGACGTGAGCGTCTTCGTGGCCGCCCTCATCGGCGCCATGCTGGCCTACTTCTTCAGCTCGCTCGCCATTCGAGCGGTGGGCAAGACGGCGTCGTCGATCATCGTCGAGGTACGGCGCCAGTTCCGCGAGATGCCGGGCATCATGGACTACACCCAGCGCCCGGACTACGCCCGCGTGGTCGACATCACCACCCGCGCCGCGCTGCGCGAGATGGTGGCCCCCGGCCTCGTGGCGGTGGCCACGCCGGTCGTCGTCGGCCTGCTGCTCGGCTACCAGGCGGTGGCGGGCCTGCTCATGGTCGGCACCATCGCCGGCGTGTTGCTGGCCACCACGCTGAACAACGGCGGCGGCGCATGGGACAACGCCAAGAAGTTCATCGAGGCGGGCCACCTCCGCGACGAGGCCGGCGAGGTGATCGGCAAGGGCACCCCGGCGCATGCCGCCGCGGTCGTGGGCGACACGGTCGGCGACCCGTTCAAGGACACCGCCGGCCCTTCGCTGCACGTCCTCGTGAAGCTGCTGGCCACCATCACCCTGGTGCTGGCCCCGCTCTTCATCCGCTAGGCCCGGCTTGGACCTCGTCTTCCAGGCGATCCTCATCGGCGTCCTGCAGGGGCTGACCGAGTTCATCCCGATCAGCTCCAGCGCCCACCTGGAGCTGGCGCCGTGGATCGCCGGCTGGGAGGAGGGCGGGCTGATCGGCAGCCTGGCGTTCGACGTGTTCCTGCATCTCGGCACGCTGACGGCGCTCGTCGCCTACTTCTGGCGCGATTGGGTGCGCCTGGTGCGCGCCTTCTTCGCAAGCCTCGGCGAGCGGCGCATCGGCGACGACCCCGACCGCCGGCTGGCCTGGCTGCTGGCCCTGGCCACCGTGCCGGCGGCAGTCATCGGCTTCGTCGGCGAGGACTTCGTGGACGAGGTCCTCCACGGCGGGACCGATGCCGTGCGGCTGGCGATCGCCGGCTTCCTCGTCATCGGCGCCCTCGGCCTCCTCGCGGCGGACCGCTGGGGACGCCGCGCGCGCGACCTCGGCCACGTGAACGTCCCGACCGCCGTCGTCGTCGGCTTCAGCCAGGCGTTCGCCCTGCTGCCGGGCATCAGCCGCTCCGGCGCCACGATCACCGCCGGGCTGGCCATGGGCCTCACCCGCGAGGCCGCGGCGCGCTTCAGCTTCCTGCTCGCCACGCCGATCACCCTGGGCGCCGGCCTCTACGGCTCGCGGGACCTCCTCGCCGAGGCGCATACCGCCACCGAGTGGCTGGCGATCGGCGGCGGCTTCGTGGCCGCCGCGCTGGCCGGCATGCTGGCCATCGGCTTCCTGCTGGCCTGGCTCCGATCGCGCTCGGTGGCGGTGTTCAGCGCCTACCGCATCGGCTTCGCCGCCCTCGTCGTTACCCTCGTCCTGGTGGGCCGATAGGCACCGATTCCTTTGACACCCACCCCCCTCGCGCCTACAATCCTGCGGCCGGCAGGCCGGGAGCGGCCGAGGCCAGCTTCAGGGGCATCGTCGAGAAGCGGCGAGCTCGCCTGGAGCGTTTTTTGTTCGCCTCGTTCGGTCCGCGCACCGCGGTTCCCCCACCGCGGCACGGCATCCGTTGCGGCTGACGTCGCGAACGGGAACAGAACGCTTGAAGGGGGGTAGGGATCCGATGAACAACAAGCCCGTCTACCTGACCGCCGAGGGGCTCGAGAAGCTCAAGGCGGAGCTGAATCACCTCATCACCTCGGAGCGGCCGCGCGTCGCCGCGCGCATCCACGACGCGAAGCTGGACGGCGACATCACCGAGAACGCCGAGTACGAGGACGCAAAGCAGGAGCAGTCGTTCCTGGAGGGCCGCATCGCCACGCTCGAGGCCCAGCTGAAGAACGCCGAGGTCATCGAGGGCCACAACGGCGACAAGGTCGGCATCGGCTCGAAGGTGGTCATCAAGGGCTCGGACGGGGAGGAGACGTTCACCATCGTCGGATCCGCCGAGGCGTCGCCGCGCGAGGGTCGCATCAGCAACGAGTCGCCAGTCGGTGCCGCGCTCATGGGCCACAAGAAGGGCGACAAGGTCACCGTCCAGGCCCCGGCCGGGCCGGTCTCCTACACGGTCGTCCGCGTCAGCTAGCCGCCCCGTGTTCTGGGCCGACGAGCTCGCCGAGCGCGTCTCCGGGCCCCAGGTCGTCAACGACTCGAAGACCCCGTCGGGCACCGTCCACGTCGGCTCGCTGCGGGGGCCGGTGATCCTGGACGTCATCGTCCGTGCGCTCCGTGCCCGTGGGCTGGAGACCACGCTCCTGTACGGGGTCGACGACCTCGACCCCATGGACGCCCAGGCGCTGCTCACCCCCGATGCCGTCGAGCGTGCCATGGGCATGCCGCTCGCCCACGTGCCGGACCCTGTGGACGACGGGCACGCGTCGTACGCGCGGCACTTCGCGGGGCTGTTCATCGACACCTTCGCCCGGCTCGGCATCCACCCCGACCGCTACTACTGGATGAGCGAGCTGTATGCCGCCGGCGACATGGACCGATACCTCCGCGTGGCGCTCGACCGGGCCGCGACGGTGCGCGACATCTACCGCCGCGTCAGCCGCGTGGAGCGACCCGAAGGCTGGCTCCCGGTCCACGTCATCTGCCCGAGCTGCGGGAGGGTGGGCACCACCCTGGCCCGCGACTGGGACGGCGGTACGGTGGCGGTCGAATGCCTGCCCGACCTCGTGACGTGGGCCACCGGCTGTGGATTCCGTGGCCGCGTGGCGCCGTTCGGCGGCGCGGCCAAGCTGCCGTGGAACCTGGAGTGGGCGGCGCAGTGGAGCCACTTCGGGGTGACGATCGAGCCCTGCGGCAAGGACCTCGCCACGGCCGGCGGCTCGCGCGACCGCTCGGACGCGATCGCCCGCGAGGTGTTCGAGCGCGAGCCGCCCCTCAACGTGCCGTACGAGTTCCTGAACATCGGCGGGAAGAAGATGTCCACTTCGAAGGGGCGAGGGGCGGCCGCGCATCACATCGCCGAGGTCGTGCCGCCCGAGCAGCTGCGCTTCCTCTTCCTGCGTCCGCGGCCGAACCAGGCCATCGACTTTGACCCGGACGGGACCGATGCGATCCCGCGCCTGTTCGACGAGTTCGACCGCGTGGCGGCCGCCAGCGCCGGCCTGCCGGTGAAGGGCGAAGTGCCGCCAGAGCCGGAGCGCCTGTTCGCCGCCGCGCTGCTCGACCCGCAGGCCGACCCGGCCGCCGAGGGGGCCGCCTACCGACCGGCCTTCGCCCACCTCGCCCTGCTGAGCCAGGTGCCCGGCGTCGACCTCCGCGCGCGGGTCGAGGCCGAGAAGGGCGGCCCGCTCGCGCCGCGCGAGGCGGAGCTCCTCGAGGAGCGCGTCGCCGCTGCGCGGGCCTGGCTCGCCCAATACGCGCCGGACCGCGTGCGAATCAGCGTCCAACGCGCCCTGCCGGCAGCCGCCCGCCGGCTCGACCCGGTCCAGCGCGGCGTCCTCGCCGCCCTGGCCGACAGCGTGGCCCAGCTGCCCGCCGGCGCCTGGAACGGCGAGGCGCTCCAGGCGGCGATCTTCGACGCCGCCCGCGCGGCGGACCTGCCCGCCGGTCGTGCCTTCGCCGCGCTGTACGCCGCCTTACTCGGCCAGCCGCACGGGCCGCGCGCCGGCTGGCTGCTCGCCAGCCTGGAGCCCGGCTTCGTCGTTGAGCGCCTTCGCGAGGCCGCCGGGGCCGATACCCTGCCCGCATGATCGGGCTCCAGCGCATTCGTGACGACGCCGAGGCCGTGAAGCGCGCCGTGGCGCGCAAGGGCGAGCCGACCGAGCCCGTCGACCGCATCCTGGCCGCCGACGAGCGGCGCCGCGCGGTCGAGGCCGAGGCGAACGCGCTGCGCGCCGAGCGCAACGCCGGCAACAAGGAGCTCGGCGCGCTCATGCGCGACGGCCGCCGGGGGGAGGGCGAGGCGCTGAAGGCGCGCCTGGCCGAGCTCTCGACGCGGATCGACGCGCTCACCGGCGAGCTGGGCGAGCTCGAGGCGGCCATCGAGGCGGACCTGCTGCTCGTCCCGAACCTGCCGGACGCATCGGTCCCGGACGGGCGGAGCGCGGACGACAACCCGGTCGTCCGCAGCTGGGGCGACCCGCGTCCGGGAGGCGACGCCCCGCCGCACTGGGAGATCGCCGAGCGGCTC